>JBOFET010000242.1:0-13420 GCA_051648225.1 Luteolibacter sp.
TGCCGCGGGTTATTGCTTGGAGGTCGGTATGTCGTGTGCTTCTTTCCGAGCGTGGAGTCTGAGATCGCAGGATGGCTGGGAGTGGTGTTTCGTTTCGTCCACGTCCTCGCGGCGATCATGTGGATTGGGAACTCGATCCTCTTCACCTGGATGGAGCTGAACCTGATCGCTCCGAAGCCGGAGGAAAAAAATCCCGACCTGCTCGGCCACCTCGACATGCTGCACGGCGGCGGCGTCTTTCATTTGGAAAAACGGGTCATCAAGCCATCCGCCATCCCAGTGCCGCTGCACTGGTTCATGTGGCAGTCCTACACCACCTGGATCAGCGGTGTCCTGCTGATGATTTCCGTCTTCTATCTGCACGGCGGCTCCTCTCTTCTCAACCCGGCAGGCATTGACCTCCAAGGCTGGAGAGCCGTTAGCCTGAGCGCGGGCGGCATCCTCGCCTGGTGGCTCGTTTACGACGGGGTCTGGCGGTCGAAACTCAAGGAACATCCGCTGCTCGCCGTGCCGCTCACCCTCGCCCTGATCCTCGCCGCAGCAGCCTACTTCGACCAGTTCTTCAATGGCCGCGCCGTGTTTCTCCAGATCGGCGCGATGCTTGGCTCGGCGATGTCGGCGAACGTCTTCATCCACATCATTCAAAATCAGAAGAAGTTCATGAAGTCCCTTCTAGCAGGACTACCTCACGACTTGAACTATGGAAAACAGGCGAAGCTGCGCTCCATGCACAACCACTACATGACCTTCCCGGTGCTGTTCATGATGCTCAGCGCCCACTTCCCCCAGCTCACCAGCACCTCGCGGACCGTGCCGATCCTCGGCGTAATCATCGTCACACTCGTCACCGTGAAGTGGCTGATGAACTCACGCTATGGATTCCGGCATTGGCTACTTTCGATTTTCGCGACCTTCATCCTCGCCTGCCTGGCGATTGGTTTTCTGGTCGCAGAACCCGCTGGCAAGGGTTCGGCGGCGGCAGATGGCGGCAAGCTTTTCGTCAGCCAAGGCTGCGCGGCCTGCCACCAGCTTGGCTCCGCCCAGATCGCGCCCAACCTTCACGGAGTCTATCATTCTGCCAGAGTGTTTTCCGACGACACGACCACCCTCGCGGACGAAGCCTATCTGCGTGACTCCATCAGGCTGCCCCACCAGAGAATCGTCAAGGGATACGCCGCCGCGATGCCTCCTTACTCTCACCTAACCGACGCGCAGGTGGATCAACTGCTGGCCTATCTGAAATCGCTCTGACTCACTGAGGCAAGCCGCTGGCAATGGCTTCCCAGCGCTGCTTGAACTCCGGGCTGGTCTGAGCCAGGGCAGCCGCAGCAGCCAGAGCATGCTCGCGGCCCCCGGCAAGCCAACTGTAGGAAATCGCACTCTCGTGGCGGCGCAGACGCTCCGTCTCATTGTCCAAATTCTTTACTAACATCCGGTGCAACCCGATTAGCGCTTCCGCCGTGAATTCGCGCCACTCGGCCGGGCGTCGCTGCATCTCGCCGTCGGTGACCACGAGCTCCCCGGCTTTTTCCGCAGTGATTGTCCGCACGATTTCCCCGGATTCCAAGGCGAACTCGCCGCTCGCCGGCTGCGCCGCGAGATCCTTTTCCAAGTCCACCAAGAAGGCCGAGGCCGACTCAGTTAGAGCAAGGAGTGAGTCACGAGTCGCATCTGGAGGCGCGTCGGAGAAGGACTTGAGCAAAGCCGTAGCCTCGATAAACCGGCATTCCTTTGACAGGCTCTCCACCTTCGCCATCACCTCTGCGGGATTCCATGCCGGGGCCGTCGGCTCGGGCGGCACGGCGGTCTGCGAGGCAAGCAGTTTCGCATGCCTCGCGATGTCGAGTTGCCAGGCTCTCACGTTGTATTTCGCACGACTGCGAGTTCCTAGGCGTTTCAGAATTTCATCAAGCTCGGCGACTGCCACTTTGCAATCCGCGACCGTGGGTGGAAGCGCTTTGAAAACTCCGGCTGAGAGTGCTTCCCTGTCGGCGAGATAGGTCTGCGCGAGCTTTTGATAGAGCCCGAGCCACTGCTCGTCACCCGTGGTTTTCGAAGTGGCAACTGCGGAAAAGCACTTCGCCGCTTCGTCCAACATTCCCTGCTCCCAGTTCTTCAGCCCCGCAAGCATCCATGCGATGACCCGCGCAGGGCCGGTTTCGGACGCCTTGATGTCAGTCGCCGGGATGGCTGGCAGTCGCCCCAGCTCTTCTAACACTCCTTCCAGCGCCTCGCCTACCTGCGGGGCACCTCCATCGAGCGACGCGATGTGCTCAAGAGCCGCCTTCGCCTCTTTCCTCGCTTCTCCGGAGCTTCCCGCCAGATACCAGGCCACCACCGCCTCGACGGCGGCCCAGGTGCGCGTGGGTTCCTGCACACTGGGATTTTCCCGCAGTTTCACAAATCCGGCGGCGGCCTTGTTGAATTCACCCGACTCCACGGCGGCCCGCGCTTCACGATAGTTTTTCGCGATATCCGTCGCAGTCGCAGGAGGCGATTCCGGGAGGACCGGAGCGACTTCGGTGGGTTCGGAAATGGTCGCCACCGGTGGGGAGGAGTCCCGGGTGATCCACCAGACTCCACCTGCGATCGCGCCTAGCAGAGCCAGTCCGGAAACGGATAGAACAACGAGTTCACTCCGCCTCTTTTTCGCCCTGCGCCTCGCCACACTCGCATGCGTCTCCACTTTGCCCGCTTGTCCGGAGCTGAGTCGCTTGAGTGCGCTTTCCAACCGCGAAATCAGTTCGTCATAGGACGCAAATCGCTCGCTTGGATCGTAGGCCATCGCCTTGTCCACGATGCGGCAGACTTCGACCGAAAGCTGCGGCTCCGCCTCACCGAGCGGCGTGATGTGTTTCTTCGCCTCCCGCAAGGCATCTGTCACCATGGTTTCTTGGCCACAGGACGGCCTACCTGCCAGTGCATGATAGAGCGTCGCTCCGAAGGCATAGATGTCCGAGCGAAAATCCTCCGGGAAGCCCTCGATCGTCTCCGGCGGAACGTAGTACGGCGTCGCCCAAAGCTCGGCAGCTTGGGCCTTTCCTCCCTGTGTCACCAGCGCGAGTCCAAAATCTACCAACTTCGCATGGCCCTCTGCATCGAGCAGGATATTCCCCGGCTTCACATCCCGGTGGATCAACCCTGCGGAATGAGCCGCCTTGAGGCCCTGCGCCACTTCGATGGCGAGCGGCAGCATTTCCAGCTCCGGGATCTTTCCGCGTTCCCGGATCTGGTGCTCGAAGTGCCCGCCGGGCACCAGCTCCATCGCGATGTAAAACCGGTCGAACGCCTTGCCAGTGGTGAGCACGCGGACCACGTTGGGATGGCTAAACGAAGCGGTGATCCGCGCCTCCTCTTCGAACGCCGCGATCCGGCGCTCATCGGCGGAGAAATCCTCACTCAGGATCTTCAGCGCCACCTCGCGGCCCAGGGTCTTATCCTGCGCCACGAACACCATGCTCATGCCACCCACCGCGTGACGCCGGACAAGCGTGTAGGGTCCGAACTCGCGCTTCACCCGCGTGTGCTCACCGCAAGTCGGGCACTCCACATTGGAAAATGGAGCCACCGCCGCCACATTCATCGGGCTTCCGCAAGCATGGCAGTGGGCGATGGTTTCCGTGGGTTTCGGCATAGGAGCAGGCTAACTACGCGGCCTGCATCTGCAAACTTGAAACTTGTCGCACATTTTTTCCGAAGATCCCCCGGCTGAGAATATCTTGTTCATGACATTACAAAAAATCGGGGGAAAAGGCCTGTTAGGCCGCCATCAATCGGCCACCGGTTCCAGTCCGAGCTTCTTTCTTTCCGATGAATCCTTGGGATCTTGCATCTCCCAGTAGCGCAGGTTCATCAGCCGTTTTTCAAGGGTGGCAGTGGTGATTCCTGATGGAGTTTTTTCCGTCCATTTCCTGATGACGTGGGGGAAGGCCGTATCGAAGTGGATCGAGAGGGTTCGCTCCAGAGATGGATAGTCTAACGTGTAAATGGTGATGCCGTCCGATTGGGACAATGAGGCGCTCGCCTTGGCCGCCTGCAGAGGTTTGTGCGCAAAGCGGGTGAAAACGGCACCGGGCAGAATCGACACATTTCCGAGTGGTAGCTTCTTAGGATCGAGGCGAAGGGTCACCCAAAGCTCATCCTCGATGAAGCCATTCCCGAGACTCAGATCCGCGTCCGCCACATCTTCGAAGTAGGATCTGAGTTCGGCATTCCAGCTTTTATCCCGATAGTTCAGTTGCTGGAACGCCTGCCCGCACCAGTCCTGAATGGTGGTTACGGATTTGAGGGCGTGGGGAAATTTCTCGATGTCAATGGGCCGGAAAGTACTCGTCATGGTGCGATAGGAATAGATGCCGGTGTTGAAGGTGGTGAGCGTGTTGAGCTTGAGCACGGAAGTGGATCCGGTCTTGCCACCTTCATCCTTCACTTGTTTGCCGTCGAGAAACGGCTCAGTGACAAAAATGAGCTCGGCGTGTCCGGGATGGTTTTTGCCATACCGGGACTGGTCGAGTTTGAACGAACTGACTTCCGCACCATCATACCAAAAATCTCGGATCGGATCTGCGTGAAGCGAAGTGAGAGCGCAAACCCAGACAAGAAAATTTTTCATGCGGGAGTGATAAGCGAAGACTGGAAAAATGCCAGAGTCGAGAATTCAGAGATTCCGATCTGAGTGGGGTGGATTTCCGTTCCGTGGTTTCGCTTGAATGCAAGTTCACCCGCAGAGGGAACAATCTAACATCGAATGATTCGTCTCTGGTTTTACCGAATCATCGCAAGCTGGAGCTTGACGCATTTCCACCGACGAGGCTTGGTTCCGGGTGTTGTATTTCCCCCACATTCGATTTCACCACGTTCTTCCCTGACTGTTTTAAAGGATGTTCTCTCAGTTATTTCAAAAAAAACGTGGCTGCTGGAGAGATGACGCGCTGGCTGGACTAACAACGGCGCTGGCGCTGGTGCCGGGATCGATCGCCTTCGCGTTCGTGGCTGGGGTGCCGCCGATCTCCGGACTTTATGCGGGATTCATCGTCTGCCTGATCACGGCGTCACTCGGCGGCAGGCCGGGCATGATTTCCTCCGCTGCGGGCTCGCTGGCGGTGGTGATGGTGGCGCTGGTGACGGAAGGAAACCAACGCGGCGGCGAGGGCGCAGGATTCGAATACCTACTGCTGGCGGTGATCCTGATGGGGCTGATCCAGCTGCTGATCGGAGTTCTGAAACTCGCCCGCCTCATCCGCTTGGTGCCTCACCCGGTGATGATGGGATTCGTCAATGGGCTGGCGATCGTGGTGTTCCTTTCCCAGTTAAAAATGTTCCGGCAGCGCGAGGGTGCCGTGGTGGGCGATTGGCTACAAGGATCCGCACTGGTGATCATGCTCGGACTGGTGGCACTGACCATGGTGATCGTGTATGTGCTGCCGCGCTTCACGAAAAGGGTGCCATCGTCACTGGTGGCCATTTTAGGGGTCAGCCTGATAGGAGCCATCGGGCTACCCACCCAGACGGTGGGTGATCTTTCCAGCGTGCAGGGGACACTGCCGACGCTGCATTGGCCTGGTGTGCCGATGACTTGGGAGACGCTGCAATTTGTCGCACCCTACGCGTTGATTCTGGCGTTGGTGGGCCTCATCGAGACGCTGATGACGCTGCAACTCATCGACGAGCTAACCGAAAGCCGGGGCAAGGGTAACCGCGAGGCTCTGGCGCTGGGGTTTTCCAACATCGTCGCCGGTGCGTTCAAAGGCATGGGCGGCTGCGCACTGGTCGGCGAAAGTCTAATCAACATCGGCTCGGGCGGGCGCGGCAGAATGTCAGGTGTGATCGCGGCTTCCGCGCTGCTCGCTTTCATTCTGGTGGGAGCCCCATTGATTGATCGGATCCCGATCGCCGCGTTGACCGGCGTGATGTTCGTGGTAGTGATCGCGACCTTCGAGTGGACGAGTTTCAAGACGATTGGCAAGGTGCCGCTCAGCGATGGTCTGGTGGTGGTGGCAGTCACCGCGATCACGGTCTGGCACGATCTGGCAGCGGCCGTCATCAGCGGGGTGATTCTTTCCGCGCTGGTCTTCGCTTGGAAGAGCGCGAAGCACGTCCGGCTGTCTGTCGTCGAGGAAGGGATTGAAAAACGGATTTACCGGCTGGAGGGCTTGCTGTATTTCGGCTCGGTCAGGGATTTCGCCGAAAAGTTCGACCCAAAGAACGATCCGCCGTCGGTCGTGCTGGATTTCCACGACGCGAGAGTCTGCGACCTCTCCGGTCTCGAGGCGATTAAGTCACTGGCCGGACGCTACAAGAAGCTCGGGAAACGGCTCAAAGTGAGGCACCTCTCCCCTGACTGTCGGCGGATGTTGGATCGCGCGGGCGACTTGATCTCCGTGGAAGTGGCTGAAGATGACCCGATTTACCTCGTCGCCAGAATCCCGGGGCAATCCGAGTGAACCCGGATGGGCGGTGCGGACTGGAAAAATGATTTTTTCTTTTGCGAGAGGCCATGAGAGGTGTTTTCTCAAGGCACCCATGAAAGTAGGCATCGCCCAAATCAACGCTGTCATCGGAGATTTCCCCGGCAACGTGAAGCGCATCCTCGCCGCCTATCGGGAGTGCCTCGAAGCGGGGGCCGAGCTGGTCGTCACACCGGAGTTGTCTCTCGTCGGCTACCCGCCGCGGGACTTGGTTTTCAAATCCCAGTTCGTGCCAAAGTGCTTGCAGGCGCTCGACTACCTCGCCGGGGAGATCCGAGAGGTGCCGCTGCTCGTCGGCTATGTGGACCATCACCACCCCGCTCATCCCGGCAAACCGTTTCGCAACGCCGCCGCCTGGCTGGAAAACGGAGAAATCCAGCACCGCGTGTGGAAAACTCTGCTTCCAACCTACGACGTCTTCGACGAGCGCCGCTACTTCGAACCCGGGGATTCCAGCGAGCCGATTCTTTGGAAAGGCCACCGCATCGGCGTCACCATCTGCGAGGACATCTGGACGGAGGACTACCTCCAGCGCCCGTTCTACGACCGCGATCCGGTGGACGAACTTGCGGCAAAAGGCATCGACCTGCTACTCAATCTCAGCGCCTCCCCATTCCACCTCGGAAAACCCCTCCTCCGGCGGGCGATGATCGGCGGAGTCGCCCGCAAGGCGAAGGTGCCGGTCGTCTATTGCAACTCCATCGGCGCGAACGACCAACTCGTCTTCGACGGTCACTCACTCGTCACCGATGCGAACGGCGGCCTCGTCGCCCAGCTCCCCGGATTCGAGGAAACATGCGAGGTAGTCGATCCGTTTTCTCTTATCGAACGTGACGCTCCGCTCGACTCCGGTGATGCCCGCCAGCTCTATCAGGCACTGGTGCTCGGCGTGCGCGATTACGTGACGAAATGCGGATTTACCAGCGTCTGCCTCGGCCTCAGCGGCGGGATCGATTCCGCGCTCACCGCCGCGATCGCGGCCGACGCGCTCGGGCCGGAGAACGTCCGCGGACTGACCATGCCCAGCCCGTATTCGTCGCGAGGAAGTGTGGATGATTCGTTCGCGCTGGCCAGGAACCTCGGCATCCGCTGCGACGAGGTACCGATCAGAAATGCATTTGAAGCGGTCAAAGCGACCATGCAGCCCGTTTTCGAAGGGAAACCGGAAGACGTCACCGAGGAAAACATCCAGGCCCGCCTGCGCGGACTGATGCTCATGGCACTCTCTAACAAGGAAAACCACCTGCTTCTCACCACCGGGAACAAGAGCGAACTTGCGGTGGGCTACTGCACCATTTACGGCGACATGTGCGGTGGACTGGCCGTGATTTCCGACCTGCCGAAATGCAAGGTTTACGAGGTCTCCCGCTGGATCAACCGCGAGCGGGAAATCATCCCTTGGAACACCATCGACAAGCCGCCCAGCGCCGAGCTCCGCCCCGATCAAAAGGACCAGGACACCCTGCCGCCTTACGAGACTCTCGACGCGATTCTGGAACTCTACGTCGAGCACCAGCTCTCTTCGGATGAAATCATTTCCCGCGGATTCGAGGAAACCACCGTCCGCTGGATCCAGCGTCGGGTGGACCTAAACGAGTGGAAGCGCCACCAGGCGGCACCCGGCATCCGCGTCACCTCCAAAGCCTTCGGCATCGGGCGGCGCATGCCCATCGTCCAGCGCTTTGTCGGTTAGGTCGATCCACCCCCTCACGGAAATGAACATCGCCGACGCCCGCAAAATCCTCGGACTGGGATCCGCGGAAGACCCGCGTCCCTACCTAGCCGATTTCAAAGGCGCCCGCGAAAACATCGCCGCGATGGTCCGCAGCGCCTCGAGCGACACGCTCGCGGACCACTATCAGAAAGGACTCATCGAGTTCGACCAGGCGCTCGCCGCCGTGCAGGAACACCTCGAGGCGATGGGAGTGGCGGCTCCTCCGCTGCCACCCAAACCGCCGGATCCGCCAGTGCTGGCAACCACTCCAACCGTCGCCGAATCCGGGACGGAGGGTGAACGAACTGCCCGCCCCGCAAGCCGCGGGCTGTCCTACTTCGCATGGTTTCTAATTTTCCTAACGGGAGCAGCCGGCGGCGGCTGGATCTATCTGAAAAACGAACAGGCCATCGAAGAACGGCGGCTGATCCGGCTGGCCTTTCTGGAGCGCCAGGGAGCCGCTTTTATTGAAAACCGCCGCTGGCAAGACGCCGCCACCGCCTTTTCCGAAGTCGAGACACTTTCGCCCGGATCAGACCTTGCCAAGCGCGGTCGGCGCAGCATTGAGGCAGGCATGTCGGAAGAATATACGCAATTCATCGGCTACTGGACCGGCCAAGCCATCGCCGAACTCGAGAGCGGCCGTCTCGAAGAAGCTACCACCTCCGCCCGCCAGGTGCTTGATCGCTTTCCAGGTGAAAAGGAGGCCACCGACATCCTCGCAGCCATCGCCGCCGCCCGCTCCAGCCAAGCCAGAGCCGTCGCCTTGGCAGCCGCCCACGAAGCACTCGACAGGAAGGACTGGGAACTCGCCGCCGCCAGAGCGCGCGAACTGCTCGCCAAAAGCTCAGTCGATGCGGACGCGAACTCCATCCTCGCGGACGCCGTCGCTGCGATTGAAAAGTCCAAAGCAGACCGGGCGAAAGCCGCCGAACTTTTCAAAATGGCCGCAGCCCGCGACCACGGGCAATTCGACCAACAAGCGCTCGACTGGCTGCGCGAAGCCAAATCGCTCGCCCCAGCCGATGCGCAAATCGCCGCACTCTTGGAAAAACTCGCCAGCTACACCCGCACGCTGCGCGTCCCCGGGGATTTCGATACTCCGAACGAAGCGCTCGCAGCCGCTCAGGACGGTGACCGCATCGTGATTGGAGCAGCGGTATGGAAAGGCCCGCTTTCGATCAACGCAGGCGTCGAGATCCAAGGCGCGGGATTTGCGGAAACCCGCATCGAATGCCCGCCGGAAACCGGCAGTGTCATCACCATCGGGCCGGACGCGCGGGGAGCGCGCGTCAGCGGTGTCACCTTCCGCCACGAATCATTCGCGGTCGGCACCGAGCGTTACTCCGCCGCCACGGTCCGCGGCGGCACGGCTTCGTTTGTCGATTGCCGGTTCACCGAAGCAAGCGGCCACGGACTGGCCGTAGTCGAGGGCGGACAGGCATCGATCAGTCGCAGCCGCTTCGCTGACAATGGATGGAACGGAATCGCCGCCATCGGCCCCGGCAGCACGCTGGAAGTGAGAGACAGTGAATCCTTGAACAACTTCGAGCACGGCATCGAGTCCTGGGATGGGGCCGCCGTCATTCTAACGAATAACCGGTGTGAATCTAACAGCCGAAACGGAATCCACGCTGACAACGGACTCGCCTCGGCCACCATCGAAGGAAATCAACTCGTCGCCAACCGCGAGTTCGGCCTAGTGCTTGCGAGCGGCGGCTCTGGCAGGGTTTCCGGAAACACCGCGCGGGCGAATCTTCTCGGGGGTCTTGTGATCCGCTCCGCCGCCGCCAAGCTGCCGGTCGTCTCGAATCAAGCCGTTTCCAACCTAGGACCCGGACTGGTTCTGGAGCGGGGACTGCCAGCGGATGCCTACTCCGCCAACTCGGTCTCCCAGAACAGCGGCCGTCAGATCCTCTCCGGCGCCGATCTTTCCACGCCCTCCGAGCCATAGAACGAAGCTGCCGGTCCACCTAATTGCTGGATTTTCAAATGCTTGGGCGGATTTGTTCGATCTTCGAGGTGAATCCGGCTTGCCCTTAGTCCCCCGGCGAGGCATGGAGGGCGCGTGACGCGTGACCTATCAGCCGAACCGGCATGGCAGGACAAGGATCTGGGGCTGCCGCTGCCGGATTCCCCTCATGCATGCTCGGTCTGCCTGCCGACTTGGAGTTCGGTGGTGGGCTATGAGGAGGGCCGGGAAAAAGTCATCAAACGCATGCGCACCGGCTATCCCCGGTTTTTCAAACATCCCGTTGTGGAGCGCCTCTTCGCCGCTGCCAGGGCGGAAGTCGCCACCGAACACGAGGAAGTCATCGTGCTGGCCACTCGGGCCTCCGTGCAGCGCGCCCACCGGTGGGTGGAACGCATGTCACAGACAGCCGTTAGAATCACCGATTTCCACGGACTCCAGGTCCTCGTCGTGCCCACCAAGGCCAAGGCGGATGCCGACTCTTACTGGCGGTTCACCGGAGAGGTTGTTAGCAGCCGCCAGGCGCAGGACTTTTTGGACGGGGCCATGCGCACTGGGTCCAAGTCCCACCTGATTACCCGCTCTCTATCCAAGTTTACCGGAGCGGCACCGGACCACATGTTCGTCTTCAGCAGCGGCATGGCGGCGGTGACTGCCGTGCTGCGCGCGCTTCCCGGAATGCACGCGGGCAAGAAGACCCTGCAGCTGGAGTTCCCCTACGTGGACTCGCTCAAGGTGCAGGATCTTTTCGGTCACGGCGTGGTCTATCTGAATGACGCTTCGGGCGAGTCCTTCGATGAAGCACTCATGCGTATCCGACAGGGTGAGTTCGCCGGCGTTTTCACGGAAGTCCCCAGTAATCCCCTGCTTCGCACCGTCGATTTGCATCGCGTGGCGAAAGCTTGCGAAGACAGCGGCACGCCCCTCATTGTGGACGACTCCGCGGCAAGTCCGCTCAATGTCGATGCGCTCCGTTACGCAGACGTGGTGACAGGAAGCCTAACCAAATGGATATCCGGCGAAGGTGATGTGATGGGCGGGATGGCCTCCGTACGTGCGTCCTCGCCCGTCGCGAATGCCCTACGCGAGTCGCTCAAGGCGGATGCTGCCGATTGCGCACCACTTTACATTTCCGATGCGGAGGTCCTGCTTTCGAATCTAAAAGGCTACTCCAAGCGCATGAAGACCGTGAACGCCACCGGCCAAGCGCTTGCCTCGTGGCTGGTCAATCATCCTGCCATCGCGGAAGTCTGGCATCCCTCACTCACCCACACGGCGAACTATGAAGCAGTGATGCGCAGCGGCGGTGGCTACGGCGGGCTAATGTCCTTCGTTCTGAAGAATCCGAAAAAGGCACCGAAGGTTTACGACGCGCTGCGCCTGAGCAAAGGCCCCGGATTCGGCACCATCTTCACCCTCGTCTGCCCCTACACGCTGCTCGCCCATTACCACGAACTGGAGTGGGCCGAGGGCTGTGGCGTCTCCGCCAACTTGCTTCGCGTGTCCTGCGGCTTGGAACCGCTAGAAACCATCATTGCCGCCTTCGAGGAGGCGTTAGTTCACGGTTAGTAGACAGCTCCTTTGGATCATCGTCTCACCGGGACCACTTTTGGGATCCCTTGCCCTTTGGTTTTCTAACCACGGATTTCCTTGCAGTCACCCGTGTCTTCACGGGCGCGGCGGTGGTTTTCACGAGGGTTTTCGCGACTTTCTTCGCCTTGCTCACCAACAGACTCTTGCCGGTCATCTGCTTCGGCTTGGGCACACCAAGCATTTCCAATAGCGTAGGTGCGACATCGGCAAGGATGCCGTCCCTAACGGTGTATTCGTCCGCATCGGCGGCGACGTAGAAGACGTGCACCAGATTGGTGGTGTGCGCAGTGTTAGGCGAGCCGTCGTCGTTGCGCATGTATTCACAGTTCCCGTGGTCGGCGGTGATGAGCAGCTTGCCACCGAGGCGGAGGGTTTCCTGGACGATGGCTTTCACGTCGGCATCGATGACCTCACAGGCTTTCACCGCGGCTTCGACGACGCCGGTATGGCCGACCATGTCGGGATTGGCGAAGTTGAGGATGACCATGTCGTAGTCCTTGAGCTTGGCGACGACGGTGTCGGTCACCTGTTGGGCGCTCATTTCCGGCTTGAAATCATAGGTCGGCACGTCCTTGGGCGACGGAATGATGAAGCGGTCCTCTCCCTGATAGGCGACTTCCTCACCGCCATTGAAAAAGTAAGTGACGTGCGGATATTTCTCGGTCTCCGCGATGCGCATCTGGGTCTTGCCCGCGTCGGAGACGGTCTGCCCGAGCACCCTGTAGAGTGTCTGCGCGGAGAAAATCGCCGGGCAGTCGTATTTCTCATCATACTGGGTGAGAGTGACGAAGCTCACCTTCGGCGTGGCCTCGCGGTCGAAGCCATCGAAGTCCGTGTGGAGGAATGCTTCTGATAGTTCGCGCGCGCGGTCGGAGCGGAAGTTGAAAAACAGCACCACATCGCCATCCCGGACGCGCTGGGTGTCCGGCTCGTTGAAGATCATCGGCGGCATGAACTCGTCGGTTTTGTCGAGGCGGTAGTAGTCGGCCACGGCCTCGCTCGCGAGCACGTCGCGCTTCTCACCTTTTCCTAACACGATGGCATCCCACGCGAGTTTCACCCGGTCCCAGCGCTTGTCGCGGTCCATGGCGAAGTAGCGACCGATGACAGTGGCGACGTGTGCGCCGCACTTGGCAGCCTCGTCCTCGACCTTGGCGATGTAGGCCTGGCCACCGGTCGGTGAAGTGTCGCGACCGTCGGTGATGGCGTGGATGAAAATGTCGTTCACCCCGGCTTTTTTCGCCAGTTTTACCATGGCGATAAGCTGGTCCTGGTGGCTGTGGACGCCGCCGTCGGAAACGAGGCCGATGAAATGCAGGCGGCTGGATTTGGCCTTTTCGAGCGAGTCGGCGAACACGGGATTTTTCGCGAGTGTGCCTTCTTCAATCGCCTTGTTGATGCGGGTGAGGTCCTGATAAACGATGCGCCCGGCACCGAGATTGAGATGGCCGACCTCGGAATTGCCCATTTGTCCGGGTGGCAGCCCCACATCGAGGCCGGACGCACTCAGGAAGCCTTTGGGATACTTCGAAAACATCACTTCGTGAAACGGCGTCTTCGCGAGCAGGGTCGCATTTCCATCCTTGATGGCGGTTTCCTTACCCCCGGGGTTCACACCCCAGCCGTCGCGAATGATCAGCACTACCGGTTTCTTTTTCATGGCGGGCGGCATTT
>JBOFET010000243.1:0-3477 GCA_051648225.1 Luteolibacter sp.
TTTGCGGGAGTCGGCACCGTTTCTGCGGAAACGAATGAAACGAATGTTAGGAGGAACCCGAAGATGGTGTGTGAATGGAAAGGTTTCATGAATAAACTGATGAGGGTGCGGAGGGGGTAGTTCGGTGCAAGGGGGGGAGGTTCAAGGGGGCGAGCGATGGTGGACTACGACCGCTTGTAAGGTTCCGGCTACTTGCGGGCGATCAGGCCTGGGCCTGTGATTGCTAGGAAATTGCTTTCCCGGTGAAGGCCGTTGAAAGAGCCGGTGGCCGGACCGCAGGCGGGGGAAAAAGGGGTTGTTCGCTTTTCGGGCGGTTTTTTCTCTCCGGCGGATCGGCTTTTTCCCGGTTCAGGAAGATGATGGATTTTCCAACACTGTCCTCGATGCAGGCGAGGAGAAAATCGGTGAAGCGTTGTGCGTAGGGACTGGAAAGATCCGGTGCCGTGTAACTCACCAAAGAAGTGTTAGACAATTTGGGCATGCCAACCTCGAGGATTGGCATGTCATCCAGAACCGATGAGGCGGGCAGCAAACCGATTCCCATTCCTGCACGCACCGCCGATTGGATCGCTTGAGTTGAGTTGGCGTTGAGGGCGACCTTCCAGGCCCTGCCTGCCTTCGCAAGTGAGTCAAAGGCGATCTGTCGATAGATACAAGGTGCGGGAAACAGGAGAAGTTCGAACGCTTCCTTCGGATCTTCACAGGCCTTGCTATGCCCCGTCCAAACGAGGGGTTCGTGCCAGAGAATTTGCCCTCCGTCACGATCCGGACCGGAGAACACCACATCCAGTTCGCCTCGATCAAGCGAATCTAACATTTCTCCACCGAGACCGAGCACCAGGCGCAGTTCACAATTCGGGTGCGCGCGGCGAAAACGGGCGAGCACCGAGTGCAGGTGCTGGGGCGCGAGGTATTCCGCAAACCCGACCCGCAACAATGAGCCCTCCTCCGGCGCGGTCACAGCGAGCACCGCTTCATCCGTCAGCTCCAGAATCCTCCGTGCGTAGCTGAGAAAGATTTCTCCCGAGGGTGTCAGACTCATGGATCGACTCGTCCGCTCTAGCAGAGTGGTGTTCAGCCGCTCCTCCAGTTTTGCGATCTGCAGACTGATTGCCGATTGCGTACGGCCCACTCGATTCGCCGCCGCGGAAAATCCTCCCTCTTCCACCACAGCCACCAGTGCCCGGAGACTCAGAAGGTCGGTATCCAACTTGAAAGGAGACCTATTCGTTTTGCTCATGGAAGCAATTTGAATAACTCGTTTCACAAATTGTCCAGAACCAATATTGTCGTTGAGGAAACCAAACACCTCCAACCACTTTAAATCATGAAATACGCAGGATTCACGACATTCACTACAGAACAAAACGAAGGCATTCTCACCGTCACCTTCAACTTCGGAACCGTCAACGTCCAGGGTCAGGAAATGCTCGCCGACTTGAACAGCCTCGCCATGCGTTTGGAGCGCGACCGCAACACCAAGGTCGTCGTTTTCCAATCCGCCAACCCGGAAATCTGGGTGTGCCACTACGATACCGAACTCCTCAAGGACATGTCCACCGAAGCGGTTTCGCGTGAAGAGGCCCAGCTCCTTGACCTTCAAGCCGTGTGCGAGCGGATCAGCAAAGTCCCGCAAGCCACCATCGCCAAACTCGAAGGATTCGCCCGTGGTGGTGGACATGAGCTGGCACTTGCCCTGGACATGCGCTTCGCAGCCCGCGGCAAATACAAGATGATGCAAATGGAAGTCGGCATGGGCATCCTCCCCTGCGGCGGAGGGGCTTCCCGCATGGCGCGCCAGACCGGTCTGGGCCGGGCTCTCGAAATCATCCTCAGCGCTCGCGACTTCGACGCCGACGAAGCGGAAGCCTACGGCACGATCAACAAGGCTCTCGATCCCGACGCGATCGGACCCTACGTCGACAACCTCGCAAAGCGCATCGCCAAGTTCCCAGCGGAGTCTATCAATGCATGCAAACAAATGGTTTATGAATCGATCGACAAGCCCATTGATGAAGCCCTCAAAGCCGAAGCTTACTGGCTCTATCAGGCCACCAGCAAAACCCCCGCGATCAAGCGCTTCACCATCGCCGACGAACAAGGCCTCGAACATGATCTTGAAAACCAACGCAACTGGGAAGAGTTGGTTATGAAAGTCCAGGAAATCAACTGATCTCACCCATCCATCCAAACAAAGAAAGACAACCTCATGAAAGCAATGCTCCTCAAAACCTACGGACCTGACTCCGTGTTCGAAGCCTCCGAAGTCACGAAACCCGAAGTCAAAGCCGGCCATGTCCTGGTGAAGATCGCCGCATCCAGCGTCAACACCGTCGACACCATGATCCGCAACATGGGCCCGGACTTACCCCTTTCACCCGCACTCCCCGCGCTCCTCGGCATGGACTTCGCCGGCACGGTCGAGGAAGTCGGCGAAGGCGTGGTGGGATACGCCGTGGGCGATGAAGTCTATGGCTGCGCTGGCGGTCTGGCCGATCTGCCCGGCACCTTGGCCGCCTACATCGTCGCCGATAGCAAGTTGATTGCTCACAAAGCCAAGAACCTCTCCATGCGCGAGGCCGCCGCCTTGCCACTTGTCGCGATCACCGCCTATGAAGGACTCGTCCGCGCGGGCGTCAAGGCGGGACAGAAAGTCCTCGTCCATGGCGGGTCCGGCGGTGTGGGCCACGTGGCTCTACAGTTGGCCAAGCACTTCGGCGCAGAGGTCTATGCCACCGGTGGTGGTGACAAGCAGCTGGCGTTGATCGAAGAACTGGGTGCCACTGGAATCAACTACAAGACCGAGAGTGTCGCAGACTACGTCGCCAAGCACACGCAAAGTGCCGGCTTTGATGTGGTCTATGATTCGGTGGGAGGCATGAACATGCTAAACTCATTCAATGCCGCCGCGCTCAATGGTCATGTTGCTACGACGGTTTCGATGTGCGAGCTCGACCTCACCGTCGCCCACTTCAAGGGCCTATCACTTCACGTCGTCTTCATGCTCATTCCGATGCTGCACAACTTCAAACGCGAAGATCATGCCGAGATCCTTCGTGATCTAACCAAGATTGCCGAAGCCGGAAAACTAACACCTGTGCTCGACGAGAACCGCTACTCACTCGACCAAGTCGGCGACGCCTACGCACGTCTCTCGAGTGGAAAAGGCATGGGCAAGGTCGTGATCGAAAATTGAATCAGGCTTAGTCCGAGCCACATGGGAAAATGACTGCGACGATAGACCACCACCTAACCGAGTTCCAGACGATCAACAAGGGATACAATTCCGTATTCCGCGCGAATCGACTGAGCATCGGTCTGGTGGTGCCTCTCGAAAACTACTCACGCAGTCCCGTTCCCGACATGCACCGGCACCTTGAGCGCGTGCAACTCGCCGAGGACCTCGGATTCTCCGCGGTTTGGCTGCGGGACGTGCCGTTCAATGTGCCGTCTTTCGGCGACGCCGGACAGACCTAT
>JBOFET010000244.1:0-5992 GCA_051648225.1 Luteolibacter sp.
TCAAAATCAGCAGCGCGGTGATGAGTGCCGCCACACTGAAGGGCCGGGTGGTGGGCAGGGAACGAGCTCGCAGGCCCCTTGACTTGGCCTCCGACGTGTCCGCCGTGTTGCTTCTCCTGCTCATTCCCATCTCGCTGCACTTTTTTAAGCTCCAGAAGTTACCTTGCAAGTGTTGAATTCCCGGAACCTCAAAACATGTTCGTTTTCGGCGCAATCATTTGCAGCGCTCTTGACCGTGGCGGAGCGTGCTTTTACCACTCTCGGATGACACCGCTTTACGAAGGAAAGGCCAAACGCTTGTGGGCCACCGAGAACCCCGAAACCCTGCGCATGGAGTTCAAAAACGACGCCACCGCATTCAACGGTGAGAAGAAGGCGAGCTTCGAAAACAAAGGCCACCTGAACAACGAGATCAGCACACTCATCTACGGTTTCCTCGAAAGGGCAGGGGTCCCCACGCACTTCGTCCGCAAAATCGACGATACCAATGTGGAGGTGAAAAAGGTCACCATCCTCATGGTCGAGGTGATCGTCCGGAATCTAGCAGCCGGAAGTTATTGCAAGCGCACAGGTGAGCCGGAAGGCCGCGCGTTCTCCCAGCCGATCATCGAGTTCTCCTATAAATCCGACGAGCTGGGAGACCCGCTCATCAACGACGACTACATCCGCGAGATGGGACTCGCGACGCCGGAGGATCTCGCCCACTTGCGGAAATCCGCCCTCACGATCAATTCCATCCTCACCGACTTCTTCGCCAAGTGCGGGCTCAAGCTGGTGGACTTCAAGATCGAGTTCGGCCGACTTGCGTCCGACCCGTCGGTCATCGTTCTAGCAGACGAGATCAGCCCGGATGGCTGCCGTCTGTGGGATCTCAAGACGGGTGAGAAGATGGACAAGGACCGCTTCCGCCGCGACCTCGGTGGAGTGATGGAAGCCTACGAGGAAGTGCTCGGACGGATGCAGGCGCAGGGGTAGGCTGATGAGTGAAGAATCGCTGGGCTGCTTGTTGCAATTGATCTGGTTGCCCTATCGGATCTGGCAAGCAATGTCCGGTGAATCGCGGCTGGGAACCTCCGAAATGGACCAACAAGTCGGCAGGTTTTGGAAGATGCTCGCTGTGATTGTGACCATCATGGTCATTTTGGGTGTGGTTGCATGGATTTATGTCTCCGCATTTTAATCGTTGGAATTTTGTCTTGTAAGGCTTAATTGTACTTCAATGGACAAAATAAAAGCTCTTAATCAGCGGAATCCTGTGATGTTGGCCCGGGAAGTTGGGCAGCGGCTCAAGTGTCTGCGCCTTGCCAAGGGCTGGACTCAGGAAGAACTCGCCGAGCGCTCCGGCGTCGCGATTTCCACTCTGAAATTGCTGGAAGCGAAGGGAAACGGATCCTTCCAGCGGTTGATCCGGGTCGCTGTAGCGCTTGGAGTGGATGGGGAGTTGCGCGGATTGTTCAGCCAGCCCGGAGCGATGCCGTCGATCGAGGCGGTGAAGATGTCCGAACGTCAGCGGGCGCCGCGTCGAGACAGGAAAGGTGGGCACGATGGAGCTTGAAGTGGTTTGGACCGGTAAGGTGGAGCAGCGGATCGGACGCCTCTATCAGAATGAGCGCGGGCTGGTTTTTTTCGAATACAGCGAGCAGTGGAGGGCAGGGAGGCGCGAATTGTCCCCGCTCTATCTGCCCAATACGATGATCGGCGCGGTGACGACTCCCACCCCGGCGTTTGGCGGGCTACATGGTTTGTTTCAAGATGCCTTGCCGGATTGGTGGGGCGAGCGCCTCATGCGGCGGCATTTCGAAGAGCGCGGTATTCCGTGGAACCGGGTGACCGTTCTGCGGAAACTCGCCTGTCGGGGAAATCACAAGATGGGTGCTCTTGCATTCCGTCCGGATCTGGATGCGGTAGATTTCAATGACGGCCTGATGGTGGAACTCGGCGAACTGGTAGAGGCTGCGCGGGAAGCGATGCGTGGTGAGAGCGGTCACGTGCTGGTGGAGCTGATCCGCTCCGGCATGTCGCCCGGCGGTGCGCAGCCCAAGGCCCTGCTGGCGATCTCGGAGGATTTCTCACGGATTTGCCTGGAGGATCCAGCACCTGTTGGATTTGCCGACTGGTTGGTGAAATTCGACACTGAGCCAGTGTTGTGCGAGGGCAGGATCGAAGCCGCCTATGCGGCGATGGCCCGCGCGGCCGGGATCCATGTGCCGCAGACGCACTTGTTGGAAGCTGCGGGCGGCTGCCATTTTCTCACCCGCCGTTTTGATCGGACGGCGGATGGAATCAGGCTGCACCTGCATTCCTACTCGGGCCTGACTCACACTCCGCTGCGTGACGGGCTGGACTATGCCGACCTGATGGCGCTGACCCGTGCGCTGACCGGCGACCAACGTGCGGTGGAGGAAATCTTCCGGCGAGCGGTGTTCAACGTCGCTGCTGCTAACGACGATGATCACGGGCGGAACCACGCGTTTCTCATGGATGAGTCGGGCGGCTGGACGCTTGCTCCCGCCTACGACCTGACTCTGGCGACCTATCCGCTGGCCTCGGGATTCCGCGCGGCACGGGTGATGGGGAAGGCCGGGGCGGTGACCCGCGAGGATTTGAGACGACTTGCAAACGATCAGGCGGTTCGTCATGTGGACGACTCGATTGACCAGGTGCTGGAAGCGGTGGCGGATTGGGACCGGCATGCGGAGAATCACGGACTGTCAAAGTCGGTTGCCGCGATGGTCGGTCGCCAGCATGGACTGGGCGCGTGACTGGCTATTTGTCCGTCGATTTCGAAGGCTTCACGGCCGTGCGCTCGATGAACTCGATGATCATCCCGGCGACATCTTTTTTGGATGACTGCTCGATGCCTTCCAGACCCGGCGAGGAATTCACCTCCATCACCACCGGGCCGTGATTCGAGCGCAGCAGGTCCACACCGGCGACGTTCAAGCCCATCGCCTTGGCAGCGTTGATCGCGACGGCACGTTCGTCGCTGGAAATCTTCACCTTCGCGGATGAGCCGCCGCGGTGGAGGTTCGAGCGAAACTCGCCGGGCGCACCCTGCCGCTTCATCGAGGCCACCACCTTTCCGCCCACTACGACGCAGCGGATGTCAGCTCCGTCGGCTTCCTTGATGAACTCCTGGACGAGGATGTTTGCATTGAGCCCCTTGAATGCCTCGATGACGGACTCCGCCGCGTTCGCCGTTTCTGCGAGAACCACACCGACGCCCTGGGTGCCTTCCAGCAGCTTGATGACCAAGGGAGCACCGCCGCACATCTTGATCAACTCGCTGGTCGCTTCCGTGTGGTGGGCGAAGCCGGTCACCGGCAGCCCGATGCCGCGCTTGGCGAGGATTTGCAGCGAGCGCAGCTTGTCGCGCGAGCGGGCGATGGCGACCGAATCGTTGAGGGAGAACACGTTCATCATCTCGAACTGTCTGACGACGGCGTTCCCATAGAAGGTGTGGCGCGCGGCGATCCGCGGGATGACGGCGTCAGCGACGAGTTCCTCACCATCCACGTAGATCCGCGGTTTCCGTGAGGTGATGTTCATGTAGCAGCGGAGGTAGTCCACGACTCGCACTTCGTGCCCGCGTGCTTCGGCGGCGGTGACCAAAGCGTGGGTGCTGTAAAGCTTGGCGTTGCGGGAGAGGATGAGAATTTTCATGCGGGGAAATCGAGGCGAGCGGGAAGCAAGAACTGCCCCTGCGTCCAATAGTCATGCGGCCTCCCGGTCAATCAGAAAAACAGTTCTCTTTCGTCACCGGAAGCACCATCGACGAGGAGTTCGGATACCACCCGGGACTCATCTTCACGCCGCGTTTTTTGCCATGGCGATGAGGCGGACGATCCATGACGCCGATGTCGAAGCCACAAGTTTGGTTAGGAAAAAAGGATTCACGCTCGACAACATCGAACCCATGGATTTGCTCTGTGGGGGACGCCGAAACAGGTCTGCGCCCAGCGCGAACGAGCCATGACAAATCCTCCGATGCCCCCTGCTTTATCCGTGCCGTCCACTGGGATTCGTCGAGTTTGGATCCTCGGCTTCGCTGGCCACCGTTCGCTGCCAGATCCAGCCGCCGTCGCCCAATCCATCCGCCACGCGGTGGATCACTTCCGCTCACAGATCGATGGCGAACTCATCGGTCGCAGCAGCGCGGCAAGCGGCGCGGACTTGCTGTTTCTCGAAGCCTGCCGAGACCTGGGCCTGGCCTACAGCGTGGTGTTGCCGTTTTCGGAAGAACGCTTCCGCGAGGACTTCGAGGAGGATGCCGAGTGGACTCGCGCGAAGTCCTTGATTGCCGCCGCTGCCTCGGTGGAAATCGCACCCGGTCACACGGATGCGCCGGAAGCCTATCACCTCGCCGCGCGTGAAATCATCGACGTTTCCGATGCCATGATTTTTGTGTGGGACGGCCAGCCCGGTCGTGGCCTCGGCGGCACGGCGGAGAGTGTGGAGGACGCACGTGAGCGGAAGATTCCCTATCAGATCATCGACTCGGGCAGTGGTTCGACTGGTATTTTTGAGAGCGCCCGCCCGTTTCCTTGGGCGGATGCGATGTTCCGTGAATTTCCCGCTGCCGGAAATCCGGAGGAACTCTTCCACGGACTCGACCGCCGGGCCATGCGAGGTGCGCCCCAGTCCCGGCTGTTAGCGGCCGGGTCCATCACGCTCAACCAAGCGGCCACGCTCGTCTATGGAGTGCTGGTCGCCTTCAGCCTCGGAGTCGAAGCCGCGCCGGTGGTGAAGTTCCTGCTCGTCACCGTGGCCTCGATCTTGCCGTGGATCGGTGCCCGCACCCGGATTCGGGAGCGCTGGATGGACGATCGCCTCCATGCGGAACTGCTCCGCTCCTTGCTTGCGTCCTACCGATTTTCATCACCGCTGCGGCCTTTCGCAGCGGAGTTGTTTCTATCGGAAGCGCCGTTCCTCCGCAGCTCCGCCTGGAAACTTGCTGGCTTGGCCCGGCCATGGGCGGAGGAGAAATCCCGCTACCTGGACGAGCGCCTCGACGGACAGATCCGCTACCTCGATTCCAAGAGCCGGCTCGCAGCCCGGCGGCTCTCGCAGTTCATGACGCTTTTTAAAGTCTCGTCCTCCGGTGCCTTGATCCTTGGTGCCGCCGCCATCATCCATGGACTTTCCGGTGGAAAGCCGCCCTTCATCATCCACTCAGTTTTCCTCAATTTCCTGCCGACCATTTTGCCCGCCGTCGCAGCGTGGTGCTTGGCCATGGTCGCGCTCTTCGAATACAAGCGCCGGGCCGGTCTCTACTCGCAAATCGTCAAGCGGCTAGAAATCCAACGGGCCGAACTGTGCGGTTCGAGGTCTTTCGTCACCGCCGCCGCCGCCATTGCGTCTTGTGAGCGGCTGCTGCTCACCGAGCTATGGGAATGGAGCGACAAGCGGGATCAGAAAAACTAACTCTTCGCGTGCAGCGCCTCCAGCCGCTGGACCAGCGGCGGGTGGGAGTAATCCAGCCAGACGCGCAGGGGAGCCGGCGTCGGGTGTGAGAGGTGGTCGGCGGTCATTTTTTTCAACGCCTCGCCGAGAGCGGCACCATCTCCGGTGACCTCGGCGGCGTAGGCGTCCGCCTCGAATTCGTGGCGGCGCGACCACGCATTGGCAAGCACGCCTAGCAGCTTGCTGACAGGTTCCAGCAAGATGCTGAACAGGACGATGCCCACTTGCGGGGAGATTTGCTTCACGCCGAACGCGTCGAAGAGCAACCGGGCGAATTTCCCATCAGGATCGGTCGCAAGTCCTAGCAGGTAGAAAATCGCAGCCGTCTGCAGGATGCCGACGGCGAGGCGCTGCTTGATGTGACCGCAGCGGAAATGACCGATTTCGTGGGCGAGCACTCCGAGGAGTTCCGATCGGCTGCTCTTGTCCACCAGCGTGTCGAAAAGGGCGATTTTTTTGCGTTTTCCGAGGCCGGTGAAGAAGGCGTTGGCCTTGGTCGAACGCTTTGAGCCGTCCATCACGAAGACGC
>JBOFET010000245.1:0-7783 GCA_051648225.1 Luteolibacter sp.
AATACCCCGCCCGCCAGAACTGCCACGTGCCAATGCTCGCCACCAGGATGTTCAGCACCAGCGCCGTCGGTTTGATTTCCGCCGGGGCGAGGCTGAAAAGGGTCATCACCGCGATGTAGCCGGAAGCCCCCGCATGGCCCACGCAGGAATAGAGAAACGCTACGATGAGAATGGCGAGAGTGAGGAAGGGGAGTTGCTCGGGGGACATCGGATAAGGAGTGGCGACATTCCTGTCGCCACAAAGGATCGGTTCGTTACAGAAAAAAATTCCGACTCATCATGCAGGGTCGCTTACACCAGGGAACAGCTACCATGATAGAGAAATTTTTGATCATGGATTGTTCGGACACCCCCTGATGAGAAGCCAAAATGGGCGATATTTGGGTCATTTGTCTCGGAATAAGTATAGGAATGGCTGGATTTCAACCTGACTCTTGATTTTTCATCCCTCCAAATACGTGGTTAGATTTCTTTGTTCTCGTTAATGTAAAGACTTTGCTTCGTTAGGAAAACAAAATGCCGCTCACGAACTTCACCACATGTTCGGGGGTCTTTGAGTGTTTCGGCGAGATCACAATCAACTGCCTGCTCAGTGTCACCGGAAGACGAATGATCTTCACCTGCCTTTTTCTTTGAAAACTACTCAGACTTCGACGGGGAATGAATGCGACTCCCATACCCATCGCCACAAATTGAATCATCAAATCAAAATCTTCCAATTCCATGATCGGTTGCAGTATCACTCCCTGATCTTGCGCCCAAGCGTCAATGATCTGACGTGATCGCGCGACAGGAGGCGGCAACACCCAGTTTTGTGCACTCGCCCATTTACGGAAGCGAGGTGAGGAATCGAGAAGCGGCAATTCTGTGGTGCCGGGTGCGATGACGATGAAACGATCTGTCATCCGGTGGGTGATGGCGACATTGGCAGGTAGTTCGGCCGGATGCGTTAGAATTCCCAGGTCGAGGCCAGAATGACCCACTTCGTTGAGTAAGGCGGCATTCTCAGGTTGGGAAACGGTGATTTTCACATCAGGCTGGAGTTTCTGTTGGGGATGGAAAATCCCGGGAATATGTGCCAGCGACAGCTCTCGGGAGATTCCAAGCCGGATTTTCCGAGGTGCGCCGAGATATTCCTCGCGAATCCGGCGCATTGCTCCGGTGAGAATGTTGGGAATTGCTTCGGTTTCGCGGAGTAGCACGGCACCAGCCTCAGTGATTTTCACGGTCCGGGTCGTGCGGTCGAAAACTTTGATTCCAAGGCGCCCTTCAATGACCTGCACTTGCCGTGTAAGTGCGCTTTGGGAAAGTCCGCATGCTTTCGAAGCGGCTGTAAATCCTCTGAAGTTTGCGACCATCCGGAGGAGATGCAGCGAATACAGGTCAATATCGGGTCCTTGGAAGCTTTCCTCATTCATGTGTTCCCTGCATGAATACGCTCGAAGAATGAATTTCAAGCAATTGTCACTTTGATTTACGGTCTCGCTGAATCCAAACCAACCCCGTTCAAATTATGGCCGCCCTTAACGATCGCAATCCACTCAACGCTCCTGGCGCTTACTTCAATGATCTGACGTGTATCGATTGTGATCGATGTCGCGAGATCGCTCCTGAAATCTTCAAGCGTGATGACGAAGAGGGTCTCACCTACGTCTGGCGGCAACCGCTCACGGAATTTGAAATTGCGGCAGCGGAGGAAGCGCGACTCAGTTGCCCGACCGAGACCATCGGCAATGATGGTTAGGCTCGTGATGGGTGATAATCACTGTGGCGGCATCCGCATCGTGGACCCTACCGGTCTGGTCTATCACATCCTCGCAAAGTGCATGTCGTATGGCCGAAGGCAAATCGCCGCACCTGGGATCACGTATCATCCAGCAGTCCCTTGAGTCCGCCGAAGAAATTGTCGAGTTCGTCGGTGCTGGGGGCTGCGCCGAGGATGTCGTCGTAGGTGGTGTGGAGTAGATGTGCGTCGTCCAGCTCGCCGATGAAGCTGCTTGGCTGGCAGCCGGTTTCCTGGCCCCACTTGATGCGGGTGGAGCAATAAGTCATGGTGAGCTGGTCCTGTGCGCGGGTGATGCCGACGTATAACAGCCGCCGCTCCTCGTCCTTGGTGCCCTCCGCGATGCTGCGGGTGTGGGGCAGGAATCCTTCTTCGAGACCGACGAGGAACACGATCGGAAATTCGAGACCCTTGGACGCATGGAGGGTGATGAGGGTGACTCCAAGTTTTTTCTCAAGATCCTCGTCGTCCTTGTCAGAGGCGAGGGCGCTGTGGTCGAGGAAGGACTGAAGCGTCTTTTTCGGCCCCTTCGCCAAGTGCTGGCGGAGGCTGTCCACCACGCTGAAAATGCCTTCGCCGCGCTGCTGGCGCTCGCTGTCGGTCTTGCAGGCGCGCTCGATCCACGGCAGGTATTCGATCTCCTTGATGAGCGCGTCGAGCACGTCGGCGGGATTTTCCCGGGCGATCTCGATGCGGTTTTTCGCCCCGGCGATGGTGGCCACGAATTCCTGCACCGCCTTGCCGGACTTGCCCCCTAACTGGTCGGTGAAATTCGGATCGCACAGCGCCTGCCAAACGGATTCGTGGTGCTCGCGGCTCCAATCGGTGGCAAGCACGGCGGTGGACTGGCCGATGCCGCGGTTAGGTGCGTTGAGCACGCGGAGCAGCGCGACATCCGCATCCGGCGCGGCGAGCAACTGGGCGTAAGCTAGAACATCGCGGACTTCCCGGCGGTCATAGAAACTCTGAGCGCCAACCATTCGATAGGGAATCTTGCGCTCGCGGAAGGCAAGTTCGAGCTTGCGGCTCTGGCCGTTCGTCCGGAACAGGATGGCGAAGTCTTCCCACTCGCGGCCGACGGCACCTTTTTCCGCCAAGATCTCCTCGGCGATGAATTCCGCCTCCTCGTCATCGCCTGGCATCGCGACGATGCGCACCGGATCGCCGTCCTTGCGGGTGGCGCGCAGGATTTTCTCGCGGCGGCCGATGTTGTGTTTGATGAGGCTGTTCGCAGTGTGCAGGACGGCGTGGGTGGAGCGGTAGTTTTCCTCCAGCCGGATGACTTTCGGATCGGGGAAAAATTTCTCGAACTGAAGGATGTTCGCCACCTCCGCGCCGCGCCAGCCGTAAATCGACTGGTCATCGTCGCCGACGACGCAGACGTGGTAGTTCGGCGGGCCGACGAGCTGTTGGAGCAGGCGCATCTGGAGTGCATTCGTGTCCTGGAACTCATCCACGGTCACGCGGGTGTAGCGCCGGCGGAAGATCTCGCGCACGTCCGCGTGCTCGCGGAGGATCTGCTCGCCCATGAGGAGGAGGTCGTCGAAGTCCACGGCATTCTGGGCGCGCAACTCGTTCTGATAGGCGACGCCGAGCATGGCGAAGTATTCGTCCTCCAGATCCTGCGGATCGATGCCTTTGTTTTTTCCCTTGGAAATCGCGGTGAGCACTTCATCTGGTTTCACCTTCTCCGAGCTGCCGCCCTTGCGAACGAGTAACTGTTTCATCAAACCGACTTGGTCGCCGTGGGAACAGATCGAGAAATTTTTCTTGTAACCCAGTTTTTCGATGCCGCCGCGCAGGATGCGGACGCAGAGCGAGTGGAAGGTGCAGACGGTCATCGCCTCGGATGCTTTTTTGGAAACCATGCCGCCGATCCGCTCGCGCATTTCGCTGGCGGCTTTGTTCGTGAAAGTCACGGCAAGGATTTCCGCCGGATCGATGCGCTTTTCCAACATGTGGGCGATCCGGCAGGTGACGGTGCGGGTCTTGCCGGTGCCAGCGCCAGCGAGCAGCATGACCGGGCCGTCGAGAGCGCCCACCGCTTCACGCTGGGCTTGGTTGAGGGAATCAAAAGAAAACGAAGAAGCCATAGTCCGCGCGGATACAAGCGGGATGGGGGAAGGGTGGCGAGTCCTGAGTTGGAGAGGCGACGGATGCGGGTGAGGAGCGCGTCTTTTAGGGAGCCACGACACTCTGGTCGTGGAGCGAATCCAGTGTCATTGGGAAGAACTTCGTGCTTTTCAATGGCGGCCACGCATTCGCCAGCACCACAGGAGTGTGGTGCCTCCTTATTCGCGACAGGAATGTCGCGACTCCTTAGGTCGCCCCAACCATACGCTTCTAACACGGCTTCATCCAGCTCGTCGTGGATCTGGCGCAGCACGGTGACGAGGCCTTGGTCGTGGATTTGCTTTTCCTTGGCGGTGAGCGGCTCGCCGCTGCGGAGCTTTTCGAGCACGTTGTAAATGCCGGTGAGCGTGAGGCCCGGATGCTGCTCCTGCTGCCGCTTGCGGTGCGTGTCGAGACGCTCGCCGAGTGCCTCGAAACCATCCGCTCCGTCTGCCGCACTCACTCCGAATATCGGCAACAGGTTTTGGCAATGGGTCTAGATCACCTCCCGGCAGCCGTGCACCGTTCCGCTCTCGCCCGCTACCAGATCGCGGGGCTGGTAGAACTTCCGGGGTATTGCAGTTTTTATGACTGCCATTTTCCTCCAAATGGCCTGCATCCCCCACCTTAGTCTGTGCCGATTTTGTACATTGACGTTTCTGTGAGGGATGTGTTGGATGTTAGTAATTGATCTCAAAGTGCGTCAATTCGGCTGTTCGAATCATCCCCGGCCCGCCGCCGATGCGGAAATGCGATGCCGCGCCACCCCTCACGGTCGCCGTGCGCCGGGATCCAGGTGTTGCACTCCTCCGCACGGTGGCCGGTTGCCGCCATCCAGGACTTGCACTCATCCTCACAGCGGAATTTTGCTGCCCCCAGACACTTCGGCGGCTGCCCGCGGCGCACGAGCGGGGACCTGCGACACCCGCACCCCTCTGCGCGCTGGACTGCAAGGCATGGTGGGGGACTTGGGAGGCTGCGCATGGCGGGATTTTGCAGGCATCCGACACTCCGTATCCGGCTCGCGGCGGGATTTCAGGCCCGCCCAGCACCCTGGATCCACTGATTATCAATCAGATAAACCATTTCCTTCGGTCTTCCGCCCCGGTCGGGTGGAGCCGCATCTACCAATACCCGCCGGGTAGGAAAACCGGCGGCACCTCCCACAACACACGCCACCATGGCCACTAACGAAATACCACAAAGCTACACCGACGTCGTCACTTTAGCCGAGGACGCCGCCGACGGAGCACTCACCCACGGGGTCGCCATCGGCCTCAAACAAAACACCGAGGCCGTGATCCGCGCGGAGCTGGCCGCGCTCGTCGCCGCTGAAGGCACCGCCGCTATCAAACGCACCGCCAAGGCCACCGCCTCCAGCACGAACAAAACCGCCGACTCCAACGGCAAGGCCTTCATCGCCCGCTTCATCCAGCTGGAGAAGCCGCGGTTAGGTAGCAGTTGGGGACCACTCTGGCAGGAAGCCGGATTCTCCGCCGGGTCCATCAGCATGCCCGGCACCCAGGGCGACCGCTTCGTGCTGATAGGCGAGATCAGGAAGTTCCTCGGCAACCACCCCGAGTGCGTCATCACTGATGCCGCCCGCCCGGATCTGGATGTCACGGAAGCCGCTGCCGCCGCGCAATACCTCGCCATTTCCGCCGCCCGCACCGGCGTGAATGACGCCACGAACGAAAGCAGCGCTGCCGCTGCCGCCCGCGAGACCGCGCTCAACACGATGCGCCGCCGCCTCGGTGGTCTGCGGGACGAGCTCACCCAGCTCCCGCTGCCGCCGGACAGCCCGCTGTGGTATGCCTTCGGCTTCAATCGCCCCGCCGATCCCGCCACCCCCGGCGTCCCGGAAAATCTGGTGCTTGCCGCCGGAGCCGCCGGCACCGGCACGCTCATCGCGGATTGGAACTCCGCCCGCCGCGCCACCGGCTACCGCTTGAAAGTCCAGGTCCCCGGCGAGCCCGAGCCCCGCACCTTCGGCCTCTTCGCCGATGACCAGACGACGCTCACCGGATTGCCGCTCGGTGTCGCGCTAACTGTCACCATCACCGCCCACAACGAGTGGGGAGATGGAATCGCCGGTGCTCCGGCGAGCATCACGCTGAACTGATAAAAAAACCGCAGGCGTTCTGGCAACGGCGCGCCTGCGGGAATTTGCTTTGCATGACAAAACATCAAGTTGCAAAACGTGCGAATCCGCACTATCTCCCTTTCAAGAAATGACGCCACTACCCCGCATTGCGTCGGCCCCGGTTCGGCAAATGATCCTCGAATGCCTCGATGATCCCAGCCGTCGGTTCATCCATCGTGACAACTTCCGCTTTCTCCACTCCATCGATATCCGTGATGACGAACTCATCCGCGATCTGACCTACGATCTCGAAATCTACGAATTATTCCTCAAGCCCGGCACCAGCCCTCAGAAATACCAGTTCGTCATGAGATACGATGAAGACGAACTCTTGATCCACATCACGCTCTCGCCCGATGGCTCCCAGCCGCCAAGGGTGAAAATCTCCGTCCATCGCCACAATATTCCCAGCCCGCCGTTGCCTCTCATTCCGATCCAGAAACAGCCATGAAAACCAAAACCAGCACCACCCAAGGACATCCCTGCTTCGAATGCGATGGGGGGATTCTGCTGTCGGTCCGTGAGTCCTTCACCACCCGAACTTCCGAAGGCTTGGAAATCACCATCCCGGACGTTCCCATGGAACGCTGCAACTCCTGCGGCGACACGGTGCTCTCCGGAGAAGCCACCGCCTATATGAACGACTATCTCGACCGCGCCGTCAGCCGTCTATCACGGGAGGAGCTTCAAGCATTCCTCGATCAATATCAGCTCTCCCAGCGTGAAGCAGAGCAGATCCTCGGTCTGGGGGAAAAAATGATCGGCCGCTGGCTCAAAGGGCCGTTCCAGGTTTCCGCTTCCATCAGCAATTACATCCGCGTGCTGATGGCGGATCCCGGCGCGTTTGAGATTCTCAAGGCTCGCAAGTGGGCTGCCGATCGGACGAAGATTGCGAGCTGAGCGCCATCCACTCGAGGCCATCTGAACATACTCAGAAATTTCCCGACCTTTACCCTCCATTTGTCCCACCCCTCGGACTATCGTCTTCGCAAACAACCACTCCCAACCATGACTCTCGAACTCACCGAAACCAATTTCCAATCCGAAGTCCTCGACTCCACTCTCCCTGTCTTGGTGGATTTCTGGGGCGAGCATTGCGGCCCGTGCAAAAGGATCGCTCCCTTGCTGGACCAACTCGCCGGAGAAATGGCGGGGATTGCGAAAATCGGCAAAGTGGACGTGGGATCGCAAATGCCCATCGCCGTCCGTTACGGCATCCGCTCCGTGCCGAATCTCCTTTTCCTCAAAAACGGCGAGGTTAAAGACCAGTTCATCGGAGCTGAAATCACCAAGGAGCAAATCCGGGCGAAGCTGGAAGCGCTGGTGTGAAGGTGGAGATTTAGAGCAAGACAGGCTAGATCTATCACTACATATTGCCTTGCCGTCTTTGCTGTCGCGGTGGCCCGCTTGAAGCCTCTGCGAATCCGCACCCGGCAGATTGCCCTCTCGGGTAGTGCCATCGGGTTCAACCGCCCTGTCAATCCCACGACTTCAAGCACGCCGCAAAACCTCGTGCTCGCCGCCGAAACACTCATCGCCGATTGGAACTGAGGCGCCGCGCCACCGGCCATCGCGTGATATTCCAGGTCCCCGGCGAGCCCCAGCCCCGTAAGCGGTCAACAGAGCACCTCTCGCATTTTTGCCAGAGCTCTGGCGGCTATGGCATCTATGCAACCCGGCTCTCGATGGTCTGACAGGCGGCTGGGCGGGTTGTGATCCAGTTGGCGGGCAGCAGAGCTTGAAGT
>JBOFET010000246.1:0-5190 GCA_051648225.1 Luteolibacter sp.
AGCACTTCGAGGGTGTGAACCGGCTCACCGCCGTGGTCATCGGCGGCGTGTGCATGCTCATCGCCGCTGGATTTACCCTGCTGGTGAAGGATGATTCCCGCCAATCACCCACCGACCTCGCTTGAGTATGACTTGGCAATGCATGGCCATCAGTGTTTTGCTTGCAGGGATGTCGCAAGCCAGCCAGTCCGCCGAATCGTCACGCCCGGTGATCTATCAGCTGATGGTGCGCACCTTCGGCAATACTAACGAGACGCGCAAACCCAACGGCACGCTGGCCGAAAATGGCTGCGGGAAGTTTTTTGACATCAATCAATCGGCGTTAAAATCGCTTCAGCAAATGGGCTTCACCCACGTCTGGCTCACGGGCGTGCTCGAACAGGCAAGCGGCACCTCCTATCCGGGACGCCCGGCGGATGATCCGGATATTCTCAAGGGCAACGCCGGCAGTCCTTATGCCATCAAGGACTACTTCGACGTCTGCCCGGACTACGCGGTGGACCCGGCGAATCGGTTGCAGGAGTTCGAGGTGCTTGTTCAGCGCTGCCACGCGCTGGGACTGAAGGTGATCATCGACTTCGTGCCGAACCACGTGGCTCGCTCCTATCAGTCAGACGTCATGCCGGAAAATTCTTTCGGCACCGATGACAAAAAGGACGTCTTCTTCGACCGGGAAAACCATTTCTACTACCTCGGCCCGAACGACCCTGGTGGTGGCCCGCCGCTCAAGCTGCCGACCGCCGGTATGCCTGGCTGCGACGGAACCTTCGCTGCGGAAACCCACTTCGGCCGCGTCACCGGAAACAATGTGGTTTCCTGGGCACCGTCCATCAACGATTGGTATGAAACGGTGAAGCTGAACTACGGCCACGACTACACCCAGGGCTGCACCACCTCCCATCTGCCGGGTCCGGACGCTCCGCTAACCGAAGTTCCGAAAACGTGGCGCACCATGGACACCATCCTCGCTTACTGGCAGAAACTCGGCGTGGACGGATTCCGCGCGGACATGGCGCACATGGTGCCCATGGAGTTCTGGCGTTGGGCGGTCAAGCGCGCCCGCGCCCGCCAAGGCAATGTGTTCTTTTCTGCGGAAGCCTATGACAACGACCCCGCCAAACTCACCGGTGGGCACGTGCTGGAAGAGCTGTTGGATGCGGGTTTCGATGCGGTTTACGACGATCCCAGCTACGATGTGCTAGAAGGAATCTACGACTCGGGAAAATGGGCGAACGATCTCGACGAACTCACCTTCACCGGCGAGCGATTCCACAAATCCCTGCGCTACGCGGAAAATCATGACGAAGTCCGTCTCGCGAATCCCAAGGAATGGGGCGGCCTTGGCATGAAGGTCGGCCGCCCGGTGTCCGCCGTTTTATTCGGCATGGGCCGCGGCGCGGTGATGCTCTATCACGGGCAGGAAGTCGGTGAACCCGCCGTGGGGGCTGCTGGATTTGCCAGTGACAACTCGCGCACGACCATTTTCGACTACTGGTCCATGCCCGAGTTCACCAAGTGGGTGAATGGCGGCAACTACGACGGCGGCCGCCTCAGCGACGAGCAGAAATCCCTGCGCCACTGGTATGGCAAGCTCCTCCACGCCACTCGGTCACCCGCGTTTACCGCCGGGGAGTTTTACGGGCTAAATCATGCGAACAAGGAGAACCCGCAGTTCGGTCGGGTAGGGGACGAGACCGTCTCCGGCCACTGGCTCTACGCCTTCCTCCGGCACGATCCGAAGAGCGGCAAGTCCTTCCTCGTCGTCGCGAATTTCCACGGTTCCGAAATCCTCCGCGGGGTGAAGGTCAGCATCCCGGATCATGCATGGAAGTTCCTCGGACGCAGCGGGAAAACGGCTCACAGCTTTACCGACCGCCTTGATAGCGGTTGGTCCGGCAAGTCCACGGTTGATGGTGTCGCCCTCCTGGATCTGGCTCCATGCAGCGCTTTGTTGCTAGAGATTTCCAAATAAATCAAACCGCTTCGGGCGTGCCGCCTAACGCCAGGTTTACGGTGATTGCGAGGTGACGACGACTCTCCCGAAGCGGCAACCGGGACTGGCTCCGGCTGGATCGGTCACGGTCACGCGCTGCCAGTTGGAATTGATTTCTTCGACCAAGGGAATCCCGCCACCATCCGCGAAGTCAGTGACCGATGAGCCGAACTGCACCTGATAGTTCAGCCCTGTGGATCCTTTCCGGCGGAGATACTGGAGAGAAAGACTTCCTCCCGATGGATTTCCGGGAACGACCATCATTCTTGGCAGACCAGCGACCTGCGGAAGTTCCGGATCGTAAACCTTGGTGTCGGAGGCGGCGGGATTCAGATTGAATGCGAACTCAAGCAGATTGCAGTTGCCGTCATGGTCGTCGTCCGCCAGTTGCGCGGCATTCATGCCGGTGAGCAAGTGGTCGGACGCCCATTGTTGATAGAGCGTCCGGTAAGTCACGCCAAGCGGGGCCGAAGCGATGTTTCCGGCTCCCGCCGCATTGATCACAGAGTCTTGCGGCAGTGAGAAAATCACGCTCTCGGCAGTGGGCGAAATCGCAAGCGTGTAGGAAGAGCCTGATCCGGTGACCGACGTGACCGAGCCACCTGTGATCGAAACATCTCCCGCAGTGAGTCCGGTGACCGCTTCGGAAAACGTCAGAGTGGCCTCGAACGGACCGCTCACCACACCCGCTGCGGAACTGAGTGATGCAAAAGGCCGGACGCTTACGAGCTCGAGCCGGTCAAGCTGGGACCCGTCTTCACGGGAATAAACCGTGATGGTGTGGCTGCCTGCGGTTAGATTCATGATGACCGGATCGACCACTCCGTAGTTCCCCATGTAGTCCCACGCATACGCGGTCCCGACGATTTCGTTGAAATGCCAGGCGAAGACGCTGCCGAGTCCCTGATTTCCGTCCACCTCCACGTAGAACGAATCACTGGTGCCGTTGACTGCCCGCAGCAGGCCACGGAGTTTCCACTCACCGGCATGCGGGACGATGAAGGTGAATTCGGCCCGATTGTTAGGAACGAGTGAATTGCCCGCCAACTGGTTTTGCGGCAGCCAGAGGTAATGGCCGTGCGGAGCGGAGGCATCGCTCACCAGCCGCATCGCGCCGCCGATGTAGGATGCCTCGGAAGCGTTGCGGGCCAGAATGTGCTCGACGTAGGGGATGGAAATCGACGTTCCGGCTCCCATCACCTGGCCCCACAAATCGGTGACGGCGGCGCTGAGGATTTGAATCTCCGCCGTCGATCCCGGAAGGAGCGGTGTGATGGAAAGCAGGTAGTTGTCCCCCGCAGGAACGATGGAATCCAGCCTGGCGTTCACCAATACCAGATCAGAAGCAGTTAGCCCGACCACCGGTTTGTCAAAAGACAGCCCGATTTGAAAAGGTCCGGTGACATTGGCAGGCACGCCGGTGAAGATCGGTATCGGTGGAGGGGTTTGATAGGCCACGGTGAGCGTGTTCGAGGCGAAGTTTCCGTTTCCAACCGAATCAACGACGGTGCTCGGCGGAAGCGAGAAATTCACGCTTGCGGCAGAAGGCTGAATCGTCAGCGAGTAGGCCGATCCTGACCCGGTTAGCGAAGTGACAGAACCCCCCGTGACCGAAAAATCAGCCATCGCCAAACCGGTGACGTTCTCCGAGAAGCTCAAGGTGGCGGTGAAAGATCCGGTGACGGTGCTTTCGGGGGTGGTGAGGGTGGCAAGCGGACGCAGACTTTGGAGTTCGAGCTGGGAAAGGCGGGTGCCGTCATCGCGGGCATACAACGTAATGGTGTGGCTTCCAGCCGTGAGATTCAAGAGGACCGGATCTCCGGCGGTGGGGTTGCCCATGTCATCCCACGTGTAGGTGGTATTGAGTGGGATATCCCAGAAAATGATCGTTCCCAGCCCTTGATTTCCGTCCACTTCCACGTGGAATGAGTTGCCGTTTCCATCGGGAGCTTTCGTCAGGCCACGAAGCACCCAATCGCCGGCATGAGGCACGACGAATGTGTATTCGGCCCGATGCAGGGGATTCAGAACAAGGTGACTGCCCGTCGCGTTTGGTAACCACAGATATTTCCCGCCGGGAGCGGTGGGATCTGTCACGACCGTCATCCCGCCTCCGATGTAGGAGGCTTCGTCGGCATTGAGGGTGAGCAGCTGAAGGATGGAGGGAATCGTGACCGAGATCCCGTTCCCCATCACAAGTCCGCCGAGGTCAATGACCGCACCGCTGAGGATTTCAATGCCTACCGGCGATCCGGCGATTTGGGGTATCAGATTGAGCAAATAGTCATCGCCGGAAGGGATCAACGAACCGAGCGTCGCGTTCGTTAGCACCAAGTCCGAAGGGGTAAGGCCCGTCACAGGCTCGCCGAAGGAAAGCCGGATTTGGAAGGGACCGGTCACATTCGGAGGGACGTCCGTGAAAACTGGAACCGGGGGCTGAGTGTCGAGGAAATCCAAGGCGAGTGTCGCCGAAGCGCGGTTGCCGAGCGCGGCACCACTGGCGACGTCCGCTGGAACGGAAACGGTGACATCGGGCGCATGGGGTAAAATCCTGGCGACGTAATAGTAGCCGTGACCGCGCAAGCCTGTGACGGTGCCGCCGGTGACTTGAAGATCAGCTGCGGTGAAGTCGGTGACTTCCGCGTCGAAGGCGACCGTGACATCGAAAGCAGAGGAAACCACGCCGGACGGGCCTGAGATTTCACAGCGCGCCTTGCGCCGCCCGACTTGTCCATCGTAGCGCTTCACCACGGCATCATTCGGCCAGACGCCCGAGGTCATGAGGGTCCAATTTACTCCATCCACGCTGTGATGGACCTGATAGGATGCGATCCTGCCGTCCGCACTGGCTTGCCGCGGGGTGTAGATGAATCCACCCACCGACCTCAGCAAACCCAAGTCCAGGGTCAGGTGGTGCGGCGGATTGGAGACCGGACTGCCAAATCTCGTATGCCAGATGGTGGCGGGATTTCCATCGATGGCATGGGTCGCTGGGCCTAGCGGATCCACCAGTTCCTCGCTGTCGAAATCGTGAATTGAGAGGCTGGTTGGGGAAATCGGCACGCCTTCACCGTCCAGCACCGCGAACTCGGCCACCGCCGTCCATGGTTGCGCCAGCACTCCGCTGAGGGCGGTGAGTTTTACGTAGCGGGCCTGTGGAGACGGTGTGGTCTCAAACTCGGCGGGGTTGAGACTTC
>JBOFET010000247.1:0-1199 GCA_051648225.1 Luteolibacter sp.
GGAAACGCTGATTTAATCCGACTCGCCTCCAAGCAAAAATCCGATAGCGTTTGTCATGGAGCACCAACAGGGATTTTCGGAATTCGAATTCGCAGGAAAACGCAAGGTCACACGGCGCGAGAAGTTCCTCGCGTCCATGGAGGAAGTCGTCCCGTGGGATGATCTTCTCGCCGCGATCAAGCCCGCTTATCCAGACGGCAAGCGAGGTCGGCCACCCATCGGACTCGAACGCATGCTGCGTCTCTATTTCCTCCAGCAGTGGTATGGGCTGGCCGACGAAGCACTCGAAGATGCCGTTTACGACAGCCAAGCCATGCGCGCCTTCCTCGGGATCAACCTCTCGGCCGATCCCGTTCCCGATGCCACCACCCTGCTCAAGTTCCGGCGGCTGTTGGAGGAGAACGACCTGTGCACCGCCATTTTCAACGCCATCAACGCGCACCTCGAACAACGCGGCCTGCTCATGCGCGAAGGCACGCTCGTCGATGCCACCATTATCAACGCCCCTTCCTCCACGAAGAACAAGGACAGGGCGCGCGACCCCGAGATGCACCAGACGAAGAAAGGCAACCAATGGTATTTCGGGATGAAAGCGCACATCGGGGTCGACCGCCAAAGCGGCCTGGTCCACACCGTCGTGTCCACGGCCGCCAACATTTCGGACATCTCCCAAGCCGCCGTGCTGCTTCACGGAAGCGAAACCCAGGTCCACGCCGACGCGGGCTACGTGGGCATCGACAAACGTGATGAGGTCAAGGCCGCCGACCCGGAAGGGAAGATCGACTGGCAGATCGCGAAACGCCGCCAGCCGATCCGGAAGATGGAGGACGGGCCGGTCAAACAAGGCCTGCTTGCCGTGGAAAAGGCGAAAGCCTCGGTGCGGGCATTCGTCGAACACCCGTTCCACATCCTCAAGAACCTGTTCAGACACCGGAAGACACGCTACCGAGGCTTGGAGAAAAACCACCACCAACTCCAAGTCCTCTTCGGACTGGGCAACCTCGTGGTCGCTGCCCGGCAAGCCGTGTGAAAAACGTAAAGGGAAGGGCGCAGATGATGAAACCCGTCAACAAAAGCATCGGATGGGGCCGTTCGGACCAAGAAGGCCCATCTTGGAACCGGCTTCCGGCGATCCCGGAAGCCTCCGAAATCTCAATGAAGAATCTTTGAGCGGACTTGCGCCTTTAATCAGCGCTTCC
>JBOFET010000248.1:0-1417 GCA_051648225.1 Luteolibacter sp.
CACCGGCCCGGGCGAGTTCCGCCTCTGGCAGGACGACGGTTTTGGTGGCGTGATTGATTACCTCAACACGCTCAACAGCGTCACAAGCTTCAGCCTCGCACCGGGTTCGCACACCCACTACAACTGGGGCTTCACCGAACTCGGCGTTTACAACCTGGAATTCGAAATTTCCGGCACACACGTGGTCGATGGTGCACAAAGCGCATCTGCCATCTTCACCTACGCCGTTCCGGAGCCTTCGTCCGTGTTGCTCGGGCTTGGCGGTCTGTTATTGGCCTTCCGCCGCCACCGGTGATAGGCGTAGCCTCGGAAAAAGGTCGCGTCCGGTGAAGTCGGGCTCGGGCATGAAGAGCCGCGACATTATTGTCGCCTCTTCCTCATGATGAAGAAGAGGGACAATGAGGTCCCTGCTCCCTACTTCTTCGCACCGCACGTGCAGAGCCACTCGACATGCTCACAGGTGGGGCAGTCTTTGGTGTCATAGTTCATGCGGGCGGTGATGGGCTTGGCGGAGTCGCTCTCCTTGTATTGCACGATGAGCCACTCGCCGCCTTTCGGGACGGTGATGGTGAAGCCGGTGTCGCTCTTGGTGACTTCGAGCTTCACGGGCTTCTCACGGGTGCCGCCGGTGGCGGTGAGGCTCTGCGCCTCGACCTTCACGGGCTTCATGTCCTTGTCGAGCACGGCGATGTGGAGCTTGCCGTCCTTTTCGGTGACCTCTCCATGCATGGTCTCATTGGTGCTGAATTCGAGGATGCGGCCCTTGTTGGGGCCGATTTCGATGTCGCCATGGCCGAAGGCGAAGCCGGCGGTGAGGGCGAGGAGGAGGAGGGTTAGTTTGGTTTTCATGGTTCGTTGGTTGTTGGTTTCTATCGAGCGGCTGGAGCGTCCAGCCTGAGAGCGTTTTCCGCCGCCTTCCTGCCGATGAGGAAGAAGACGGCGGGGGTGACGACGAGGTCGAGGAGGGTGGAGGAAATCAAGCCGCCGACGATGGCGACGGCGACGGGATGGAGGATTTCCTTGCCGGGTTCACCGGGGGCGAGGACCAGCGGGATGAGGGCGATGCCGGCGGCGAGCGCGGTCATGAGCACGGGCACGAGACGTTCCTGGGTGCCGCGGGTGATGAGGGCGACTCCGAAGGCCTCGCCCTCGTGGCGCATGAGATGGAGGTAGTGGGAAATCATCATGATGCCGTTTCTAGCAGCCACACCGCCCACGGCGATGAAGCCGACGAGGGTGGCGATGCTGATGTTGTCGATTTTCCACCAGGTGAAGGCGAGCGCTCCGGCGAGGGCGAGCGGGAGATTCAGCATGACCTGGAGGGCCAGCGAAAGACTTCGGAAATAACCGGTTAGCAATACGACGATCACCCCGGTGATGATGACGAAGAGGGTGATGATCCGCTTGGATGCTTCCT
>JBOFET010000249.1:0-35824 GCA_051648225.1 Luteolibacter sp.
ATCGAACTCGATAAGCCCGTCAAAAAATCTGGCAAGACCGAGGTGCAAATCCGCCTCCATCCAGAAGTCACCACCACGCTGGTGATCTCGGTGGACGCCGGTGCGGGTGAAGCGGCGGACGCTTGATTCACCACTCGAAACTGATCTCAAGTAAAACCCCCGGTTCGTTAGACGAACCGGGGGTTTTGTTCTTCCGGGCGCGAACTCCGAAGAAATTGGGGTTAAACGAGGCCTTGGCGCAGAGCCATGGAGACCGCCTCGGTCTGCGACCGGACCTGAAGTTTTCGATAGACCGAACGCAAGTGCATGTCCACGGTGTGCTGAGAAATTGAAAGTTCGTCGGCGATTTCCTTCTTGATCAGTCCGCGGACGAGGAAGCGCAATACTTCCTCTTCACGGCCAGTCAGCGGGTCGATGTGTTTGACCGGGCCGTAGCGGGCGAATCCTTTGAGAATCATATTGGCAATCGGCGCACTGAGTGCCGAGGTGCCGTGTATCACGTCCCGGATTCCAGAAAGGATTTCATCGGGGTCGGCGGTTTTCAGGAGGTAGCCGGATGCCCCGTTGCAAATCGCCCGATAGACTTTCTCGCGGTCGTCAGATGCGGAGAGGATGAGGACTTTTACATCAGGCAGGAGGATCCGGATGTCGGACAGCACATCGAGGCCGTCCCGGCGCGGAAGTCCTAGGTCGAGCAGCAGCAGGTCGGGGCGCTCGTTGGTGAATTTCAATTTGTCGAAGAGCTCCGCCGCGTTGGAGAAATGATGCGGGCAGATTAAATCGTCTTCGTTGCTGATGAGACGGCGGATCTGTTTGGCGAAGACCTCGTGATCTTCCAAAATCCAGATGCAATGAGTGGCTGGGACAGTAATCATGCGAGTGTGGGGTGTGCGGTTAGGTGAGAGCGTTTGACAAACAATCGGATACGGGTACCGGTTTCCTTGGATGAAAGCACCTCCAAAAGCCCGTCGAGAACCCGTGCACGGTCCTCCAGCTTGTGGACGGTCGCATGGTCAGGTGCCCCATTTGTCGGAATGCCGATGCCGTTGTCCGTGATTTCGAGCGCCAGCTTGTCGTCCTCGTCCCACAGGCGAATGCTGACGTTGTTGGCATGGGAATGCTTGAGCACATTGTGGATGGCCTCTTTGTAGAACAAAAACAAGTGGCGCTTGGCGTCGAGCGAGAGCTTCGCAGCAGTCTTGTGAGAGTCGCACTCGACGGTGTAGTTGATCTCACGAAGTAAGCGGCCCGCCGTTTCACGCATCCGCTGGACCAAGTCGCCGATGGAGTCCTGGCGGCGTTCCAGAAGCCACACGATGTCGCGCATGGCCAACGAGCTTTCCCGTGCGATCGATTCGACCTCGCCGAGGTCATCCGCAACTTCCTCGGGGCCTTGTAGGCGCATCAAGTCCTTGCGGGCGGTGCGTGCGATGAGGGAAATACTCCCAAGATTGCTGCCGATGTCATCGTGGAGATCCGAAGCGATGCGCTTGCGGATCTGGTCGAGTTGCTCTCTGGACATCAATCGGCGGCGCTCGACGATGAACACCGGGATTAAAAAAGTAAGACCGAGAATCATGGCCGATCCCCAAGTCGCATTGAGTTCACTTTCGGAGGCTTTCTGATACTGAACAGGCCTCAATAAGTTGAGTTCACGCTCGATTCTTCCCCGTTCGGCGAGTTGGTCCAGCCAGATGCCAAAGGAAGCGATGCGTTTTTCGGAAGTGTTTCCATCCGTCAGAGACTGTTCAGTAGAGGTGAGCTGTGGACATTTCCGGGTCACCGGAAGACCGCTTGCGACGTTTTTACCTTCCGACCAGACTTCGATTTCGGAGAGCGCGTGGATTTTTTGTTCCCCGATGAGATGGGGAATCAGTCCGGTGACCCGCAGGCGACTGGCGACTTGACCCTCGAGAGGAATCACCAGGGGAGTCATGCTGCTGGCACCGGATACGGGATTTTTCCAGTGATAGGCGAGCTTCTCCTCTCCCGAGTTTTCACTTTGTAGATAGATCCCGATCGACTCGGGCAGAATCATCGACTCGAAGGCCCTGTTCAGTTGGAAAGGGAACAGAATCACCCGATCCAATGCGGTTTCGCCGCCAAGCTCAAGGGACCAGGATACGGGATCCTGGACGTCTGCCACCGCCACCGAATCCCCGGTTTCGGAAATCGGCTCATTTCCGTTCTGCCAAACTCCGAGTGGGGTGCGCCCGTCCTTGAGCGCTTCTGGATACCAGATCCCCGGCACATTCATCGAGCCGCCGTTGCAAGAGACGGTGGCATTGAAAGAAGCCGGGTCAGATCCGGAAATGACGGCAATTTCCGAGAGGCCAAAAAGGTCCAACATGCCCTTGTGGTGGCCTTGGTGGACGGTCAGTCGCACGTAGCGGGCAGAGCCGTGGGCTTTGAACGGCACGGGATTGCCATCGGACGAAAACGAAGAAGACGAGCCGGAAGTGAAGAGAATTGTTCGCTGCTTGAAATCTGGATGTTTTGACAGGTCGATGGTGTAGCGGATCGGGAAAATTCCAGGATCTTGTAAAAACTCTCGTTGGGCAGGAACGAGGAAGACGGTGTCGATTGGCAGGTCCGCGCCGAGATCGAGCGTGACGGATGGGTCCTCTGCTCCGGCCTTCGTGCGAAATCCTCGGTAGCCAAGATCGACCTTCATCGCGTGCTCCCGGCGCTGGGCGAAGGTCGCCACGCGGTCGTCCAGCCATGATACTCGATCTTCTGTTTTAACGAGTTGTGGATCAAAAACTCGCGCGATGCGGCCAATGGGATTGGCGACGGTAGCTCCCTCAAATCCTCTCGCAACCATCGGCGTGCAGCATGCCAAGAAACACAGCCCGGTGCTGCGGATCGATTGGCCATGGTGTGAGATATTCATCATTCCTGAGCGGCGATACGCTTGAGAGAATGAGGAAAATTTTCAAATATTCAACATTATTTAAATAAAAATTGAACGAAATTTTTAAGACGTTCTGATTGGATGGAAGTGTGGCCCATTGTCGGGCATCGATCTTCACAACAGAACCGTTTTCACCGCCTCGCGCTTCAGGCGCAGTTCGCGCCACTCGTTGACGAGGCGGCTGGCTTCAATGATGCCGCAACCTGCGGGGAGCTTGAGTTTTTCGCCAGTCCACCAGATACCACGGATGGCGACGACCGCGTGGAATCCGCCGTCGTCCCAGAGGCCGAAAGGGGCACCAAATTCCTGCGGACTCTGCAATCGGCTTCGCCAGTCCAGGAGTAAGCCGAGGGTTTCCGAGGTCCTGGGCAGTGGCCCAAGTGCGGGAGTCGGGTGGAGCCTGCGGATCAATGCTTCCGGCGTCAGTGCGCCATTGAGATCGAGACTGATGAGAGTGAGGAAATGCACAATCGTGCCGAGATCGAGAATCTCACGGGAGCAGCGTTTGATCGTGCCAAGATCGAGCAGTTTCGAAACCAGCGTCTGGGCGACGTATTCGTGCTCGCGGATCTCCTTTTCATCCACGGCAAACACCTCGCGATCTTCGCTCCGGGCAGTGCCGGCGAGGGCCATGGTCTCGAGTTGGTTGCCCTGGACAGAGAACAGTAGCTCCGGCGTGGCTCCGGCAAATCCGGTGTCTCCTTGGTTCCATCCATAAGCGTAAAGTGGCGCACCCCGCCGCATCATCGCCGCCTGAATGGCCATGCCCGGTGGTCCATCAGAACGTCCGGTCTCGGTGACCACCGGCACGGTCTTTTCGAACACACCGCCGTGGATTGCCGACATGATTTCCTGGAAGACCACGGAAAACGGTGCTGCATCGAGAGGAGTCCATTGGCAAGACGCGGGTGGGAGCGGTTTGGATTTGCCGCCCATTTCCGCCACGGTCGTGCGCTCAACTCTGCTGGGCGTTTTCCAGGGCAGTGGATCGCCAAGTCCGAAATTCTGGACATAAAACGCAACCCCGCCGGGCGGTGGTTCCGAGGATTCGAGAAACGGTCCGTGACCAATGACCAGAGTGCCATCCCGCTTCGCGAGCCAGGCAAGTGAATCCGTAGTGGGTAGCATGGGTGATGCGGCAGGGTGGTCGCGGGCATTCCTCTCCGCAAGAATGATTCGGAGTTAGAACGCGTCCTTCACGTGGTTGATCCGGGGCTTCTGTCCCTCCGCCACGCTCACCTCGATGACGTCAAACCGCCAGGGCAGCTCGCGGGTCCCGAGGCGCTTGAGCCATGAGTTCGCGCCGCGCTCGATGAGATGTTGTTTCTCCTGATCCACCGCGTCGAGTCCGCGGATCCGACTCCCTTCGCGACGCGTTTTCACCTCGACGAATAGAAGCAGTTTTCTGTCCCGCGCAACGATATCGACCTCACCACGGCGAGGCCCCCGATAGTTTCTGGCAAGAATTTTACAGCCCTGGGAGCGTAACCAAGCGCAGGCGACTCGCTCGCCGAAGTCCCCGGTCCAGATCCGGTCACGTGCCTCGCCGTCCGGGGCCTTCAAGCGGCAGGGTGAGTTGAGCAACCGGTTGAAACGACCGACGATGATGGCAACAAGGCCCGTGAGTCCGAAGCGCTTCAAGGTGCGCCTTGGTGCCATATCCTTGATGCCTCGCAAAGCCGAATTCGGGAAATTCACGGTCGATCTCCGCCATGATTCGGTCCCGCGCGACTTTGGCGAGGATGCTCGCGGCGGCAATCGAGAGTGATCGGCTGTCTCCCTTGATGATCGCGTCATGAGGAAACGGGAAGTCACGAACAGGCAGCCCGTCGATCAGGCAGTGGTCTGGCAGGGGACTCAAAGCCTCCGCCGCGCGCCGCATGGCAAGGTGGGTCGCCCTGAGGATATTGAGTCGATCAATTTCCTCCCGGTCGGCGAAGGCGACTTTCCAAAAGACCGTGGGATCGGTGGTGAGGCGTTGGTAGAGATCCTCGCGCTTCGCAGGACTGATTTTTTTAGAATCGTCCAATCCCAGGCAGGAAAACCCGACCGGCAGAATCACCGCCGCCGCTGCGACCGGACCGGCCAGCGGACCTCGCCCCGCCTCATCGATGCCTGCGATGCGCGAGCACCCACGGACAAGAAGAGCGGTTTCGAGGGCGAGATCGGGCATGCGGCGGTGGATTAAAAGCGGGAGAACCGATCCCGAGTGGCCAACTGCGAGTAGCTGACGGTGGAGAAAAGCTGGGTGGCGAACACCGTCCCATCCTTGTCCTTCACCACGCCGATTCCAGTGTGGGTCCAACTGCTCCGCATGTTGAATTCATGATCCTTCGAGTTGACCCAAAGGCTGACCAAGGCGGGAGCTGGATTGCTACCGGGATTCTCGGCGGCGGCGACGTTTTCGCTGATACTCATCATCTGGTAACGTTCGCGTGCGACCATTGCCCGCCCTTCGAAACCGAAGTGACTGACGTTTTTCCCGTAGATGCGGAACTCACCCTTGTGTTGGCGGAGATATTCGCAGTGTTGCTGGGCCAGACGGTCAAGTCCGGCATGGCGTTGGAGGTCCGACGCGCCGCGACTGCGGCGGTAGGAGTTCACTTCCGTGTGAATCCGCCCGGTGAGGGAGGAGTCGGGATGAAGGGATGCGGAAACCGGCATCCGGGTGGATTCGGGAGTGGTCGCGCAAGATGCAAGCGCACCGACGCAAGCGACCGTGATTACTTTCAGATAGGGATATGTTTTCATGCAGGGACAGCACTTTTCGAGTATATAGACTGTGGGTGATTGATAGTAAATGGTTTTTAACCAACCTACGTCATCAGGTAGTATCCCATCTGGTTCTAAAACTCAACCCGTTGAAAAGTAACTGTTTGGACAGATGGCGGCACTCGCAGGGTTCGCGAGCAGGGAGCGCCACTCGGAACAACCGGGTCAAATCCTGGAGCCGCTGGTGAGATTCGAACTCACGACCTATTCATTACGAATTCTGTGCTTGTATGTTCCGTTGTGAGTCGTAGTGTGCCTTTATGCCTTTTAAATAAAGGGTTTAAGCGTGTTTCTGATAAGCTGCCATTGGATCAAGAATGCACACGGAAGCGCACAATTGCACAGCGAGAATGCACAAATAATGCACACGAAATCATGAACACTCCAATCACACACCCCCGGACAGATGCCCGCTACTGGATGAAGAAGGTCAAACTTGGTGCCAGCGGCGAGTATGGCGTTCAAATCTCCTACCAGGGCAAGCGCCACCGCTTTGCGCTCACCACGGCCAAGGTGAATGAAGCGGCCAAGAAATCCGCAGCCATCTTTTCAGAGATCACAACGGACGGCTGGGAAGCCGCCATCAGGAAACATCGCGGCACGCATCAGAAAGCGGCCACGCTGGGAGAATACCTCGCTGAGGTGTTCCGAGTCCTGCAAACCGCTCCCGGCACCCGTGGCGACTACGAAAACGCCATCAGGCGGGTTTATGGCGACGTTGCGGGCATCAAAGGGGACAAGAGCCGCTTTGATTACGTGAAAGGCGGAAATGCGGTATGGGTGGCCAAAATCAACGCTCTCCCGTTGGATACCGTCAATCCGGCAAAATTCATGAAGTGGCGGAATCGCTTCCTAGAGCTGGCCAAGACGGAGGAAGAGAAAATCAGCCGCCGCCGTTCCGCGAACACCTTTCTTGCACGCTGCAAGGCCCTCTTCTCTGAGAAGAACGTTTTAAAGGGAATCGAAATAGCGCTTCCCGATCCGCTTCCGTTCGCGGGTGTGGATAATCTCAAAGGGGCGAGTGTCCCGCAGCACAATTCCAAGATCGACGCGGCGGAAATCATTGAAGCCGCTTTTGCCCATTTCGCAGCGCCGCAGGCGGAGAACGAAAAATTGAAGGAGTTTGAGGCACGCCGGGAATCATTGAAAGTATTCATGCTGGCACTTTTCTGCGGTCTTACCCGGCAGGAAATTGACGGGCTGTGCTGGGATGCCATCGACTTCAAGACGGGCAAAATCTCCATCCGCCGCACCGAGACCGCCCGACTCAAAACCCAAGCGAGGGAAGGGGACGTTGCTCTTGATGCTCTCACGCTGGCGCGGTTGGCTGAACTCAAGAAAGTAGCGAAGGGGCTGTTCGTGATCGAGTCGGCAAATGCTCCCAAGGCGGCAGGCCGTTCCACTCGCTACCGTGCAACGGTCACTTACGAGGCGCTCAATCGCTGGCTTCAAGATTACGAGAACGACCAAGAGCGGAAGCCACTCGCCAACGTGAGAAAGCCACTTCACGAACTCCGCAAGGAAGCAGGTGCGGTGATCGTCCAGCAATTCGGGATCTACGCGGCAAGCAAGTTTCTCCGCCATTCCAACATCGCGACAACCGCGCGCTTCTACGCCGACGATACCCGGTCAATCACCACGGGCCTCGGCGCGTTCATTAAGCCTGCCAACGTTGAAACCTTAGAACGTGCCGCCAATGAGTGAAACACTCGATCAAGAGGCTTACAATCAACTGTTGTTGAAGCATTTCGAAAATCTCGATAAGATCCAACAGATACTGATGCTAATGCTGCCTGATGTCTATCAGCCTCCAAGTTTGAGGCTGTCTCGATGTGAGAAGCAGATGAATGCTTCTCGGTGGGTGGTTTATTCGCTGATGCACACTTGGAAGATCATCAGGAACCATTCAACCGACTCAGAAGAGAATCGAGACGCACTGCTCCACGATCTTCGGCAGGCTTCTTCCCTTGTGGGGTTCTGGCAGGCGTGCGAAAGTCACGGGCGGCTTGTTGGCCTAAAAAACCGGACAAATTCTGCCAGCAACCGACAGAGGTTTATCTCTAGGCTGCCTCCCGAAACTGCGTTGGCCGCGGCATTAGTGCTTGAAAATGTGGCGATGACACACGGCTCCCAATGCAGGCAGGAATCCGTACTGCGACAGCGCGCCGACGAGATTGCGAGGTTATTGGAATACGAAGGATTTCCAAGGCAGGAATTTATGAAGATATTAGGATCGTGCGCGGAGGATAAACACCAAATCGAACAGTGCTTCCCCACAACGCCCGATGAAATTCGTGACGAACTCCGGGAGTCAGATGGAATACGATCCGTAGCGAGATCCTGTTGGATTTCCCATCATCTTTGGGCGATGGATTCGACAAGCCGTTGTCTTTTTCTCACCAAATCAGGGACGGCGACACAATTGAAAAACATGGAGAAGCTCTCCCAAGCATCGGGAGACAACCTGTTTGCGTCCTCTGAGCCAACTTTAAGAGACTTTGACAAGCGGGAGGAGAAATTCCCAAATCTGACGGGTTTCTTCCAGCCCCGATTCGACCTTTTGCCTGTCAACTAAAATCGCCCCCTCAAAGCTTCGGACGTTTGTGGGGGGCGGGTTTCGTTGCTGGAGGGCGACAATCAAGAGTCCTCTTGCTTCGAAATGACCATTCATTCCGAACCGCAAGATAGCCACAGCAATACGCTGTTGGACCGCCGCTCCCTCGCTCAACGTTGGAGCGTTAGCGAGATGACCATAAAGCGGAGGGAGTCCGATGGCACTCTCAAACCCGTTTACCTGCCAGGGGGAAGGCTCGTCCGCTACCGTCTCACGGACATTCTGAAGGCCGAAGGATTCAATCCCTGAGAAGACTCGCCAGCGGCGGGGAGAGATACCCGTTTAGCGGCGGAAACCCGCAAAAATACTACCGATGAATCAGCATGCCGTCGAATCCGTTTTGAAATGCTCAACAGTCGTAAATGTTGCCAGCTTGGCGACAGAGCTGGAAAATCACTTTCACCGACAGCCGGAAAATCCGGATTTCCCCGAAGATTTTGAGGAGGGGTTGGCGTTCCTATCGCTCATGGTGGGAAGGCACCCAAAAGGGGTTGCCTTTAAGGATCTGCCGCGTGACGAAGCTGAAGCTCTTTTCTACGCTGTTACCTTCGGTATGGCGCTAGGACTTTCAGATGCTCTCTCCCCGGACTCTTGCTCCCCAAATCCTAGCCCTTGGAAAAACTAACAACATGGAACATTCCGAAATGAAAGGGATTAAGAGCAGACTGAACGCAGTCCCCCGCCTGAAGGACGAGGTTTCACTCTTTTTGGGGGCTAAAGCTCTCCAGCCTGACAAAAGCATCTCCCTTGCTCGATACCTCACGAGCGTGGCATCGAGTGACTGGAGCGGGGCAAATCTGGTCAAGAAAATCCGGTATTTACACGAGGAAGACCCACTGAGAAACGAGGGGCAAATAAAGCGCCTGAAAAACGATTTGCTCTGCATCTCCACCTCTGCCGTTCTCTCAACACGGGGGCAAACCGTCGCGCTTGAGGAAAAGGTCATCCGGCACACTGGTTTTTTGCAGGTTGATATTGATGGGAAGGATCACCCGGACCTAGCAGTGGGGGAACTTGCAGAGAAGGCGAGGAGCTGCCCAAATCTCGTGGCGGGGTTTCTATCTCCAAAAGGAGATGGGTTCAAGGCCATTGCCTTGTGCCCGGCGGACGTGGATCAGCACCTTGGATCGTTCTTGGCGCTTGAGAAGTGGTTTGCCGGTGTGGGAATTACGGTGGACACAACAACGAAGGACATCACCCGGCTGATGTACATGTCGCATGATCCGGATCTTTGGATCAACGCGGACGCGATAGAGGTTGTCCCGATTGAAGTTCCACCGGAGGAGGCAAAGCCCGCCGCCACGGCGAGGAATGCGGCGAGGAAGTCCACTGGAAATAAGCCCGCTCATCTGGTGAACGACATTGCGCCCCACGAACCGGAAGAGTTGATTCTCGAACGTGCCGCCAAGAGGTTTCCGGGTTCCTTCATCCGTCTCTGTGAAGAGGGACGGTGGGAAGGGAAGTATCAGAGTCACAGCGACGGAGATCATGCCCTTTTGGCCATGCTCTGCTCTGTGACGGGTAGCGACGAGCAGGTGATTAACATCTTCAACGGGTCAATGATGTGGCGGGAAAAGGCAAAGCGACAGGATTACCTGCCACGCAGCATCGCGAAAGCCCGCCGGTCGATTGAACGCGGCGAGTTTGGAACCATCCATGAGTTGAACGACGTGGGAAACGCTGGACGGCTGGTCACCCGGTTTCAGGATGAAATCCGCTTCGTTCCGCAATGGAACACGTGGTTGTTTTGGGACGGGGTAGGGTGGCGACGAGACGAGAGCGGGAAAGTCCAGGAACTGGCGAAAGGGCTTAAGGGGCTGGTCATCGACGAAGCGGCGAGAGCACGGAAAGACGGTGGGAGCAAAGACGGAGAAGCCGATAAACTTTGGAAGTTCGCGACCAACAGCGGCAACGTCGCTAGAATTGTTGCGGCTCTTAAACTTGCGGAGAGCGATCCTCGTATCGTGGCCCGTGCTGCGGATTTCGACATGGACGGATTTTTGTTGGGAGTGGCCAACGGCGTGGTGGATCTGAGGACAGGGGCACTGCGTCCCGGAAGGCGTGAGGACATGATTACGATGCAAGCGGCCGTGACGGCGGACCCAGAGGCGACCTGTCCAGATTTCCTCTGGTTTCTCGACGATTTCGCGCAAGGCGACAGTGAGGTGATCGCCTACCTCCAAAGGATGGCGGGCTATTGTCTAACGGGCGAAGTCTCAGAACAGTGCATGCTGTTCGCTATTGGGGTGGGAGCAAATGGCAAGAGCACCCTCTTCGGGGTGTTGCAGGCGATCATGGGCGACTACGCACAAGCCGCGCCGAAAAGCCTCTTTATTGCCGATCCGAGGGGCAGCAGTGCCACCAACGACATGGCGAGACTGAAGGGAAAGCGCATGGTTCTGGGAAGTGAGGTGGAGCAGGGGACGGCGTGGGCTGAGTCGAAGATCAAGGATTTGACTGGCGGTGACACGATTACGGCCCGCTTTCTCCATCAGGAGTTTTTCGACTTCAGACCGACACACAAGCTCATCGTCTTCGGCAACCACAAGCCACGGGTCGGAGGGACGGATGAAGGCATCTGGAGGCGGATTCACCTTCTCCTTTGCAAGCTCAACGTTCGGAAGGAAGATCGGGTTTCTGGCTACACCGAGATCCTTCTGAGAGAAGCACCGGGGATTCTAAACTGGATGATCCAAGGGGCGATACAGTGGCAGAAGGTCGGTCTCAACGCCCCGGCCGCCATCCGCAAAGCCACAGAAGAATATCGAGGAGAGGAGGATCATGTGGGCCGATTCATCGAAGATTGCGTGGTGGAGGACTCCGGATCTCGAATTCTCAAGGGAGTAGTGTTTCAGACTTATCGCGGATGGTGCGAAGCGGTGGGAGAGGTTGCTGTCTCGTGCCAGAAGTTCCATCCCAGAATGTTTGCGAAGGGGTTAAGTTGCACAAAAGAAGGGAAGCAATACGTCGGGTTCAGCCTTCGCGAACCATCCATGCCGGAGGTCGATTTTTGAGACTTCACCCAACAATCCTCAAAAACCTAGGTTTTCCCGATAAAAGCCATTTCTGTGACAATTACTACTCTCGTAGGGGAATGCCGGGAAAAACCTAGGTTTTTGGGGCAAAGCCGTTTCCGTTTCGGTCGGAAGACTTTAGTCAAAACTGTCGGACACTTCTTACTTTTCCGTGTGACAACGGCCCGAGGCGATGCCGTAGGGAAATACTAGGTCGCAAAATAGGGCATTCTGCGTCATTCTTCCCGTAAGGACATGTTTCGTTTTTACTAATCCCGCCACTGTTGAGCGAATCAGAACGCGAATTTTCATCCTATTTCTTTCCAAACGTCTATCATCCTATTTTTGACTGTCATCGTGCAGCAACTCCTTTTTTTTGTCAGGAAAAATACCAAGCGAAAAAAATCCAATTCCAAAGATGCTTGCCCCAATCCAAAAGACAACCCCTTTGGACTGACTTCCGATGCCAAATAAAATTGCCCCCACGATCAGCAATCCATTCTGGAGTTTTTCGACTCGTTTAAGTGCCTGCCTCCTGAGATCTGACAAGCGACGCACTTCTCGAAGTTCCTCTTCGAAGGCATCGAGCTTCTCTGCTGCGATCACCATGAGCTCGCGCTGGGATGAATACGCTTCTTCGGGTTCGATATAGATTCCCATTTCTTTATCCCACACCGAATCTCCCCGGAATTTAAACCACCTGAAGGGACCGCTCTTGGCCGGTTTATGGCTTATCGGTTTAAGTTTCTCTCTCCTTTGATTCGAGATCTCTCTCTCCCATGGTGTGCTCATGTCAATTAGGCTGTTCGCTATCGGCCAACATTTGAGCGGTATTTCGCTCCAAACTGAAAGTCACTTTACCGGAGATCAGCAAGGTCCAAAACATCAGAATTGCTTGAGCAATGAAAACGTTTCGAGGGAGTTGATGCCAAATCCCCACTAGATACACGATCCATAGAACCGGAGTTGCCACCACAAATAACAACCATGCGAAAAATCGTTGCCCGTAAGGGACCGCCCAGAACACAAGCGTAAGGGCGAAGATGTTTACGAGGGGCCAAACGGATATAAGCATCAGTGCGGTGACCAAGACCCAACCAGTTTTGAAAGCCAAGAAAATCTCCCATTGAACGGCGAAATAGTAACCGTAAACTAAGGCGAAGAAGAGAATCCAGCGGGCCAAGACGATCATGATGGGGGTGAAGTTAAGGCGAATTATCTCCCCCGTGGCCGGGGAATTCGACCAGCGTGGGGAAGAACGGAGCCGGGGTATGTCGATGAAACATTCGGGATGTGTAGTTAGAATATCACCTTGTAAGTGTTTCCCCAACTGTCTGACGCCATTCCGTAGCCGCTGTTGCTTCCGCTCCCTACAAAAGCCCAAAACTCCATCCGACGCCCCCGGTTGGTGATCATCATGCCCTGTATCTTCACGGTTCCCGGTGCTTGAGTCCTTGAGATACTGCTTCCCGAAACGCTTTGGGAAGAGTTCGAGTAGACATCTGTCGGCCCTAGGCGTCCGTTGAAATCCGTGTCGCCGTAGGTCCCGGAAAAGGATTGGCTTCCAACGCTGGAATCCGTGTAGCCGGTGGCCCGAGTTGAGTAATCGCGTCTCGTTACCGAATAATTGACCACTCCCGAATATTGACCAAGGCCCTCCTCGCCGTCCGGCCATTTGAGCTGAATTTGACCTTGGTAGGGTGACTGGAGAAAAGCCTTCCCCTGAATATACGGGTTTGTTTTTACTTCAGGTCCCTTCTGCGCGTAGAAGTGAACGGCGACTTGACGCGGGGCGCATTGAACCAGCAGGAGAGTGCCGGTGACGACGATCAAAGTTGAAAAGGGACGGAGGGAGTTCATAAAATGAGAGATACACCGAACCGATTTCCCGGTGGCCGGGGAGTTGAGAAGCCGCTTAGACACGGCTGCCCGGCCTTCGGTGGAAAGCACCTATTGCATAGCCGGAGCCTCCCCGACCTTTCGGTTGGGGTGTCTAAGAAGGGTTCTCACACCCTTGACGAACCGGGTGGTTCGACACTCCGGGTCTATTCGACGAACCTCGGCCTGTCGATCCAATTCAGCCGGGGAATGGCCGCTAGCAGCAGGTGCGCGCATCTGTGCAGGTGTACTCGATCGTTGATTCAGCAGCGGAAAATCGCTTCGAAGGTCCCCCCCGCCCCTCTCTTCTGAACGTGTCGGGGGTCCCACGGTGATTTTCGATGCGCGGCGGGGCGGGGGGCGGCTACCCGGCGGCATGAAGCCAATCAATGGGATTGGCTGGCGTCTCCACTTCTTGGAGGCACGTTGTCTTTGCGGGCGAAATAGAGAACGGCAAGAAACGCGATCCCGGCCGCACCGTCGAAAATGCGCCATGTCGCCTTGTCAAAGCCCACCGTCATGAGCGGATTGAAGAGAACGGCGATACCCCCGAGAGCCCACACCCAGCCTTGGCGGTTGGTCCGGTGAAGTTGAATGGCCGAGGCTACGGCAACCGCACATACCACCCAGCGAAGAAGCTGGTAGAAGCCGTATGGAAGATCAGCTATCGCCACGAAGGCGAAAAGCGCCGCCGCCAGCAAAACCCAATTCGGAACGATCTGCTTGCCGTTTTCCATTGCCCCGTATTTCTCGGTAGAATGGCAGAGTTCACAACAGAAAAATCGGTTGGGAGAACATGCGTTGATATCCGATATTGCACAAATAATGCACGCTTGGAAATATTTACAGTTAGGTATTTTCTGTAACCTATTGAAAATCATGGAGCCGCTGGTCGGATTCGAACCGACGACCTATTCATTACGAATGAATTGCTCTACCCCTGAGCTACAGCGGCGTCTCACAGAATCGTGTGCAAGAAACCAAAGCCACCCGCAACCCGCAAGCGGGAAATCCGGGCACCTCCTCAAATCCGTCTCGGACGCTGGGAGGATTTCGTAGAATCTCCCGCATTTCCCCGGTAAGCACTCCAACACTTTCTGATGTTGCCGTGTGGATCAGAAATCAACCCACGTCCCGGTAGAGTTCTGATAGTGAGATGGAAATGCCGACTTCTGGGAGATCGAGGATGGCGTCCGGTCCAGAGAGAGTTTCCCGCCGGAAGCTTGCACCCTCCCTGCGGTGCAAGGTTAGAAAAGGAGATTCGATTTCCGCGAGAATGTAGGTGCCCAAGGTCGGAATCGTGAGGTAATCGCGGAATTTCTGGACCTCGTCATTGCGGCGGGTGGTCGGGCTGAGGACTTCGAGAATCACGCTTGGGGAGTCAGTGAAGAGCGCGTCGCCCGGCACAGGCACGCAGATGATCATGCCATCGGGATAGTAAAAAGCCTCGTCGCCTCCACCAAGCGGCACAAGGAGCTTGAAATCGCTGCCAGTGGGGAAACAGGGTTTTTCGGCAAGTTGTCTTCTGACGAGGTAGGAGAAGTTTCCAGCGATGCGCTGATGGTTGAGCGTCCCGCCGGACATGGCGTAAACGCTCCCGGCGACGTATTCGTGACGGATTTCCGAGGCAAGTTCGCCTTGGAGATAGTTTTCCCGAGAGATCCGATTGTCCGCGAATGCCAATGCCATAGGGCTGTTGTTACCGGAAAATCCCCAATCGCGCAAGCCCCCGGAAGCGGGAAGCGCCGCTCTTACGATGCTCGTTTGCTGAAGTGTTTCACGATCGCGGCGGTGAGGCCGGGGATGTCGTGCTTGGTTGCCTCGAAGGCTGGTTTCATCCCTGCCTTGCGCAGCGTGTCGCTGGTCACCGGGCCGATGCTGGCAGCGACGCAGCCTTCCGGCCAATCCAGCCCCAGCGCAAAAAAATGCTCCACGGTCGAGCTTGAGGTGAAGGTGATCATGTCCGCGCCTTCTTCTTCGAGTCTTGCACGGGCACCGGTGGGGTCCTCCGTTTCAGCCACGGTCTGATAGGCCACGCAGTTGTCCACGATGGCTCCGAGGGCGGTGAGGCCCTCGCCCACGACGTCGCGAGTCTCGGCGGCTTTCACCCACAACATCGTTAGGTTTTCGATGTCCTCTTTCTTGAAAGCATCGATCAAGCCTTCCGCCACGAAGCGCTCGGGGATGAGATCCACGGCAAATCGATATTCGCGGATTTTCTTCGCGGTGCCCTCGCCGATGGCGGCGATGCGTGGATTGCCCAGACTGCGGGCATCGGCATACGAGGCGAAAAAGGCGTCGAAAAAGCGCTCCACTCCATTCGGGCTGGTGAACACGAGCCAGTCGTATTCGTGGGCGTGAGTGACGAGTTCCGCAAATTCCCGGCGGTCCGGCGGACCCTCGATGCGGATGGTCGGCAGCTCGATGACGTCGGCCCCCAGATCGCGCAGTGCTTTGCTGAGTTCGCCCGCTTGCTCGCGGGTGCGGGTGACGACGATGCGTTTGCCGAAGAGCGGCCGCTTTTCGAACCAATTGATTTTCGCCCGTTCCTTCACCACATCACCGATCACCGCCACGGCGGGGGAGGTGAAATTTTCCTGTTCGGCGATGTCGGCGATGCTGGCGAGTGTGCCGACGATGGTCTTCTGCGAGCCCGTCGTCGCCCAGCGGGTGAGGGCGATGGGGGTCTCGGGCGCTGCGCCTCCTTCCATGAAGGCACCGGTGATTTCGCGCAGCCGGGCCACTCCCATGAGGAAAACCTTGGTGCCGGGAGCCTTGGCGAGCTGCGCGTAGTCCACCGAGCTGAAGCCCTTGGTCGGGTCCTCATGGCCGGTGAAAATCGTAAGCTGCGTGTTGTGATCCCGATGCGTCACGGGGATGCCCGCATACGCCGGACCGGCGATGGCCGAGCTGATGCCGGGCACGATTTCGAAATTCACGCCCGCCGCCGCCAGCTCCGCCGCTTCCTCGCCGCCGCGGCCGAAGATCATCGGGTCGCCGCCCTTGAGTCGCACGACGTTCAGCCCGGCCTTGGTTTTCTCCACGATGAGGCCATTGATCTGATCCTGCGGCACCGAGTGAAACTTCGCTCTCTTTCCGACATAGATTTTCTCACAACCCGCCTTGGTCCAGTTGAGTAGCTCCGGGCTGCTGAGCGCGTCGTAAACGAGCACGTCCGCCAGTTCGATGCATTCCTTGGCGCGCAGGGTGACAAGGCCGAGATCGCCGGGGCCGGCGCCGACGAGATAACAGGTTCCGGATTTGCTCATGAAAGGGAGTTGAAAAGTTCGAGTGCGAGGGTGAGGGGATCGGTGCCGCGAGCTTCACCGGATTTTGGCGTGCCGCCCTGCTCCGGGAAGACGCGGGCTTTGAGGAAGATTTCACCGTCGGAAAGGGTCGAGTAAACTCCGACTGGCGTGTGGCAGCCGCCGTCGAGCAGCCGCAGGAATTCCCGCTCGGCGGTGATCCGCAGCCACGTCTCGCGGTGGCCGATGCTTTCGGCAAAGACCCGGCTTGGCCGATCGCTCGCCCGCACTTCGAGGCCGATCGCGCCTTGTCCGGCGGCGGGAAAAAATCCGGCTTCGTCGAGGCGCGTGACGAACAATCCGGGGATTCCGGCGATTTCCTCGATCTCGCTCCCGGCGGTTTCCGGAATGAAACCGAGCCGCACCAAGCCGGCTTCCGCGAGGAGGATGGCGTCGTGGTTTTCGCTCTCGGCCAGCTTGCGCAGGCGCGTCGGCACGTTGCCGCGCAGGTCGGTCACCGTGATGTCTGGCCGGAGCCATTCCATCTGTTTCGCCCGCCGCACGCTGCTGGTGCCCACGTTCGCCCCGACTGGCAGCGCGGCGAGGCCACCCGGCTGGCGCATGACGAGCACATCGCGCACCGGGGCCCGCTCCAGCACCGCCGCAAGGGCGTAGCGGTCATGGAGCACAGTCGGCAAGTCCTTGAGGCTGTGGACGGCGATGTCGATTTCCCCGGCGTCCAGCGCTTCCTCGATTTCCTTGATGAAGACGCCTTTATCAAAGGTTCCCTCCGACTTCGCCACCTCACTCAGCGAGACATCCGTGCGCCGGTCGCCGGTGGTTTTGATCACTTTGCGGAGGATCGTCCGCCCGGGAAAGGCAGCCGCCAGCGCTGCCTCCGTGGCCGTGGCTTGCACCAGCGCCAACTCGCTGCCGCGGGTGCCGACGATGATGGGATTCAGGGATTCGCCAGTCATGGGGTGGTTCAGGAACTCCGCTTCGTGCGGACGCCTTTCCATGCCCACGCCTGCCTCCGCGTGCAAGCCCTAGCTTTGCGGGAAAGCGTTACCCGGGGACGAGGGTGGAGGTTCAGCCTGGTTTGACCTGATCGCAATTGCGACTGGCGCTGAGTCCGCAACCGCCTTGCAGCCCGGGTGCAAGGTTTCTGTTGAGAAAGTTTTTTAACGCCGGAGATGCCTCCGCCAAGGGGGGGCAGCCCCAGCCTCAAAAGCGGCCGTCTGCGCGGGTGTCCTGATGGCGGCGCAGAGGCCGGGAAGCATCTCAACAAGTGAAAACGCAAGGCCCGACCCCACTGACGACCCCACTGAGGGACGAGGGTGGAGGTTCAGTCTGGTTCTGACTTGATCGCAATTGCCACTGGCGTTGAGTCCGCAGCCACCTTGCAGCCCGGCTGGAAGGCTTCTGTTCGGAAGTTTTTTGACGCCGGAGATGCCCTCGCCAAGGTGGTTTCAGCCCCAGCCCCAAAAGCGGCCGTCTGCGCGGGTGACCTGATGGCGGTGCAGAGGCCGGGAAGAATCTCAACAAGTGAAAACGCAAGGCCCGACCCCATTGAGGCGGCAAATGGGTGTGGGTTTGGCTCCCTGAATGGATTCAGAAGGCGAAATGGAAAGGGGAGAGGGTCTGAATCGAGTGAGAGGGAAAGATTTCGAAAGCCATCGGCTACCAGCAAAACATCGCCACCTAGTCGTGGAAAATCGTGGCGTCTGGCAATGCTGCTTCTAGCGCTTGGATCGCTTCCTTGGATAAATTGGGGCAGCCCTCCAGTCCGATTTCCCGAAGTGCCTTTAATCCCATGAGGCCATCGACGTTTTGCAAAGCATCGCAATGGGAGAGGTGGAGGTTGGTGAGAGCCGTCAGGCTTTCGAGTCCATCGACGTTTTGCAAGGCGTCGCAAGCGGAGAGGTCGAGGCTGGTAAGCGCTGCCAGGCCTTTGAGAACATCGACATTTTGAACGGCATCGCAACCGGAGAGCACTAGGCTTGTGAGAGCCGTCAATCCTTCGAGGCCATCGACGTTTTGAAGGGCTTCGCAATCAGAGAGGTTGAGGCTGGCGAGCGCTGTCAGGCCTTCGAGGACATCGAGATTTCGAAGGGTACCGCAACCGGAGAGCCCTAGGCTTGTGAGAGCCGTCAGGCCTTCGAGGCCATCGACGTTTTGAAGGGTTCCGCAATAGGAGAGGTCGAGGCTGGCGAGCGCTGTCAAACCTTTGAGGACATCGACGTTTTGCAAGGCGTCGCAATTGGAGAGGTTGAGTCTGGCGAGCGCTGTCAGGCCTTCGAGGCCATCGACATTTTGAAGGGCACCGCAACCGGCGAGGTCGAGGATGGCGAGCGCCGTCAGGCCTTTGAGGCCATCGACATTTTGAAGGGCACCGCAATTGGAGAGGTTGAGGCTGGCGAGCGCTGTCAGGCCTTCGAGGCCATCGACGTTTTGAAGGGCGTTGCAATCGAAGAGGTCGAGGCTGGCGAGCGCTTTCAGGCCTTGGAAACCATCGACGTTTTGCAAGGCGTCGCAATCGGAAAGGTCGAGGATGGCGAGCGCCGTCAGACCTTCGAGGGCATCGACGTTTTGAAGGGCGTCGCAATCGAAGAGGTCGAGGCTGGCGAGTGCTGTCAGGCCTTGGAGACCATCGACGTTTTGCAAGGCGTTGCAATCGGAGAGGTCGAGGCTGGTGAGGGCGGTCAGGCCTTCGAGGGCATCGACGTTCTGCAAGGCGCTGCAATAGGAAAGGTCGAGGCTGGTAAGAGCAGTCAGGCCTTTCAGGCCATCGACGTTTTGCAAGGTGAAGCAAGAAGAGAGGTTGAGGCTGGTGAGGGCCGTCAGGCCTTTCAGGCCTTTCAGGCCATCGACGTTCTGCAAGGCGGCGCAATTGGAGAGGTCGATTCCCGTGCATTCCAGCGTTTTCAACGATGACCCTGCAGAGGCCAGCTTTGTTTGGTCGAAATCAAGCTTCTCGTGCACGGATGCCGTCCGGTTCGCGCCCTTCCAATGAATCCCCAGCTCCGCGAGCCGACTGATGTGGATGCGGTCCGTGTCTTGGAAAAAGAAGCCCGCAGAGAAAAGAAACCAAAGACCTATGGCTGCGGGGGCGAGGGCGCGGGCGATGTTTTCTTGCCAGAGGCGGCGCCAGAAGCTGAGGGCGCGCTTGATCTGGACGGCGAGGAAGTCGTGGGAGATTTCCCAGAGTTTTTCCCGGTCGTCCGGCAGGTCCGGCGTGAGGCAGCGGACGAGGCCCTCGCCCTGGAAGGCACTAAGGCAGTGACGGACGACATCGGGATCGAGCCGGGCCTCGCTGGCGATCCGCGAGACCCGGGCGGGGCAGCGGCTGCCGTCCTTTTGCAGCAATCCTTCAAAAACGGGGCGGGCGTGGAGGCGTAGTTCGCGGCGCTCGAGGAGGCGGCGCAGCCAGTCGGCGAGGAAATCGACGCGTTTTCCGGCGATGAGCCGGGTATGGAACTCTGCGGCGTAGGTGCGGTAGGCGTGGCCCACGAGATTCGCCTGGATGGGGCGGATCATGCCGCGCGTGTCATCCCGGTCCTCCATCTGGCGGATGAATTGATCGAGCGGGAGCTCGCCGGTTTTCTTGCGGGCCGCCTGGAGGCCGTTGCGGAGGAACTCGCGGGCATCCTCTGCGGTGAAGAGCGGGACGACGAAGGATCGGGCGGAATCGAAGTCCGGCAGGCCGAGCTTGAGCGCGGGTGTCTGGTATTCGCTGCGGAGGGAGAGCAGGGCGAGCAGACCGGGAACAGGCGTGGCACGCAGCGTGGTGAAGAACCCGTGCAACGCAAGGTAGGGCGCGGTGCCCGGCGGGTGGAGGATGAGGAATTCCTCGAACTGATCGATGGCGAGAAGCAAGGTGCCGCCCGCTGCATTTCTGGCGGCTGCCTCAGTGGCGAGGGCGGCGCGGATTTCCGCAGGGGTGGCTGATTCTGCCATACCGAGGGCCTCGGCCAGCTCGGGAAGAATGCCAGTGAAGCCGCGCAAGGAGATGACGCGCCAGCCGCTGCCCTCCAGCGCGGGAATGACGAAGGCCTGGAGGAGCGAGGTCTTGCCGCAGCCGGACTGGCTGTGGAGGAAGAAGAAGGACTCGCCTTTTCCCGCTGCATGGCGGATGCGGTCGAGTGCTTGCTCGTGGGCGTGGTCGGTGCGCTTATAACTGCTGCGATCTTCGTCGCTGCCGGAATAGGGTGAGGTGCGGAAGTGGCCGTGCTTGAAGGTGAGGTTTGGTTTCCCGACATCTGCCAGGCGACGCTCGAGGCTCGCGGTCCGCCAGCGCCGGAAAATCACCACTGCGACCGGCACGAGCACGGGTAGGAACGCGAAGGCATAGAGTATCCAGATGGATTTGCCCGCGCTGAGGTCGATCCACTTCTGTGAGAGCGTCTGCCAATTGAAGAGCGCGGTGACGAGCACCCCGGCATAGGCCAGCATGAGGGCGAAGAGCGTGCGCTGCTCCTTGAGGTCATCGATGATCTCGCGGATGAGAGACTTCTTTTTTGGAGAGGCCATGGCTATTTTTATAAAAAGCTAAGGAGTAGTTTCCTTGCGGGGCAAGCAACAAAGGCCCACTGAGATAGTGATCGGATGGTTGATTGGGGGCTTGAAGATTTGAAGGCGAGAGTGGAAACAAGATCTGGAGGACGCAGAGAGAATCGCGGAGTTGGAGAAATACCTTTGGGGAAGTTTCTCGGAGGCTTATGAGAGTGTAAGTTTTTTTGTGTAAATGTTTTTCCGGTGATTAGTGTTAGTGGTTCGGAGGTATGCGGTCGGAGAACTCAATGGTGAGGTAGCTCAGGGCGGCGGGCCAGTTGGGGACAGCCACGGTCCATTTGGCGCTGAGGTTGCGCAGGGCCAGGTAGAAGAGCTTGGTGAGCGAGTCGATGGTGGGGAAGAGATTGCGGTGGCGGCTGATCTTGCGCAATGAGCTGTTGAGCGATTCGATGGCGTGGGTCTCGGGGATGACGAGCAGCAGCCGCAGGAACCCGAGAGTGCGGCGGAGCAGGCTGGGGGCTTTCTCGCGGGGGTTCACGGCGGTTTCGGCCCCGTGGGCGACGATTTTTTTAAATCGACATCGCTTGGAATCCGCCATCCACGATCATTTCCATGCCGGTGATGAAGGAGCCTGCCCGCGAGGAGGCGAGCAGGAGCGTCGCGCCGATGAGTTCCTCGGCATTTCCGAAGCGGGATGCGGGAGTCTGGCGGAGGATGTCGAGCACGCGGGATTCGTCGAGCACCTTGCGGTTTTGCTCGGCGGGGAAAAAGCCGGGGACGAGCGTGTTCACGCGGATGTCCTTGTCGGCCCACTCGCGGGCGAGGTTGCGCGTGAGGTTGTGCACGGCGGCCTTGGAGGCCGAGTAGGTGAAGACGCGGGAGAGGGGATTGAGGCCGGAGATGGACCCGAGGTTGATGATGGAGGCGGGCCGGCCGTCGTCCACGAAGTATTGGCCGAAGACCTGGCAGGCGCGGAAGACGGCGGAGAGATTCGTGTCCATGATGCGCTGGTATTCCTCCTCGGTGATGTCGAGAAACGGGGTGGGGGAGTTGGTCCCCGCGCCGTTGATGAGGATGTCCACTTGGCCGGAGCGATCGAGCACGGTGTCGAGCAGGTGGTGCAATGACTCGCGTGCGGTGACGTCCACGGGGACGAAATAGCCTTTTCCGCCGTGGCCTTCGATTTCCTCCAGCCGTTGTTCCGCTTTTTCCGGAATGCGGCCGCCGAGCACGACCTCGGCTCCGGCGCGGGCGAGGCCGACTGCCATGGTGCCGCAGAGTTCACCGGTCCCGCCGATGACGACGGCGGTTTTTCCGGATAGATCGAAGAGGTCCTTGAGGAATGAAGCGGTCTGCATGGCGCGAAGTTTCGTGAGAAACCCGGGCGCTGCCAAGCATAGATTCGACGTGTCCGGGTGAAGAAACCTCGTCGTCTCTAGCGCTTTCTTCGGAAGATCAGGGAGACTGAACCCAGGATTACCAAAAGGCTTGAGGTGGGTTCCGGGACGACTCCGAAGGTGAAGTTGTCGAGTTCGGTTTCCGGATTAAACCCGAGAGTCCCGGGAAGCGCGCCGCTGGTGGAATCGATCCCGTCGCTGAATTCGGCCCGGAATCCGATTTGAGCCACACTGCTGAGGATCGACAACATTTCGACCATGGTCGCAGCGGCGGGTTGAGGAACGTTCAGCGTGCTGAAGAGAACCGAGTTGGCGTAAGTGGTGTTGGCATTGAGGTATCTCCAGCCGGTGGTGTCGTTGATGGCGAAGGAATATTGGGTCAGTGCTTCCCCGGCAGAACCATTGGCTGGCTGGGCGAGGTCGATGACCAAAACGTCGCCATTCTGTCCCCAGATGAAGGCGTCCATGCGAATGAGATTGGTGCTGGAATGGCCGGTATCCATGCCGTTAGGGACGATGATGTCGAACGCGAAGACCCCGTCATACGCTCCGGAAAGATCGCCGCTGACGACATTCGGAGCCAGATAGTAGCCGATTCCGCCGGCGGTATCGAGGTAAGAGGCTCTTTGTGGGGTAGGGTTGTGAACCAGACTCGAAGGTGGACCGCCGCTACCGCTCGATCCGGCGGTGGACCAGCCACCGAGGCTCGTGCTGAAATCTTCAGTGTATTGGAATGACACTGCGCCCATGGCGGGAATGGAGGACGCGGCGACGAGTAGGAGGAGGGAAGGGAGCTTCATCAGATAGGTTCGGGCGGAAATTCCTTAACGAAGTCAAACTATCAACGATTTTGCAGGCCGCCCATCACGCGTTCGCGGAATCCGCATTGCGGGACCAGCCGTGAGCCTTCACGCTGGTGTTGTGCCCCTTACCGAGAAAATCCAGTGGCTCACGAGTGCCTCCCGCCGGAAGCGCTGGTTGGTCGGCGTGTCCGGCGGGGCGGATTCCGTCGCGCTTTTGCATTTGTTGGTGAAAATGGGATTTCGGAATCTGGTCGTCTGTCATCTGGACCATGGCCTGCGCGGGCGGGTATCGACCGGGGATGCGAAGTTTGTCTCGCGGTTGGCCGGTGAACTTTCACTCGCATGCGAGTTCGCGCGGGCCGATGTCCTGGCCCGGATGAAAAGCCGCGGCGAATCTCTAGAAACCGCCGCAAGGAACGCCCGCCATGAGTTTTTCGCGGAATGCGCTAAGAAACATCGCTGCCCGCGGATTTTACTGGCCCATCATGCGGATGACCAAGCGGAGACGGTGCTCTGGAATCTGCTGCGTGGCTCAAGCGGATTGAAGGGCATGCGTGCCCGCCAGCTCCTGCGGACGGAGACGGGAACGACGCTGGAGTTGATCCGTCCACTGTTGGAAATTCGCCGGACGGAGCTGGTGGCGTGGCTGAAATCTGAAGGCCACCGCTGGCGGGAGGATGCCAGCAACTTGCAGCCCATCGCCATCCGCAACCGGTTAAGGAATGAGGCCATCCCGCTGTTAGCGAAAATTTCAAATCGAGATGCGGCTCTCGCCCTGGCGCGCGGTGCGGCAGACAGCGAGGACTTCGAAGTCCTGGAATCCTGGGCGCTGGAGCAGGCGAAGGTGCTAGACCCGCAGGGGCGGCTGCATGGTCCGGTGATGCGCGCTCTGCCGATCGCTCTGCAACGGATTGCGCTGCGTCGATTTCTCCAGGACCACGGGGTTTCCTCGTTGGATCGCGATTTGATCGATCGCGGACTCGGGCTGCTGGACGTGAAAGGGCCGGCGGTGATCAATCTCCCGGGAGGTGGGAAACTGCGGCGGCGGGAAGGTCGCCTGTGGGTGGAGCGGTAGGTGGCGGGAATCCCCCTCCGGGCCAGATCATTTCGAAATCGTTAGGTGGTTTTTCCGCTTGGCGGATGAGGCCGTTGGCGGTCATGGCGGTCCAGGGTTCGATGTTTCCGCCAAGGGTGTCGATGGCTTGCACGGTCCACACGTTGCAGGTGCGGGGGACGAAATAAATGTGCCGGGACTCCAACAGGACGCCACCGCCCCAGCTTGAAGTCCCGCAGACGATGGGCTTGCCATCGGGGCCTTGGCGGCTGGTGTCGTTGAGAAACGCGGCCAGATCCTTCCCGCGTTCGCGGTTGACGAGTTTCCGCCAGACCCGCTGGTGGGGGCAGACTTCGACGACGTTCCAGTTCGCCGGGATGAGTTCCATCACCGAGGGAGTCGGCGTGAAGAGCGCGCGGAAAAATTTCCAAGGAGTGTGCAGGCCCTTTTCCACATAGGCCGTCCTGTCGCCCCAGCTGAGAGTGACGTATTTGGGCGTGCCGAAGCCTTCTGGTGGTATGAATCCGGACTCGAGCAGCCAGTCGTAGGGGAAAACCATGCCGGTGTGGATCTTGTCCGCGATCAACCAGACCAGCACGTCCGGGTCCCGCTCGCCTGGGGCAGGTGGCGAATCAGAAACCGGCGCCTGGTAGGTCAGCGCGGGAGTGTCCGGCAGGCGGATCCCGCAAGAGGTTAGCAGGGACGCGGCCAGCAGGCCGCAGGCAGGGTTTCCGATAGGCCCGAGGCGAAGCATCACGCCTGGAGGAACGAGCAGATGTATTCGCAGATGCCGTCGGTGACCTTGATGGTGAAACCGCTGTTTCCGGCGACGTCGAAGGCTGAGCCGGCTTCGACTACGAGAACCTCATCGGTTCCGTCGAGAATGACTTCACAAGCTCCGGCGATGATTTCCATCAGCTCAGGCGCGGCGGTGCCGAAATGGAATTTTCCCGGATAGATCAGGCCGAGAGTTTTCTTGGTACCATCGGCAAAATGGATCGTGTGGGAGACGACGTTGCCGTCGAAATAGACGTTGGCTTTGGCATCGACGGTGACGTTGGTAAATGAGGACATGAGTGGTGGTGGTGAGGATGGTTTATTCGACGGGGAGACCGCTGTCTTTCCAGGATTCATAGCCGCCGACGAGGACCGAGCTGGAATAACCGGCCTCAGCGAGATTCGCCGCGACGGCGCGCGCGTCCGGGCAGGCGGCATTGGAGCAGTAGAGGACGATGGTTTTTTTGGCAGCAAGGACGGTTTTGATTTCTTCCTCGCGCATTTTGATGTGCTCGGCACTGCCCCCGCTGGGCATACTGATGGCACCCTGAATATGGCCCAGCGAATAGAAAAAGCTGGGCCTCGCATCGAGCAGAAAGACCTCCCCGTTCTGATGGAGTTGGAACAGTTTCTCCATCGAAATGGAGGTGACCTGACCGCAGGGAACGGCTGGTTCGAGCGCGGGTTTCCGGGTCACCACCGGAGTTGAGGGTGATTTCACCGGTTCCTGAGGAGTCGGTTTCGCACACGAAACGATGCCGACTGCGAGGACGACGGTGAAAATCGCAGGCCAGCGGCGGGTCATTTGACGATTTGCAGCAATTCGACGTCGAAGACCAGCGTTCCGGCGGGAGCGCCCGGTGGCGGACTTTCGCCGTAAGCCAGCTTCGCGGGAATCCAGAGGCGGCGTTTTTCGCCCTCGACCATCAATTGCACGCCTTCCGTCCAGCCGGGAATGACTTGGTTGAGCCCAAAAACGATGGGTTCATTTCGCGTGATCGAGCTGTCGAAGAGTTTACCGTCCGTGGTCCAACCGGAGTAATGGACTTTCACTTGGTCAGTGGCTTTCGGATGGGTGGTGCCGGTGCCCTTGGAGAGAATCTTGGAGGCGATGCCGGAGGCGGTTTTTTCGGCGCTTTCGGGAGCGGCGGCGACATCTTCCGGGACGGTCGGTGGTTTGGGCGCTTCTTTGATGCCGAGCAATTCCACATCGAAGACGAGCAACCCGCCCGGGCGGCCACCGCCGGGGTTTTCGCCGTAGGCAAGATTGGCGGGAATCCAGAAGCGGCGCTTTTCACCCTCGACCATGAGTTGCAGGCCCTCGGTCCAGCCTTTGATGACGCCGTTGAGCGGGAAACTGGTGGGTTGGCCGCGCTTCACGGAGCTGTCGAAGAGTTTTCCATCGGTGGTCCAGCCCGAGTAGTGGACGGTGACGGTGTCGGCGGCGGCGGGATGTTTTTCGCCCTTGCCGGCTTGGAGGATTTTCGAGGCAAGACCTGAGGCTGTTTTAGAAGCATCGGCAGGTGGGGCGGCTACATCGGACGGAGTTTCAGGCATGGTGGTTTCGGCGTGGACGGTGGTTGAGATGGCAAGTGCTAGCCCGGCCGCAGTCGGGATGATGGCTCGCAGGGACTTGGTGATGAAATTCATCCGCGCAGGTTCGATGGATCGTGCGGAGCTGTCAACCCCACGCATCGGGCGAAAATTTCAGAAATGCTGGGACCCGCTGCGATGTCTCCGGGTCCGCACTTCGAGCTCGGAACTTTCGTTGCAATACGGGCACTTGAAGCTGTTTCTGAAAACAATGGCGACGGCGACGCGCAGCCGGTAGCTGCCGAACAGCGTGCGGGCATGGCGGTGTTTCGAGCATCCTTTCGAGGCGAGAACCGGGGTCATGCACAGGGGACACCGGGTGCGCGGACCGATCAGGAATTTGAGAATCGCCAACAACACGGTCAGACCTATCAAAATAATGCCGATTTTCGTGAGTGCCGGATCATCCGTCATGATCGAATAGACGAGCGTTCCGATCACCAACGGGATCATCATCGCACCCAGACAGTGCAGGAATGCCGCGAACTTGAAGCGGATGATGACGGACCGTGAAGGAAAGCGATGCATTCGGTTGGAGGCGCAGCCAGTCGGGGAGGCGACTGCATGGGTTTGTCCCGGAGGCTCTGATCTGGCGGCAAGGTCGTCTAGCAAATTACGTGCCGAAATGATTTTCAAAGCAGTGGTGCCACGCTCCAATGGCAAGGGCGATCCCGGCAGTCTTGAGACACTCTTAAAACAGAAGTGCCTGCTGACTTTCGTCGCGCTTCGACTTGGAAGCACCGGCCAGGAGCTTGTCGATGCGGGTGAGCAGTTCAAGCGATGGGAGCCATCCGCCGTCGAGTAGAATTCTCAACTGCGTCCGCCATTCCTCGACAGAGCCTCCCTGCTCGGCGGCAAGTGTCCAAGCGACTTGGGTGAGCCGACCACTGATGGCAAGCTGACGGTCTGTTCGACGCAGCCATGCTTCCAGATAAGGACGATCACTTTCTATTTTCATCACTGCATGACCGTTGTCCGCTGCCAGGGCGGGAGTCAAGGATTCAACTTTTCCGGGCACGAGCTTTCTTTCCGTTAGGATACTTCACCGCCTGCATCGCAGTCGCTGGCTTGTCGTTCTTGAGCGATGCGATTTGGTCTCGCAAGTGCGCCGCACGCTCGAATTCCAACCGCGACGATGCCTCGCGCATTTCCTCCTCCAGCTCGGCGATGACCCGCAGCTTGTCGTAGGTGCCCACGTCATCGGCGACGATCGAGCTGTTGAGCTTGTCGGCGTGTTCCTTGGCATTTTCGTGGGTGTGGAGGCTGTGTTGCAGCGCGCGTTTCACGCTCTGTGGCGTGATGCCGTGTTTCTCGTTGTGCGTTTGTTGGCGCTCCCGGCGGTAAGACGTTACGTCGATGAGGGCTTGGATCGAGTCGGTGATTTTGTCGCAGAACAGCACGCACTCGCCGCCGATGTGGCGGGCCGCGCGGCCGGCGGTCTGGATCATGGAGGTCTCGTTGCGGAGAAATCCTTCCTTGTCGGCATCGAGAATGCAGACCAGCGAAACCTCGGGTAAATCCAGTCCCTCCCGCAGCAGATTGATGCCGATGAGAATATCAAACGTCGCTGCTCGGAGTTGGCGCAGGATCTCGACGCGCTCCACCGCGTCGATGTCGGAGTGGAGGTAGCGGCACTTTAGTCCAGTGCCGGTTAGATATTCGGCGAGGTCTTCGGCGGTTCTTTTGGTGAGTGTCGTCACTAACACCCGCTCGTTCCGCTCGACCCGTTGGCGGCAGAGTTCGATGGTCTCGTCGATCTGGCCTCTGAGCGGGCGCAGGATCAGCACGGGATCCAGCAATCCGGTCGGCCGGATGATTTGCTCCACCACCAAGGGCGTTCCTCGTTTCGAAGGATCGAAATTTTCCACCGGTTCGTCATTTCCGCTAGGTTTCACCTTGAGCTTCTTGAAATCGAACATCGCCACCTTCAGGCCGTTCACCTCCTCTTTCACCGGGATGAACGTCTTGTTTTCCGGTCGTGAGTTCACGATCTCGAAGGGTCCCGGCGTCGCGGAGACATAGACGCGCTGCCCGGTCATTTGCATGAACTCCTCGAAGCGCAGCGGTCGGTTGTCGAGGGCGCTTGGCAGGCGGAAACCGTGATCGACGAGCACGGTCTTGCGGCTCTTGTCGCCCTCATACATCCCGCCGACTTGGGGGATCGTGGCATGGCACTCATCGACGAGTAACAGAAAATCCCGCAGGAAGAAATCCAGCAGCGTGTAGGGCCGCGCACCCGGCTCACGGCCGGTGATGTGGCGCGAGTAGTTTTCGATGCCCTGGCAGAATCCCATCTCCGCCATCATTTCCAAATCGTAGTCCGTGCGCATCCGCAGCCGCTGGGCTTCGATGAGTTTTCCCTCCTTTTCGAAAGCGGTCACCTGCTGGTTCGCCTCCTCGCGGATGGCGACGGTGGCACGCTTCATTTTGTCGCCCGGCGTGACGAATTGCTTCGCCGGGAAAAAGGTGTGGTTCTCCAGTCGCTCGATGGTGTGGCCGGTGAGTGTGTGAATGCTGGTCATGCGCTCGACCTCGTCATCGAAGAACTCGATGCGGATCGCCGTCTCGTCGAGATACGCCGGATGCACCTCCACCACATCGCCGCGCACGCGGAATTTCCCCCGACCGAAGGCGATGTCATTGCGCTCGAAAAGCATCCCCACCAACGAGTTGAGCAACTCCTCGCGCGTGAGTTTCTGCCCCACCCATACCGGCACCATCATGTTCGAATAGTCCTCCGGCGAGCCCAAGCCGTAGATGCAGGAAACCGAGGCGACCACGATCGTGTCCTCGCGCGTCAACAGCGACCCCATCGTGCTCAACCGCAGTCGCTCGATCTCGTCGTTGATCGAGGAATCCTTTTCGATGTAAGTGTCGCTGCGGGGGATGTAGGCCTCTGGCTGATAGTAATCGAAGTAGGAAACGAAGTATTCCACCGCATTGTGCGGGAAGAAGTTTTTAAACTCCGAGTAGAGCTGCGCTGCGAGCGTTTTGTTATGGCTCATGATCAGCGTCGGCTTGCCGTGGTTGCGGATCAGGTTCGCCATGGTGAAGGTTTTCCCGGATCCGGTCACGCCGAGCAGCGTCTGGTGCATGTTCCCGGCGGCCAGCGATTTCGTTAGCTTGGCGATCGCTTGGCCTTGGTCACCCTCGGGCTGGTAGTCACTGACAAGTCGGAATGGCATGGCGGGAGATCCATAAACCAGATCCCCCGGACCGCGAAATTTTTTTCACCAGAGACGGGCGGGAAGATCGCTTTAAATGTCCTCCTTCGCCCCGCCGGGGACGAATTTCCACACCGGGCCCGCTGGGTCGAAAGGCGGTGCTTCCCCCTCGGTGGCGGGGTCTGGTAGCGAGTGGTCCAGGCGGAACAGCGGCAGAATCGGCAGGCCAGCGGCATCTTTCTGATAGGCGACACCCTCTTCCTGGATGAGAAGGGCGGTGGAAAAAACTCCACCGGGGATTTCGCTGATGAGGATTTCGATCGGGTAGTTGACGCCTGCCTTGACTTCGAACTCCGGACCGACTGCGAGACCGCCGAGCGCTTGGTTGACCTTCCCGGTGCTGGCGTATGGGTAGGTCACCGAGGGCACAGGCATCGGGCTGAGGCGTTTGAAATTCCGGATGGCGTCCGAGTTTTTGTCCTTCTCGTAGCTTTCGGGTGAAATGGCGTTAACCCCGCTGCCAGTGGCGGCCATCGTGTAGCCGTAGTCGAACACTAGCCGATTGTTCAGCCTCACGGTGAGCACGTCATCGCCCGCGCCGACGAAGCGGTAGCGCCCGCTTTTCGGAGCCTGCACGGTGCCACGATAGACGACGAACCATTGCTTCGGCTGCACGTATTGCTCCACGGAGAAAGCGGCAGGTGCTTCATCGGCAGGCATCGAGGGAATGAGAAACTTGGTCTGATAGAGCGTGGTCGGCGCTTTGTAAAACTTGGCAAAATCGCGGGGTTTGAAGCCTCGTTTGGCGATGTCTTTGAGCGTCTCCCGCATTTCATCGACGGTCATGCCGGTGGGCTTGAGGTCGTCGGTTTGCTTGAGATCGTAGAGGGTTCCGGCGAGTCCGTTCGAATTCGCTTCTTGGAGGCCGAAAAGATTTCCGGTCCCGCGACCGTCCGTCATCCCTGGAAGGAGGCCGCTGCCGAATCCTTTGCCGAAGGTGCTGCCTTGTCCTCCACCCATGCCGAGGTCTGAGGAAAGACCACCCGCGCTGAGGCCTCCGAGCGAAGCCATTTGAGTGAATTCTTCCGGCTCCGGTAGCGAAACGTTCGATATCGCATCGATGGCGACCACTCGTGACAGATTCGGCTGGACCATCTGGCTGCGCTGTTTCTGGGCCTTCACATCGGATGCCGGAGCACCTCCACCGCCGGATGCCGGCGTGAAATCGACGACTTTTTCCACTGGGGTCACGACCTGGATGACCCAGATGACCCCGACGGCAAGCAGGACCGCATGGATCATCAGCGAGATGGACAGCGAGCCCGCACCTAGCTTTTGCCAAAAGGGCTGTTTCGGTGCGGTCGGAAGGGGGGCGTGGGAGTGGGGATCTGGGTTCATCGGTTCTCGGGTTGCTAGGAGAGCGACGCACGAAAACCCCTTTCCTTAGAAAAATTTCACAGCTGCAGGGCCGCCGCATGTCCCCGGCGCTCGTTGATGAACAGAGTAAGCACCAAGCCTGCGAGGATGAATCCCGCCAGCACGAGCAGTGCCTCCGGGGTTCCCACCGTATCCTTCACCCAGGCGAAGGGGAAAGTCATGATCGCCGACAGCTTCCACATCAGCCCCCAGAGCCCGAATACTTCGGCCTCACGATTTGGCGGAGCGAGGTAGCTGACGAACGCCCGATTCGCCGATCCCAGCGAGCCGAGTCCGAAGCCGAGTAAATTTCCAACCACCCAGAGCGGCCATGTCGGATAGGGAGTGGCCGCGCCGCTCGCTGCGTGGCTCTCGTAGAGATAGGCGTAGAAGGCGAATCCCAGCGCGGTGGCCAGCCAGATCACCAGAAAAAGCAACACCGAGCGCCGGTGGCCGAGCTTGTCCTGATAGAGCGTGGGAATGATGGTGCCGACGATGCCCGAGACGGTGATGACCGCGACGAAGATCACGAGATCCACCTGTTGGAACCCATACTCCACCGCCAGTTTGCTCGCGAAAAAAACGACCACACTCATCCCGGTGCCGTAGAACAGCGAGGCGACTAACAGTATCGCAAGGTCCTTGTAGCGGGCCGTGTCACGCAGCGTTTCCGCCAGCCGGGTGAATCCAGCAGTGAGCAAATTGCGTCCCGGATGGATGACCCGTGCGACCTTTGGCTCCTTGAGATAAAGCATGGTAGGCATCGTGAATGCGAGGAACCACAGCCCGGCGAAGACGAAGAACGGCCGCCAACAATCCGCAGTTTCCATCTTCAGAGCCACCATCGCTCCGGCGGTCACCACCAGGAGCAGCAGGGCGGCGGCGTAGGCGCAGGCCCAGGAAAACCCGCTCACCCGCCCGACTTGCTCCTGCTTCGCCAAGCTCGGCAGGAAGCTGGCGAGAAAATTTTCCCCGATCGAAAACGCAAAATTCGCCGGCACATAAAGCAGGATGGCGATCCACATTTGGCCCGGCTGGATCAGTCCCAGACCACAGGTGAAAATCCCGCACATCAAACCCGAACCGATCAGAAATCGCTTCTTCCAGCCCCGTTCATCCGCCGCCGCGCCGGCCAGTGGAGAAACCAGCGCGGTGAGCAACATGCTGCCGCCGTAAGTCAGCGCCCAGATCCGGTCGTCGATGGCGTCGTTTTGGATCACCACCTGTGAGAAGAAGATCGAGAACAGCAGCGTGTTGATGATGAGCGTGAAGGATTGATTCGCCACATCGAAGGAGATCCAGGACCAGATCTGCCGCTGCTGAGGAAATTCATTCAAAGGGTAAAGGCGGCGCAAATTCATCGTTGGGGTGGGTTATAGCGGGTCCGCCCGTCACGGCAAGTGCCGCCATCCGGCAGTGCGATCAAGCCAGGGAGTGCGAGGAATCGCGCAAGTCGAGGTCAAGCATGACACAGCGGCGCTCTCCGGGCAGGTGGTTGAAATGATCGTGATTAACGGGTTTTATGACTCATCAGTGATTGCCAGCGCTTCCTCCACCGCGCGGAACTCTTCCAAGGCGGCTTCGAGGCTCACCACGATCTCGGCGGCCAGCAGGGCCGGGGCGGGGAGGTTGTCGCTGTCTTCGAGGCTGTCGTCCTTGAGCCAGAGGATGTCGAGGTTGGCTTTGTCCCGGGCGACGATCTCGGCGTAGGTGAATTTCTTGAAACGCTCGGTTTCCTTGCGCGAGGGGAGCGCGGGCGTCTCGCCCGCTTTCTTCACTCCATAACACTTCACAAAATCCGTGAGATCCGCCTCTTTGAGCGGGTTGGTCTTGAGGGTGAAGTGCTGGTTGGTGCGGAGGTCGTAGATCCAGAGGTCTTTGGTCCAGGGCTTTTCGCTGGCTTCCTTGCGCTCGAGGAAGAGGACGTTGGCCTTCACACCTTGGGCGTAGAAGATGCCGGTGGGGAGGCGCAGGAGGGTGTGGACGTTGCAGCGCTTGAGGAGTTCGCGGCGGATGGTTTCGCCGGCTCCGCCTTCGAAGAGGACGTTGTCGGGGAGGACGACGGCGGCGGTGCCGCCGACCTTGAGTTCGCTGACGATGTGCTGGAGGAAATTGAGCTGTTTGTTAGCGGTGGTGGCCCAGAATTCGTCGCGCTCGTATTCCTGCTTCTCGGTGCTGATCTTGCCGTCGTCGCCGACGATGGTATAGCCGCCTTTTTTGCCGAAGGGCGGGTTGGCGAGGATCATGTCGAACTTCCGGCCGCTGGGCTGGGCGAGGGCGTCGGCGCGGTCGACGGGCGGATCGTTGGCGTCGGCGGTGGAGCCGATGCCGTGCAGGTAGAGGTTCATCGCACAGAGGCTGATGACGCCGGGGACGATGTCGGTGCCGCGCAGGGCCTGGGTGCGGAGGTGCTTCATCTCCGGCTTGCTGAGCTTGTTGTGCTGGGAGATGTAGTCGTGGGCGGCGAGCAGGAAGCCGCCGGTGCCGCAGGCGGGGTCGCCAATCACCTGCCCGGGCTTGGGTGCCATGACATCGACGATGGCGCGGATGAGCGGGCGGGGCGTGAAGTATTGACCGGCTCCCTTGTCGGAGGAGCTGGCGGTCTTTTCGAGCAGGCCTTCGTAGATGGCACCCTTGATGTCCACGTCCATGCCGGACCAATCCTCATCGCCGATCATCTTGATCACGCGCTGGAGGTCGGAGGGGTTGGAGATCTTGTTCTGGGCCTTGCGGAAGATGATGCCGACGAGGCCGGGCACCTTGCCGAGATTTTCGAGGGTGTGGCGGTAGTGGACTTCGAGATCGTCGCCGCTCTTGCTGCTCAGCTTGGACCAAGCAAATTGTTTAGGGATGGGGTTGTCGAAGCCCAGCTCGGTCATCTCGTCGGCGAGCTTGAGGAAGAGCAGGTAGGTGATCTGCTCGACATAGTCGCCGTAACCGACCCCCGCGTTCTTGAGGACGTGGGCGTAGTTCCAGACTTTGGAAACGATGGAGGAGGAATCTTGGCTCATGGAACAATCAATCCGGTTTTGGGGTCGAGAACCACGACATCGACCCACTTGGTGCCGCGCAAGGGAAGGAAGGCGGAACCATCGGATGACAACAACCTGAGCCCGGCGATCTGGGCCGTCGCCGCGATCCATATATCATTATGGTCGTTCTGGATCGCTAGACCCTGCGAGCGTGAAAACGAATACAACTCTCCCCATTGCTTGTGAATTCGTGTGTTGGATATCGGGAGGATCACGAGATCGTCGATCACCTGCTTGAGGATAAGCCTCCGCTTCTCTCCCCAACTTTGGGCGAATGCCCAGAGTTCCGCCACGGTCACTTCACAGATGACAGGCCGCAGTGGTGATGATCGGAGTTGGAACTGCCAGTCAACGGCTTCGGATACTGGGCTGTTCTCGCGCGTAGCGTGAAGAACGACGTTGGTATCCAGCAGGTATCCCTTGGTCGAATTCATGTCCTCAACTGAATGCCTCGACCGCGGCTGCGAATTCCTCGTCCGATTCCTCCGCCGGGATCACTCCGAGGATTAGCCGGTAGGGTGGCGCTTCGCCGGGACGCGCCCGTACCAATGATTCGTAGCTGGGCATTGCGAGCGACTTGGGCAAATCCCGGAAAAACTCATCCTGCTCGTTCGCAGGCAACAAGGCGTTCGCTTCGATCCTTAAAAGCGATCCGGACGGGCGGAACACGGCGAGCCCTTCGACCACGACATCACGGTTGAAGTGATCCCTGAATTCTTCGAGAGGGTGTTCACCGTTCCACAGCGCCGTAACAATCTCGCCGGGCCGTAAGTGGAGTTTCACTACACCCTGGCTTGCGCCCATCAGATCGAGGCGTCCAGTCACACGCACACGGCGCGGCTCGGGAGTCCGGCGGGACAGGGATTCGGCAGTCTTCACCACGGTTGGGCTGAGGTTCGCCACCAAACTTCCATGCACGTCCGAAAGCGAAACCCGTTCCAGGCCTTTCTTGAAAAGATTACCATACCGATGCACCCGGCGTAGAAACGGCTGATCGTAATGATCGCTATCCTCACGCTCCGCGCCGATGTCCACCAAGGCGTCCGCGAGCAGATCGAATGCCGTTTGGTCAGGGCCAGGTCCATCGTCCCAGAACTGCCCTTGGGCGAACAACTCCGGCGCGGCCTCGCCGAACACGGGCATCTCGAACCGCACGTCCGTGATCCGGTCGGAAGTCGAGGACACATCGATGAAACGAACTTCGGACGCCGCCCTCAGCGCCTTGGACAAGCGGCCCTCCGCGCGACTGGAATGAAGGAAACCCATTCTCACGGAATCACGCAGCGTCTCGGGCAACTGAACGAGCAGCGCCCCAAGCAAGCCGGGATCGGGACGTCGTCCCAGTCCGCTCGGCCCTTCAAGCCGGAATGTGCGTTCCACTGTTTTCATCTGGATTCTCCTTTCGATTTCCGCCCAGGCAGCGTGCCCAGCTCAAGGTCGTCTTGCAAGCCCCTCCGTCAAGAACCGCGGAAGGCAGCGGCAAGGGTTGATTGACGCAGGCGGTTGGAGCGGGTGATTTGGCGGTCGAGTTCGGCTTCGAGGCGGTCGATGGCGGTGGTGCGGGCTTCGACTTCGGCGACGATTTGGTGTTGTTCGGCAGCTGGAGGTATAGGAATCGGAAAGCTGCTCAGCACGCCCT
>JBOFET010000250.1:0-1719 GCA_051648225.1 Luteolibacter sp.
CGCTGCGATATAGCCGTCCTCAATCGGCATCCTAACACCGGCTTTTTCGAACAAGTGCTCCTGCTCCGCCCAGACATGGGCGACCGAACCGCTGAAACCCAGAATCCTTCCCTGCATCGAATCCGTCAACTTCGTGAGCCAGGTTTGCAGGATCGTGCGTTGGCGACCCTCTTTCGTTCTCACCCAGTAGGCGAGTTGCGCGATGACAATCGCGCTCGTGTAGCAGTGATCCTTTTCCGCAGTGAGCCAGGCAATCACCTGAGGGTTGCCATTCTTCTTTGCCGGTTGGCTCAGGACATCGGTATCGAGGAGCCAGCTCATAACTTGCGGCGACGGGGGAGTTCCTTGCGGCGTGGCGGCACATCGTCCATGGAAACGGGGCACTCGGCGAGAACTGCCAGCCAGTCGCGCTTGGTCGCGACACGCCTGAAAGTGACGGTATCCTCATCCGCATCAAAAGTGGCCTCGAACGCATCGCCCGGCATTGCCGGTGCGACCGAGGCAGGCAAAGTGAGCCGTCGTTTGGAATCCATGGTGATGATCATGGTGGGATCATCCCACCACGAGGCGGCATGTCAAGATTGCAAAGTGTCCAGAACTTGGATGGGGCAAACGCGGCGGAGTTCGATGGTTTTGGTGCCGGCGAAGATGAGATCCGCATACTTCGTCTTGATGGACATGAGGACGGCTCGCTGGCTCATGGGGTGGTGTGGGTTCCGTGATGGTAGATTATCTGGAAAGTGGAGGAGGGAATGGGGCGAGGCAAGGAGCGGCGATTTGCCTCCGGCTATGTCCGCTGCTCTCCCATTCCGAATCGCCGAAGCCAATGAGGAGCCGATGGAAACGTGCTTTTGCTCAGAATCATCGACCTACCATTGGCCACGGCGGATCGGAGTCCGCCGCTCCTTGGGGCGAGGCGAGGCTCCGCGTAATTTCGACTGCGATCCGTTGTGTCCGTGCGTGGTCGGTGGAAGCGGCTGAAGAGTTCTTTGGGAGTGCCTTTGACGACTTCGCGGAGTCGGGAGGTGGCTTTCACTTGCTGGGGACCGAGGCCTTCATTTCCGCTGCTGATATACCAGAGGAGGTGGCCGGGTGGCTTGAGGGTGACATTGGAAGCGGTGAAATAGACGGCTTCCACGCCGAGGTGGAGTTCGTCATTGATTCCCGAGATGCTGGGGAAGCGTTGGGCGGCGGACTCGGTATCGAAGAAGTGTTCCGCCCACTGGGCTTGGATGGGAATGAGGTAGGTGGTGATTTCCTCTGCGGCGAGTTTGCCGGGCCAGATGAGGGTTCCGAGTGGGTCGATGGCGGTGGGGGAAGCGGATTCCTCCCAGGTGAGGCCGACGTTTTCGAGGTGCTGGCGGGCGCTGGAGAGTTCGTGGAAGCCCCGGACTACGGGTTTGACCCAGCCGTCTGCGGTGGGGCCGAAGCCCATTTCCACCAAGGCATCCGTGATCTCGCGGGTGAGGTGGGGTTCGCTGATGTGGATGGAGTGGACATTGCTTTCAACGGCATCGACGATGGCTTTCATGAGCAGGTGCCGCAAGACGGTCTTGGCCAGTGGGAGGGAGTTGATTCTTAGGAGTGGGATGTGGATGCGCTGGGGCGATTGCCGGTTGATGGCGATGGATGCGGCCATTTCCCCGCTGCTGTCGTGGGCGACGTGGAGGGAGGTGGTTTTGGGATCGAGCAGGCAGGTGTCGGTCAGGCTTTTGAATG
>JBOFET010000251.1:0-2472 GCA_051648225.1 Luteolibacter sp.
TCCACAGCTCACCCACGTTGGGGCGGACTCCAATCAGCCGCTGCCCATGGATTGGCGCTGAAATAACGCTTGTCCCGCCCGATCGTCTGTAAGCGTCCTAAAATCCACCCCCTACCCATTGGCCGCTGGCCGTGCATCCTCGCCGGGATGTCCAAATCCCGTCCCGCTCCATCCCGTCGCCCCACCTGCACCGACGTCCGTTTCGTCGAAGTCGACTTCCCGCGCCAACTCCGGCCCCGCCTCGTCATCGAATTCAGCGAAGGCCTCTCGCTCCTGCTCGAAGACCACGCCGCCATTCCGCTCGCGGCCGAGTTTGTCTCCACCTTCCGCAAACACCTCGCCGCGAAAGGAGGCCGCCCGTGCTGAACCTCACCAGCGCCGCTCTCAAGGTCTTCCTCGCGCTCGATCCCTGCGACATGCGCAAATCCTTCAACGGCCTCCACACCCTCGCCTCCGACCAGCTTCAGACCGCCCCCGCCCGCGACGCCCTCTTCGTCTTCACCAACAAACGCCGCAACCGCATCAAGCTCCTCTACTTCGACGGCACCGGTCTTTGGGTAGCGGCGAAACGCCTCGAAAAAGGCCGCTTCAGCTGGCCCGCCCCGAGCGAACCCGGCCAGCGTCGCATCAAACTCGCGCCCGAAGCCCTGCAGCTCCTCATCGACGGCGTCGACCTCCGTGGAGCCGCCTTCAAGCCCTGGTACGAACGACCGGAATAACATTCGGAAATCCATCATGTTAGCCTTTGATAGGCACGCCGTTTGCTACGAAACCCATCGTGGAAAACGGCACCCCGCCAGACATCCAAAGCCTCCTCCTCCGCTTCGATGCGATGGAGAAAGAGATTGCCCGCCTCAAGTCCGAGCTCGCCCGCAAGGACAAGATCATCGCCGGTCTCCAACAGCGTCTCTTCGGTTCCAGCTCCGAAAAGCTCGACCCCGCCCAACTCCAGTTCGAGTTAGACCAGCTCCTGCTGGGAAAACCGGCCCCTCCTCCGGACGCAAGCGGCGAAACATCCGCACCGGAGGAGGTAAAATCAAACGCCGCAAGAACCCGCCGCACCAAGGCTGACCGTTTTCCCAAAAACCTCAAAATCCTCGTCGAGAGCATCACCATTCCCGAAGAAGTCCTCGCCAACCCCGGCGACTGGCAGGAAATCGGCGAAGAACACCACGACGAGTTGGACGTCATCAAATCCGAGATCTTCTGGCGCCGCACCATCCGCAAAAAGTTCGTTCACAAGACCGACAAAGCCCGCCCGCCCGTCATCGCGCCAGCCCCACTTCCCTCCATCCCCGGCACCCTGCTAGCGCCCGCCCTCGCCGCGCAGATCATCACCGACAAATACCAGGACCATCTCCCGCACTACCGCCAGTCCCAACGCTTCCGACGACGACACCACATCGACATCGGGCGGCAGACCCTCAACACCTGGACCCACGCCACCGCCCGCCACCTCGGCCCCATTGATAAAGCCATTCGCGCCGAGCTCCTCCAGGCCGGCCAGCTCGAGATCGATGAAACCCCCATCGACTATCAGGACCCCGGACACGGCTCCGTCCGCGAAGGCCGCCTCTGGGCCTACCGCGATCCCGTCGCCCGCACCTGTTACTTCGACTGGCACGCCGGGCGTGGAACCAACTGCCTGCTGGAAATGCTCGGCTACGACGAGCAAACCAACACCATCGCCTTCACCGGCACCATCCACAGCGACGGCTACTCGGTCTATGATGCCGTCGCCTCCAAGCACGGCCTCCGCCACGCCGGTTGCCTTGCCCACATCCGGCGCAAGTTCACCGACCTCGGAAAGGCATCCCCCGAAGTCACCCTTCCCGTCCTCCACCTCATCCAGCGCCTCTATCAAATCGAAACCCAGACCCGCCGGACCGCGGCCCCGCCCGCCTGCCGCGAGTTGATCCGCCGCGCCCGCAGCCGCCCCATCGCAGATGAACTCCACCGCTTCATCCTCGGGCACCTCAAAACCCATCTCCCCGCAAGCAACGTCGGCCAAGCCCTCGGCTACACCCTCAACCAGTGGCCCAAGTTCCTCCACTGCCTTGAACAAGGCGTCCTGGAAATCGACACCAACCTCGTCGAGAACATGATCCGACCCACCAAACTCGGCATGAAGAACTGGATGTTCTTCGGCAGTCTCGAAGCCGGCTCGAACAACGCCCTCATCTACACCCTGTTGGCCAACTGCCGCGCCCACGACCTCGATCCCGAGGACTACCTCGTCGAAGTGATCAAGCACCTGCCGCCCAACGCCACCCCGGAACAAGCCGCCGCGCTGACCCCCGCTCGCATCGCCGCCGAGCGCAGGACCGCAGCTGCAAGCGCAGCCTAATGTCCGTCCCGCCACGGCAAGATTGATGGGATGAATTTAGGACGCTTACTCACCATCGACACCGCACTGCGCGTCGCTCGCGTGATGCATTGCGATCTCACCATTGTTGGCGCGTCCTCCTGGCA
>JBOFET010000252.1:0-6788 GCA_051648225.1 Luteolibacter sp.
TTACCAAGCACGATAACAAAGCCGTCGCCGTCGCCACTACCGGCTATATCTTCGGCGTGCTCACCATCATCCGTGGCGTGATGATCACAGGTGGCACGCCCTATGCGACGATTTGGCGCGATCTAATTTCAGTCGCCACGTGGACCATCATCTCACTTATCCTGCTTCTTCTATCCGCATGGATCAACCGCAAGTTCCTGCTCAACCGGTTCGAAATGCACAAGGAACTCATCACCGACCGAAACGTCGGCACCGGCGCGGTTCTCGCGGGCACCTACATCGGCACCGCGTTCATGATCTCCGCGTCCATCAGTGGCTCCACCGGCGGCGGATATGCCATGGAAATCCTCGACACTCTCGTTTACTTCATCATTGGCCAGATCGGATTTATCCTGCTAGGCGCGATCTATCAGCGGACTTGCGGCTATGATGTGCATGACGAAATCGAGCGGAACAACGAAGGTGCGGGCCTCGCCTTCGGAGCGACGCTCGTCGCACTCGCCATCCTCATCTCCGGCCAGATCCGCCGCGACGACTCGCTCGTCGCACTCGCCGTGTGGATTCCCATTTCACTGCTCGTCCTGCTCGGCAGCCGCTGGCTGGTGGACCTTGTCATCCTGCCAGACGCGCGAATCCACGAGGAAATCGCCCGCGACCGGAACTGGGGCGTCGCCCTCATCGAAGGCGCAGCCGCCATCGGAATCGCCCTGCTGCTAGACGCCACCTTTTCCTGAACACCATGCCAGACGACAGCGACGATGATCCGTGGACGGTTTCCGAAGAGCAAAAGCTGCGCTTCGCCGGAATCTTTCTGTTGGAATACATGATCAACCACCCGCGGATTTTCCAACTGTGGCTGGAAGACGAGGACTCGGATCTGGAGCCCATCCTGGAGTGGTTGCTAACCAAAGAGTGGATTCAAATCCGCGAGGCGAAGGACTACATCCCCACCGAGGAAGGACGGAATGTCATCAAGCGCTTCATGGAGCGCTACGCCCGCTTCGTCTATTTCTTCGACGTCTTCTCCAGCGTGGATCTCGGGTCCGGCGAGTTTGCCTTCGAGCGTTATTTCGAAATCCTCGAACAGGATGAATGGCACACCTACCTCCACGACGAACGCTTCGAAGACATGCGCATCGCCATCGCCGAGCATCTCGGCATCGATGCGGTGGAAATCGTCTTCATGAGTTTCATCCGCGAGGACCGCTTCGGCCGCGACGCCACCGGCTGGCAATTCGATCTTCTGCTAGGTAGCGTCTGGGACGAAATTCTCGACGTCTGTAACAGCGCCACCGACGTCAGCGAACTCGGCTACCCTGATGGCGACCGTTGGATCGACGGCGCTACTGTGGCCGAGGACATCCTGCAACAAGGCGGCAAACTGCTGGGAAAACTGCTTGCCCGCGCCGATGCGGAACTCAAGCGGACCGGCCCCACCCACGGCGGAGGAGATGAAGCGGAGCGCGTCGTCGCCCCGGTCGAGTTCCCGCCCGCGTCGGACTTCAATTTCGCGAACTACATCGAACCCGCCAACCGTGACCGCTTCTGGGATGACAACTGGAACTAACAAAAAAATGTGTAAACAGGCGACCCCGGAATTGGAGCGCGGAATTGATTCCGCGCGACATCCCCACGTCAGCTCTGGCGGCCTTCGAAAAATTCAGGTTCATCGCCACCCACTCAACTCACTTCTCCAACCTCATACCGCATGAAAAACATACTGATCAAACTCCAACGCGACGAGGAACTCGCGCGTTTCCTGGAATCCAACGGCTTCACCGTCGAGGAACTCGAAAACAACGTCTTCCGCGTCCAGCGCGAGGAGGAGCTGCCGGTTTTCCTCAACGTGGATGACAAACAAATCTACTTCGAGGTCGATCTCGGCAATATCGACTCGATCATCTCCCAGCAGCTATTGCTGTCCCTGCTCGCACTCAACACCGAGATCCTTCCCGTCAGCGTCGGACTCGACACCAGCCACCCGGAAGACCGGCGGCTCGTGCTGGTCGAGAGCCGCGAAACCGGCGATCTGTCCGACCAAGAGTTGCTCGCCGTCTTCGACGCGCTTGAACTCGCCGTGGACCGCGTCACCGAAATCCTCGCCCCTTCCATCAATTCCTAACATTCTCCAACCATGAGCATTTTTTCACGCATTTTTAAAATCGGCCAGGCCTCTGCCACCAAGGTGGTGGAGAAATTCGAAAAACCCGAGCTGATGCTCGAACAGGCAATCGCGGACAAGGAAAAGCAAATCCGCGAGGTCAAGCAGTCTGTCCAACAGGTCATCGCCACCGAGCGTCAGACCAAGGCGCAGCTCGAGAAGGAGAAAGCCGAAAAATTCCAGTGGGAGCAAAAAGCCGAAGCCGCCATGCGCTCCGGCCGCGAAGATCTCGCAGTGAAAGCGCTGGAACGCGCCAGCGAGCACGAAAGCCGCGCGGCCTTGCTGGAACCCAGCTGGCAGGGCCAGCAATCGTCCGTCGCCGAGCTCAAACAGGAAGTCATCAAGATGGAAGCCGAGGTCGCCGAATACCGGCGCAACAAGGATTTCATCATCGCCCAAAGCAAAGCCGCACAGGTCAAGAAGGACATCTACGAGGCCAAGGCCAAGATGACCACCAAGCGCAGCCCCGACGACCTGATGGCCCGGATGAAAGCCAAGGCAGAGCGCCAGGGCTACGAAGCAGAAGCCGCCAAGGAAATGGCCGACAACTCGGGTGCCACCACGCTGGAGGACGAATTCAAGACGCTTGCTACCGGTTCTGGAAGTCCTGACGTGCAGGCCAAGCTCGACGCTCTCAAGGCCAAGCTCGGAACCACCAGCCCCGGCTAACGGATCATGAATTTCCAGACCACCCCGAGCACACCGCCAGCAGGCAGGCACGTCCTTGCCGAGCTGACCGGTTGCCCGGCCGTGGTCTTGAACGATCCCGCAGGATTGGAAAAATGCTTCCGCCGCTGCGCTGAGGAAGGTGGCGCCACGCTGGTCTCGTCCCATTTCCACCACTTCTCGCCGCAAGGTGTTAGCGGCGTGGTCGTCATCGCGGAAAGCCACGTGACCGTCCACACCTGGCCCGAACACGGCTATGCGGCGGTGGACGTTTTCACCTGCGGCCACCCCGAAATCGCCGAGGCGGTGATGAACCTCATCATCACCTCCCTCCGCGCGGAAGCCGTGCACCGCACCTCATTCGCGCGCGGACCTAACACCATCCCGCAGCGCGTTCCCGCATCCACATGATAGACCGTCTCGCCGATCAATCCTGCTCCGGTGTCCCCGCGCTCAAGAAATCTCTCGCTGCCGAGCACGGCTGCGAAGCCCTGGAACTCGACTACGAAATCAAGCTCCTGCTCTTCCTCACCGCCCGCATCGACGGCGAGATGAACCACGCGGAGAAGGAATTCGCCACCGCCGTCGCACGGAAAATCGAGTGGTCCGCCGCCCACGAGCGGCTGTTGGAAGCCCGCGTCCTCGCCCAGCCGAACTACGATCTATCCGCACTCCGTTTTGGCAAACAACACCCCGCCTGGGGAGAACAACTCTTCCGCATCGCCGCCGGAGTGGTGTTAGCCGATGGCTCGATCCATTCCGACGAGCGCTTGTTCCTCACCAATCTCACCTATCAACTCCTCAACGGCGACGCCGCGCGCGCACAACAAATCCTCGCCCGGCTGGAATCCGGCGACGAGGAACCGGTCAAGACGGCACCGGTGAAAATGCCAAAGGAGGATCTAGAAACCTGCCTCGCCGAACTCACGAAACTAGCCGGCCTCGCCAACGTGAAGGCTGAGATCGAGAGCCTCGTCCGCTTCTTGGAAATCAACAAAGCCCGCGAGTTGCACGATCTCAAGGGCGCGGCCATGTCGCTGCACATGGTGTTTTCTGGAAATCCCGGCACCGGGAAAACCACCGTCGCGCGCATCGTTTCCCGGATCTTTTCCGCACTCGGCGTGTTGGAAAACGGCCATCTCGTCGAGACCGACCGCCTCGGCCTCGTCGGCCAATACGTCGGCCATACCGCGAAAAAGACCGATGATCTCGTGAACCAAGCGTTAGACGGAGTTCTCTTCGTGGACGAAGCCTACGCACTCGTCGCCGGAGGAGAAAACGACTTCGGCCGCGAGGCCATCGACACGCTGGTGAAGCGCATGGAGGACTTCCGCGAGCGGCTCATCGTGATCGTCGCCGGTTATCCGGACGACATGAAGCGCTTCATCGACACCAATCCCGGTTTGCAATCGCGCTTCACCATTCATCTAAATTTCGAGGACTACACCGCCCCGGAGTTGGTCGCCATTTTCAAAGGCTTCTGCGAGAAAAACCAATACACCCTCTCCCTGGAGGCGGAAGTCGCCTTGGAAGTCCGCACCGCTGCCGAACTCAAGGCCGCGGGCCGCGGCTTCGGCAACGGTCGCCACATGCGGAATTTGTTCGAAAAAGCCATCCGTAAGCACGCCGTCCGGCTCTGCATGCGCAAGCGCGAGTGGAGCAAGGACGAGCTCAGCCAGCTCACCACCGAGGATCTCGGGTAGCGGCGATCATCGGTCGCCGCAAAGTCTCCCCGCTCTTGCCCCCCTGCCTGAAACCTGTTGGAGTCACTCCAGCAATCCACCGGCTGCCCACTCATCCCAAATCCATGTCTGCCGTCACACCCGAGCAAATCGACTCCTTCATCACCCGCTGGGAAAACTCCGGCGCCGCCGAGCGCGCGAACTACCAGATGTTCCTCTCCGAACTCTGCGACATCATCGGCGTCCCCCGCCCCGATCCCACCTCGCCCGATCCCGCGAAAAACCTCTACGTCTTCGACCGCGCCATCACCCGCGTGAACCCCGACGGCTCTTCCGTCACCAACTACATCGACCTCTACAAAGCCCGCCACTTCGTCAACGAAACCAAACAAGGGGTCTCCTCCGAAAGTGGCGGTGACATCCTGTCGCCGTCCTCTATTCCCACCAAGTCCGGCCACGGCAAGCGCGGCACCGCCGCCTTCGACCGCGCCCTCGAACGCGCCTTCCACCAAGGCCGCGGCTACATCACCTCCCTGCCCGTCGCCGAGGGCCGCCCGCCGTTTCTCATCGTTTGCGACGTGGGCCACAGCATCGACCTCTACGCCGAGTTCTCCGGCACCGGCGGCCATTACGAGCGCTTCCCGGACCCGAAAAACCACCGCATCCTCCTCACCGATCTCCGCCAGGAAAAACACCGCGCCACCCTCCGCGCCATTTGGACCGATCCCTACTCGCTCGATCCCTCCAAGCAAGCCGCCGAAGTCACCCGCGACATCGCCGGTCGCCTCGCCAAGCTCGCCACCTCACTCCAGGCGGACGGCCACGACGCCCAGGTCATCGCCGGATTCCTCCAACGCTGCCTCTTCACGATGTTCGCCGAAGACATCGGCCTGCTGCCTGAAGACGGCTTCAAAGACCTGTTGGAAAAAGTCAAAGCCTCGCCCCACGGCTTCCCCGTGCTCGTCTCCGCCTTGTGGAAGGAAATGGCCGTCGGCACCGCCTACAGCGCTCTGCTCTTCAAGGAAATCGCCTGCTTCAATGGCGGACTGTTTGAAAACACCACCGCCCTCCCGCTCTCCGCCGCCCAGCTCGCCATGCTCACCGATGCCGCCGGCACCGACTGGTCCGCCGTCGAGCCCTCCATCTTCGGCACCCTGCTCACCCGCGCGCTTGATCCCCGGGAGCGCCACAAGTTAGGTGCCGAATACACCCCACGCTCCTACGTCGAGCGGCTCATCCGCCCCACCATCATCGAGCCCCTTCGCGACGAGTGGGACGCCACCAAGATTGCCGCCGCCAACCTCCACCGCGAGGCCGATGCCGCCGAGGACCGCGCCGCGGAAATGGACGCCGAAGCGAAAGCCCTCGGCACCACCGCCGCCGCCAAGGCCATCGCCACCACTGCCGTGAAACTCCACACCGAGGCGAAAAAGAAAGACGCCGAGGCCCTCAAGCTCGTCACCGATTTCCACCGCCACCTCTGCAAGATCAAGATCCTCGATCCCGCCTGCGGCACCGCCAACTTCCTCTACGTCACCCTCGAACACATGAAACGCCTCGAAGCCGAGGTGCTCGAACTCATCACCGCCCTCGGTGGCGACGCCACCTTCGAGATGAACGAATACAAAGTCCGCCCCGAGCAATTCCTCGGCCTCGAACTCTCGCCCAACGCCGTCGCCATCGCCCAGCTCGTCCTCTGGATCGGCTACTTCCAGTGGCAGCGCAAAACAACCGGCAAGGCCGACACCGGCGACCGCCCGCTCCTCCCGAAAACCCAGACCATCCGCCAGCAGGACGCCGTGCTCGCCTACGACGAGAAAATCCCGCGCCGCGATCCTGTCAGCGGGGAAATCCTCACCCTCTGGAACGGCTACACCACCAAGACCCACCCCGTCACCGGCAAGGAAGTCCCCGACGAATCCGCCACCATCGCCCTCTTCGATTACAAAAATCCCCGCCGCGCCGAGTGGCCGCAGGCGGATTACATCGTCGGAAATCCGCCCTTCATCGGAGCTCGAACCAACCGCCAGCATCTCGGTGACGGCTACCTCACCGCCCTCAGGAAAGCTCATTCTGGTCTGCCAGCAAACATCGACTTTGTAATGTATTGGTGGAGTCACGCGGCGGAACTCTTGAAGCAGGGAAAAATTCGGCGCTTTGGCTTAATTACCACAAACTCAATTACACAAAGCTTCAACCAAGCGGTTGTTGAACCAGCGCTCCGAAATATACCATACCTACACTTGGCCTATGCAATCCCAGATCACCCATGGGTTGAC
>JBOFET010000253.1:0-14791 GCA_051648225.1 Luteolibacter sp.
TTGTTTCAATTGAATCGATCGCCTCGGAAACCATTGCAGAGTTGGATGAATTGGATCTTACGGCGTCCAAACTAGTAAAGATGGCCTGGAAAAGAAGGGGTCTGGCAGAAGTTGGAAGCTGCTCGGACCACCGTTGAACTAGCTGATCCCGCTCACTCGCATTCCCGTCCGCGTCCAATGTCGCGCAGTTGTGGGCGAAAATCTGCTCATAAAAACGCCTGCTTTGTGTGATCTCGGGAGAAAGGGATTCCCAAGGTATCTGCTGGTTCTGCGAGTTGTGGAGGAGGTCGGAAACAGTGATGTGGGGGTTCTTGGGGTCGAGTGCTCGCAAGAGCCTTTCGGTTGTCTCTAGCTCGTCTCCAGGTTCAGGAGCTGCTTTGCAGAGTTCAACATACTCGCCCATAGCCTCGCTTTTTGAACCGTAAGAATGGATTAGATCGAGAAGCACCTTTTTCGATTCTGGAATGTTCTGTGCAGCCCTTAAGAGGCGTGCGTTGAGGTATTCAATATCGTAAATAAGATTTGAATCGTTGGTTCTGATCGTTAGGGTCGAAATCTGAGCGAGTAGGATTCGAGACTCTGATACACGGTTGTTATCAACTAAGCTTCGACAAACTTCTATTAGCTGGCCAAGCGCTGCCTTTCCCTCACTTGCCTTTTCGGCAAGAGATTTTCCCATTGAAGACAGGGCTTCTTTTATTTCATCCGGTAGATACGGGGAATCTTTTGTTACCGACTTTGCCCACTTTTCATGATCGCCCTTCCAGCGTCTTAAAACGTCGACCGTGTAGATCGCGGCGTGTTGAGTGTCATCAACGATCTTGTGATGGGGTTCGCACAAATATAGAAGATTTGATTCCTGATTCCGCTCGATAAGGGGCGTAAGGTAATCTTCTCGGGGATGACTGCCCACTCTTCGTGGAATGATATGGGCGCATTCCGCGAGCTTGGTTCTATGATGAACGGACCGTTTGTTGCAGTCGGGTGCAGCACAGATTCCTAATCCGTCGACAAACACTTGGAAGCGCACTCCATCTGGCACTGCTCCAGAGTCATCCCCATCGTTTAATTGTCTGCGGTTGGACCCGGCCTCGTCCTTGCTCATGTGAATAGTTTGCTTCCTAGAAGCGAGTTTTGAAGTTAAATGAGGAGTGTCGGTTCAAAACCTTTGAATTGGGGGCGGTCCTTGGATTTCAGTATTCGTCAGGATGGTTTTTTGTGATCCCCTCAGCACTCATGCGGCGGGCAGTGCCTGTGTCGGAGGACGGTTCCGGATTTGCTGACGATCCAGCGGATGGTGGAGCGGGAGTCGCATTCCTCCGGGCGGACCCATTCGATGAGGACGGTGCCGCCCTCGGCGGAGAGGGAGACGCGGGGTTGGCGGAGGCCTTCGAGGAATTCCTTGGCTTTCCATTGGAGATCCGGGGCGAGTGTCTTGGGATCGAGGGTGGAGGTTTCGAGGTCCAGGCCCGGCAGATCGTTCCAGAAGCGCTCGGGAAGATCCATCGGCTTCCCGTCCCAGGTGAGATCGAAGCAGGTGAGCAGCTTGCTGCCAAGATGGAATGGATAGGGCTGGTCCTTGCCCTTGTATCGAAAACCGCGGAGTTCGCCCTTCTTGTCCCTGGCCTCGGTCACTTCGTCTTCCGCAGGGAGAATGAGCTCCACCTGCAAGGTGATCTTGCCGTCATCGGACACCGCCCGGTGTTTCAACCCCTCGTGGTTGACGGTGTCATACCAGTCCGGTTCCGGAGCGTCGTCCGCAGCCCTTGCGGCGAGCGGCACGGCGGAGAGGGTGGAGAGTGACAGGAATGAGCGGCGTTTCATGGGAGGGGGAATCAAGTTGATCAGGCGCTGCGTGCTATTGCGAATTGAGGTTTTTCTCTCACAGATCCATCGCGCGATTCAGCGGGCTCCCGAAGGTCTTGCCGATCGGGCAGCTGATGGAATTGAGGAGAGGGTGAGGGGCATTCATGGAATTACGGAGACTAACGGTAACAGTTCCTGGGCTGCGAGGCTATTTTTCTGGAAATGGAAGAGCGGCGGCTCCGTGAGGAACCGCCGCTGGGGTGGGGGGGGGGGGGTTTTGGGTGGATTCACGCCCGGTCCTGATGCCTTTTTCAGTGAGCGATGGTCGCAGACCGACGCTGCAGGGTTCGGGGTTACGCGGCGGGAGGCGTGGGTTCCGCCGGGGCGGAGCCGCCGAGGTCGCGGATGATGCGGGCGGCTTTCCAGGCTTCGGCGAAGCGGGCTCCGGCTTCGGTCTTGCGGAAGCGGAGGACGAGGCGATCCATTTTCCCGAGCAGCTCGCTGACCTCGCGGAAAGACGGGCGGAGGGCCTTGGTGAGGGCTTTCTTCCCGGAGATGGCGGCGGCGGGGGTGGCGACGAGTTTTTCGTAGTCGGCGGTTTCCTGGGCGAGGAGGGTGGCATCGGTGGCATCGAGTCCGTAGGGGACGAGGGCGGCGGCATCAGTGGCGAGCGCGGCGGTGAGCTTGTCATGAAGGAGCTTGGCCTTGGCGAGTAGCTCGGTGTCGCGCAGGATCTGCCAGGCGCTGGGCGAGAGGTCGATGGGGGCGGCGTCCGCTTCGCGGCCTTGGTCCTCGAACCATCCGGCGAGGGTCTCGCCGATTTCATGGGCGCAGTCTTCGAGTTCCTGTTCCTCGCGCTCCTTGTCGCCGGCGTGACCGGTGGTGTCCGCCTGCTGGCCGGCGATGAGGCCGGTGAGGGCGGTCACCTTCGGCCGGAGCGCGGCGGCGCGGGTGGTGAAGAGCACGGGTTTTTGGTCTTTCCATGCCGGTTGGTGGGCGGGATCGTCGAGGAGAGCGAGCACGGCAAGGTTCATGTTCTGGCGGTTGGCGAATTCGTTTTTCATGGGATGCTGGATGTCGTTTTTTGTTGCAGGTGGTTGGGGGAGAGGTATTTGTGACTGAGGCCGACGTGGCCGTTTAGACAGTCGACCGGGCCGTTTAGACCATCGACCGGGGCGTTTAGACGACCGACCGGGGCGTTTGGATGCTCGACCGGGAGGTTTGGAGGGCCGACCGGGCGATTGGGAGGATCGACCGCGGCGTTTGGACTCCCGACCGGGAGGTTTGGACGGCCGACCGGGCAGTTGAGGAAATCGACCGGCGCATTTCGGGCATCGACCGGGATGTTGCGGGAAACGACCGGACGATTGCGTCCTCCGACCGGGCGGTGGGGAAACCTGCGTGGGGGAAATGCCTCCGGTAGATGGTCGCGGTCTGTCACTCGCTGGCAGATTGGCCCAACGGATGGAGATTGGTCAAAGAACCCTTTCGTCACACTTCAGGGATTGCAGTGTGGGTGGTTAGGGGAAGGGTTTCTTGGGGTGGAGGTGTTTGGTGGGCTGCTGCACGGGTGCGGAGACTGGCGCTTCTTTGGCTTTCCGCTTCGCGGGCGGACTGAAGATCCGCGGTCCATCTAGAAGACCGCCTCGGTTTTTCGGATGGAAATAGGATCGGAGGGAAAATTGGCCATCGGACCACTGGACGGATGACTCCTTTTTACGGAGTGAATTCCTCCACCCAGAAAAACGCCTTCTCATCCGAGCTGCCCGAGTCATCCCAGCTCAGTGTCAGCACCCCGCCCGTTCCTGCCAGGGTGGCGATGGTGATGCCGTCTCCGGGAACACTGCCTTTCTTGAGCCGGTAGGAACTCCCCAACTTGGAAACAACCCGCATCAAGCCGGATTTCGGACCCATGAATTCGACATCCGCATCCAGTTGACTGGAGGCCCCGGTGTTGATTCCCGTCTGGCTCAGACTGGCCCCGGTGATGCTTTGGCCACCCGCGAATGACCCATAGTCATGGAAAAAGATATTGAGATTCGCGGTTCCACCGGAACTGAAAAATCCCGTCGCGTCGACGACCATGCCCAGCAGTCTCAACTCATCGGATCCCGTTCCAAGACTGCCATACATCCAAGCAGCGAAAATGGGATTGGCACCATTGATGAAGGAAACACCAGTGATGGAATCATAGAGGCGGGCGTAGCTCTGCGGGACCACAAGGTCACCACTGAACATGGTGGACGCAACCAAGGCCTCTTTGGATGCAAAGGTATCCCCCCGAATGCCAACAAAAACATCATCCGGGAATGTCGTCGAAGCGTTGATCCCATCGACATGGAATTCGAACGCGATCAGATTCTCCTCCGGCGAATAGCCGAAGTTCTCGAACTCCGCAAATCCATCCGAATCGATATCCAACACAAAGGCACCCAACCCAGTTGGAGAAACGGAAACCACTGCTCCGGAGGCGATGGAGCAGAGGAAAAACAAAACCAACCCAGCGATTTTCATGGCGGGGCGATGTTCTCATCCGCATTTGGGACGTCAATCGGATACTGCGCTGCTTTTTATTCAGAATGCTCAGGGGTCGTGCCATGACTTCCATCCCCCCCAATGACAGCGACGGCGAGTCGGAGCATTATGACGGAAGGATAGGCCTCGAATCATCGATTATCGTCTAATGGTGACGTTTACGGATCGCCAAAATTGAAATCGATCCCATGAGATAGAACACAACAGATGCAGGCTCGGGAACTGTATTAAAACGAATTTGCCTGTTTCCATTGGTATTCCCGCTTCCAGTGTACACGATAGTGTTAGAAAACGAACCGGCTCCCAGTTCAGCCAGGGTCACACCAGTGAATGTCATGAAGCCAGAAGGTGAGAACGAGCCAGTTCGGCCCTGAGGAGTGAACAGTATGCCGCCTGAGAACCCGAAGGTGTCTCCGGAGTAATCGCCGCTGAAGTTCGTTAAAGGTAATGAAACGCCTGAGCCAGCGAGTAGGGTCGAGTAGTTGAAATCTGCGTTAAGTCCGAGAGCACCTTGACTATTGATTGCCGCATACGAAAAAGGAGAAGGAGGCGAAAGCGAGTTAATTGTCCCAGAAATATGGTAATTTCCTGACCACGTCGCGATGACATTTGGCCCCACCTGAGCGAATATTAAAGTTACCGCCGCACCAAGTGGGGTGCTGCAATACAACGTGAAAGCGGCAGCGAAAGCCATTGGGGATTTGATTTTATTTTTCATAAACTTTGATCGGTAAATTCAGCAGGGGGATGGTGCATTAGGCAGGGGCTGACTTGTCAAGTTGGCAGATCAAACCATTTAGACACTCAGCTTCGAGCGAGAAAGGGGTCAAGAAAGGGGTCAGGTTTAACATTTCAACAGCGAGTCGTTCAGATTTTACCAACCCGTTACCCGTTTCTCCGCGCTTTCAACACGCCGACGCCGGCGGGTTTCCCGGTCATCAGGCTGACCAGTGCGCAGGACAGTCCCGGGGACCCGCAGCACGACGAGCATCGCGTCGGCCGGCGAACCACCTCAGAACTGAGGGAGGACATGAGGCCGGTCGTCACCACCTGCCGAGGACCGCGACGACTGTGAGCGTGCTGGTCTCACCGGGGCGGACGGACTTTTTCCCAACCAAGGCCTCCGGGAAAACGGCTTCGAGGCAGGGCGAGTCTGCCGGGGCAGCGGCAAGCACGCCGCGGTCGGGAATCCGGATGGAACCCTGACAAATTTTCCCGCCCCAGGGATCGGCGTAGGTGACCGGGAAGGAAGTCGCACCCGGATCTAACTTGTGAGGCACGGCGGTGATGGTGACGAAATGCGCATCGAGGACCACCCACTCGGCTGGCTTTCCCTTCTCAGCGCGCTGGACGTAGCGCCTCAGGCTGACCACGGGTGGCAGCCCTTTGTCGAGCGAGGTCTCGAAGCGCTGGTGGACCCGGTCGAGAAGCTTTTTCTGACTTTCCCGCGGTTTCAAGAACAAGACCTCCTGGCCGATGAGCGGCAGGAAATGGCTGCGGGTGAGTTCGTTCCCGATGTCGCAGAGATCCGCGAGATTCACGCCCTTGCGCGACCAGCGGGGACGCCCGATGATCGAAGCTGACGGCCGCATACCGGACTCGCGGATCACGGTGTAGATTTGCTCCTTGTCCGTCTCTCCTGCGATGGCGTTAGAAGCCCGCTGCCAAGCAGGGCTGCCAAATCGGAACGCATTGAGCAGGGCGGTGGGTCCGCAAGCGTTCCCGGAGACGACGAGCTGGTTGGCGGGAATCGCTCCGGAATTCGGCGCTTGCCGCATGGGAGTGTCCGCCAACGCCGCTCCGCAGCACATCGTTAGAAGGCTATTTCGAAACAGCCGGAGCATAGGATTCGACCCGACGGTCATTGGATGGCTTGGCGTCATTCAAACCGGTGGAGAGGGTGACCCGGGATTCATACCGGAGGCTGCCGGCTGCCGCCTGGGTGATGGGCACGCGGATGGCTTTCACGCCATTGACGGGGAGTGAAGTGATGTTCGAGACCACCTTCCCGGTCGGTGTGGAAATTTGAACCTTGGTATTGACGAGGGCCTCGGTGCCGCGGTTCTGCACGAGGACTTCGATCTGCCCGTTAGGATTTCCCGGAGTGGGTGGAAGCACGCGCTGCGAGGCCAGTGCCGCGTCGTAGATGCCGCGCGTGTCGCGGTTTTTGACCCGGCCGAGATCCGGCATGCCCGCGCCGAGGAATTCGTCGCCGCCTTCGGCTCCGGCGTCGTTCAGATAGGCATTGATCAGTGCCAGTGCCTGGTGGTTGGTGAGGCTTTTCGAGCCGGGCTGGCTCATCACCGCAGCGATGGCACCAGCCACGATGGGGCTGCTGAAGGAGGTGCCGCTGACGCTCGCCGCCTGATCGCCGGACCACGCGGCATTCACTCCGAAGCCGGGGGCCGCGAGCGCGAGCTGCGGGCCGCTGTTTGAAAAACCGAGGTGATTTCCGACAGCATCCACCGCACCCACGGCGATCACGCCCCGATTGGCGGCGGGGTAGGAAATCCTGTCCACGCCGTTGTTCCCGGTGGCCGCTACGATCATGGATCCGGCGCTGTTGGCATACTCGATGGCATTTCTCACGAGAGCGCTATCACCGGGGCTGCCCAGAGAGATGTTGATCAATCGCGCACCGGCATCCACGGCGGCGACGATGCCTTGAGCCAGCAGGAAACTGTCGGATTGGCCGAGATCATTGGCGATCCGCACGGAGACGATGGAAGTGCCCGGAGCAACTCCCGGAGTGAGCGAGCCATTCCCGATGATCATGGATGCGACGCCCGTGCCATGGCCATTTTGAGCGGCGGGATCGGACGGTAGATCGACGAGGTTGATCATGGAAATTTTGCTGGAGAAAGCGGAGTTCGCCGTCACTCCAGTATCGAGAATGGCCACCACGACTCCTGAACCCCATGCCGAGTTGTCCCCAGAGATGCCGAGCCAGTCGAGCAATCCCGCCCCCAGGGCCACGGCTCCGTCCTGGGCGACTCCCTCGGGCGGTGCTGGCAGGTCCACCGGATAGACGAACGAGGCCTGCGTCTCGGAATCCAGCAGAAAGGCGAGGTCATCCGCATTGAGGAAGCCGACGCGCAAGGCATTAAGCGCATCGATGCGACCCATGATCCGCACCCGTTCGCCCGCCCGTTTTAGAAAATCGTCGAGTGCCTGCGGGGTGCTGAACACCAGATTGCGCTGGCCGGGGAGCGCGCCGGCGTCCAGCGCTTCATCATCGCGGCTCACTTGTGGTCCGCGATCACCGCTGCGAAAACGCGGGGCGGGATCGTCCACGAGGAGCCGACGGCCATCCGCCTTGTCTGAGTTGGCAGGATTTGCCTTGGCCACCCGCTCGGGCACCGCCGTGCTCGCAAGCCAGTAGCCGGCCCACCCGGCGAGGGCGACGGCGAGGACAATCATCGGCCAGCGAGCTTTCATGGCGTAATGCATAACTCCGAAAACCTTCGATCAACACGAAAAAATACCGAATTCACGGGATCCGGAGGAGAAAACGCGCGGCTGGAGGGCACGCCCTGAGCATCCAGCCAGCGGCTGAACCTCACAGAAATCCGGATTTCCAGTGGCATCGCGGCGGGATCTGACCCATAGCATTCGCCATGGATCACCCGCCATCTAACCAGCAACCGACCCCGTCCAACAGGGCCGGGCATTGGTATCTTGCGCTCATCGGTCTGTCGCTGGCATTGATCGGTGGAGTTTTCGTCTGGCTGATGGCCCGCAGCTATCTGCGGGCCAAGGAAATGAGGAATTGGCCCGAGGTGGCGTGTGTGATTTTGTCATCCGAGCTGGCCGAACGCCGACATGATAGAAACTCTCCGGTCGAATTCCGTCACGACGTGAGCTTCGGCTACGAGTGGCAAGGGCAGCCCCGCACCGGCGACCGTTTGACCCTCCGCGGCAATCCTTGGTCCTCGAAACGAAAACTGATGGAAGCCCGACTCAAGGAACTCCCTCCGGGGAAGACGACCACCTGTTGGGTGAATCCCGCAGACCCGGATTTCGCGCTTCTCAAGCTTGATTCGCTCGCACCCGGCTACTCGATTTGGTTTCCCGCGCTGTTTGTCGTCGGTGGATTGGGCATCGTTTTCCGGGTCATCCTGAGTGCGGTTCGGAAACCGCCTAAAAACCCCGCTTAAGGTTTTTATTGCGCCATCTCAATTCCGTAGCTTAGCCTCGTGGTCCCGGCGCGGTGTTGCTTGGCACGGGGCCTTGCACGAGAGAAGGCCGGGTGATTTTTAACACCAGTAGCGATGAATCCAGACAGAGCGACCCTCAATTTCCTCAACAGTTTCCCCGAGGAGGCCCGCAAAAGGGGCGAGATGCTGCAAAAAGACGGGGCTGTGACCCAGATTTTCGGAAACCACCTTTTCATCCAGGGCCGCGTCGAAGATGAAGCGGGCACCTTCCGCACCAGCCTCCGCCTCCAGGGGAACCGCTGGTTCGGCTCCTGCACTGCCGAGGATGAACTCATCGCCGGAGCCTGCCAGTATGCCACCATGATGGAGCGCATGCACCGCGGCGAGGACCTGCCGGAGTCGCCAAACGAGTTCGACGACACACCGGTGCTCGACATCATCGAGGAAAAACTCGGCCGCGAGCTCGACGACAAGGAGGCCGACTTCGTCACGAAAATCGAAAAACGCTACCGCCGCTACGTGATCGAAGGTGAGCTCCACGACCACGACATGGTCCGCATCACCCCGCGTTGGGAAATTACCACCTACGAGCCACTCGAACTCTGGCCCATCCCGCCGGGTGATATCCTCGAGTTCTGGAACTACATCGCCTACGCGTTTTACAAAAAGAAACTCCCCTACCCCGAGTTCATGAGCGTGATCACCGATCTCGGTCACGTGCAGAAAAAAATGGCGGACTGGGAGCAGGAACGCGAAGTTGCCTCCTGGTATGAGCGCATCGAGCAGGTCAACGAGCGCCCGCCACAGGACGCGCCACTCACCGTCGCTTTCCGCCTCGTCGCCACGATCAACGAGGCCCGCCTCGAAGTGAAAGAGGAGAAAGCCACTGCCTGGGTCCAGCTCCGCGAGAAAAACGAAATTGAGCATTATGTGAATCTCCATCACGAAGCCGCGCTTCTCATGGACGCTTCCAGTCAGACGTTGTGGGAACACTACCTCGCCTTTTTCCGCAAATATGGCGATACCACGCTCGATTTCGACCAAGAGGAATCCTGCCGTTTCATGAACCGCGTCTTCCGCCAGCCGGCTCTCAAGGGCTACATCGTCAATCTCGACGAGCGCGAATTCAAAGTCTCCGAAGAACCCCTCTCCTGGGTCTGCGAGGACGAGCCATTCGATCCGAAAAGTTTCGCCCTCCAGCTCGTCACCGCCGCCGGTGAAAATGTCTCCCACTCCGTCCGCCTGCTACCCGGCCGTAAGGAACTCTATCAGTCCGACGAAACCGTCTTCCCCGGCCCGCCGCGCTGGCTCGAGGAAACGGACGTGATGCCGCGCTATCTGATTCCCACGCGCGTCATCGACTCGCTGGAAGGTGTTGAATTCCTCCGCAAAATAGGCGCAGCGCTTCCCGAGTCGCTCAAGAAGCGCGTCGTCGATCTCGAGCTCAAGCCGAAGTTCGAAATGAAGCTCATCGCCGGTCTCACCGCAGCTGAGACCGAACACTTGGTCATCGATGTCACCGCCATCGAGACCAAGGGCCGCCGCACCGAGCGCCTCACCAAGGAAGGCTGGGAACTCGCCGAGCAACAACCGGTCAAAGGCAAGCAACTCCTCCGCTTCGCCCGCGAGGATCTCTATCCGGTCCCCTCCATCCTCGATGAAATGGGCCTCAGCTACGACGAAAAGCTGCTTTCCTTCAAATCCCGCATCACCAAGCAGTTCCCCGAAAAATTCGCGGAATGGATCAAGTCGATGCCGCCGAGCATCGAGCTCGACATCGACCTCCGCCTCAAGTCCATCCTCGCCGATCCCGTCACCGCCGCCGTGCGCTTCGAGGTCGTCGGCCAGGACATCGACTGGTTCGACCTCCGCATCGTCATCGACGTGCAGGGAGCCAATCTATCCAAAGCCCAGATCCGCCAGCTCGTCGCCGCCCGCGGTGGCTACGTCCGCATGGACGACGGCACTTGGATGCGCTTGGAAATCAAACTCGACGCCGACCAGCGCGAAGCCGTCACCCGCCTCGGGCTCGATCCCTTCGACCTCTCCGGCGAGACGCACCGCATGCACGCCCTCCAGCTCTCTGATCCCAAGGCCGCCGAGGTCTTCGACCCGAAAGCCTGGGAGCGTATCAAGAACCGCGCCAACGACATTCAGCTCGAGGTCAATCCCGATCTACCAGAAGGCCTCAATGCCACGCTCCGCCCCTATCAGGTGGATGGGTTCAAATTCCTCGCCTATCTGTCAGTCAACAATTTCGGCGGCATCCTCGCCGATGACATGGGTCTTGGAAAAACCATCCAGTCCCTCACCTATCTGCTCTGGCTGTTCGAGGAACACCGCAAGACGGGCGGCATGAAGAAACCCGCCCTCGTCGTTTGCCCCAAGTCCGTTCTCGATGTCTGGTTCAGCGAAGCCGGCAAATTCACCCCTCAGCTCAAGGTCAAGATCCTCAAGAACCGGGACGACATCAACGTCGATCACATCCAGAACAACATCGACATCCTCGTCCTCAACTACGCCCAACTCCGCGTCTGTGGCGAGGAACTCAACGGCATCAAGTGGCTCACCACCATCCTCGACGAAGGCCAGCAGATCAAGAACCCCGACTCGAAGGCCGCCAAGTGCGCCCGCGAGCTGGATTCCCAGAACCGCCTGGTCCTCACCGGAACGCCCATCGAGAACCGCCTGCTCGACATGTGGTCGCTCATGGCCTTCGCCATGCCCGGCGTGCTCGGCAGTCGCGCCTATTTCAAGAAACGCTTCGACAAGCGCAAGGACCCACTCAGCCAGAGCCGCCTCGCCTCACGCCTCCGTCCATTCCTGCTCCGCCGCACCAAGCTCCAGGTCGCCCAGGACCTTCCGCCGCGGACTGAAGAGGAGGTTTACTCGAAGATGGAAGGCATCCAGGTGGAGCTTTACAAAAACGAACTCAAGCGCATTCAAAAAGCGTTGTTAGGACTCGATTCCGACGAGGCGGTGAAGAAAAACTCCTTCGCTATCCTCCAAGGCCTCATGCGCCTGCGGCAAATCTGCTGTCACCCCGGTCTCATCGATCCCAAGTATCTCAAGGAGGAATCCGCGAAGATGGAATCGCTGTTCTACCTGCTCGACCAGCTCCACGAGGAAGGCCACAAGGTGCTCGTTTTCTCGCAGTTCGTCTCCATGCTCGACCTCATCAAGGCGCGCCTCGAACTCAACAACCGCCCCTACAACTACCTCACCGGTCAGACCAAGGACCGGAAGGGCGAGATCGAAAAATTCCAAACCACCAAGGAGGCGTCCGTCTTCATGCTCTCGCTCAAAGCCGGTGGCGCAGGACTCAACCTCACCTCCGCATCCTACGTCATCCTCTACGATCCCTGGTGGAACCCCGCCGTCGAGAACCAAGCCATCGACCGGACCCACCGCATTGGCCAGAAGAACAAGGTCATCGCCTATCGGCTCCTCACACGGGACACCGTGGAGGAAAAAATCCGCATCCTCCAGCACCAGAAGACCCAGCTCGTCACCAACGTGCTCGGCGACGAAGGCTTCGCCTCAAATCTCGGCCTCGACGACCTCCAGTTCATCCTCACCCACACCATCGACGAGGACGACGAGCCGAAGGGGTAAATCCGGATCAACCTGACAAACCCATCAGAAAGCCCGGCCTTGGTGCCGGGCTTTTTTAACGCCGGTGGGAAAACCAGAAATCAGACACCGACCTCTCAAGGAGCCGGAGAGGAAGGTCGCAAGGAACCCGACCGTTGCCCGCCTCAGTCGAAGCGCAACCGCACGTGACCGAGATCGATGGCCAGCTCTCCGGGGACGCGGAAACGCGGCCCGATGGTGTAATGCCCGCCGTACGTCTGCCGAACGACACCGCTGGCAAGAAGCACCGCGAAGTGCTTGGAAGTGCCGGAAGGCGTGGCACCCAGCCGGTACGCGACCTCGCTGACCGGCAAGGCCTCCCCCCTCGCAAGCTCGCGCAGAATATACCACCGGTTCTCGCTCGCGATGGCGGAGAGGACATTCGAGACGGGAAGCCGCGGTGGCTGCGGACTGGAGGCGGCTTGCGCTGGATCTGGCATGGCGTGCAGGGCACCGCCCTCTCCATGCCCGATTCCCCGAAGCTTGGCAAGCCTGCGCAGAGAACCCCTCTTCCTAAACGGGGAGGATTTCCTCCTGCAAAATGACAGGTTCATCTCGCACAAGGAGTCGTTCATCTCGCACAAGGACAGGTTCATCTCGCACGGGTGCCCGTACATCGCGTAACAGGGTCCCTGACAACGCGCACGAGACCCCATACATGGCGTAACGGGGGCCTGACATCGCGCACGAGCATCTGGGTAGTGAGCAATTCCGCATCGAACACTTGAATCACTATCAAATCACGGATGCCATGGGCGAAGGTCGCGGCGCGGACGTGGCGGGTGTTGAGTTGCGTTTCATGGGGGATTAAGAATCTGGCCAGAGTCCCTCCGACCTCCCCGCTTCAGACATTCATTCATCCCGGATAAACTGACGTGTCAGCTGGTAATGTTCTGGATGTGACAAGTTCTGGTAGTTACTCATTGCGCACTCTTACAAGCGCAAGCTTTGGAGTGACTGATTCCGAACGTTTTCCCCATGGACCAAGCCACTCACAATCAAATCGTCTCCTTCATCTGGGGCATCGCCGACGACGTGCTCCGCGACCTGTTCAAACGCGGCAAATACCCGGACGTCATTCTCCCGATGTGCGTCCTCCGCCGTCTGGACGCCGTGTTGGAGCCTACCAAAAAGGCCACGCTCGAAACCCGCAAGATGCTCGACGACGCCGGGATCACCGAGCAGACCGCCGCCCTTTGCTCCGCTTCTGGTCAGGCGTTTTACAACACCTCCAAGTTCACCCTCCGTGACCTGAAATCCCGTGGCAGCCAGCAGCAGCTCCTCGCCGATTTCGAGGACTACCTCAACGGCTTTTCGCCGAACGTGCAGGACATCCTGGAAAACTTCAAATTCCGCAACCAGCTCCAGACCCTCTCGAAGTCCGACTCCCTAGGCACTCTGATTTCCAAGTTCCTCGATCCCGAAATCGACCTCACCCCGGCCGGCATCGACAACCACTCGATGGGCACCGTTTTCGAGGAACTGGTCCGCAAGTTCAACGAGGAAAACAACGAGGAAGCCGGAGAGCACTGGACGCCCCGCGACGCCGTGCGGCTGATGACCAATCTCGTCTTCCGCCCCATCGCCAAGGAACTGAAATCCGGCACCTACCTGCTCTACGATTGCGCCTGCGGCACCGGCGGGATTCTCACCGAGGGCGAGGAAACGCTCCAGTCACTCGCATCCGACCTCGGCTTGCAAATCACCGCCCACCTCTACGGTCAGGAAATCAACCCGGAGACCTACGCCATCTGCAAGGCGGACATGCTGCTCAAGGGCGAGGGGGAGAATGCCGAAAACATCATCGGCGGCGCGGAATGGTCCACACTCTCGCACGATGCCTTCCCCGCCATCGTCTTCGACTTCATGATGGCCAATCCGCCTTACGGCAAGAGTTGGAAAAAGGATCTCGAACACATGGGCGGCAAGGACGGCATGCGCGATCCCCGCTTCAAAGTCATGCACAAGGGCGAGGAACTCTCCCTCGTCACCCGCACCAGCGATGGCCAGATGCTCTTCCTCGCCAACATGGTGGCGAAAATGAATCACGACACCCCGCTCGGCAGTCGCATCGCGGAGGTCCACAACGGCTCATCTCTCTTCACCGGCGATGCCGGCCAGGGCGAGAGCAACATCCGCCGCTGGATCATCGAGAACGACTGGCTCGAAGCCATCGTCGCCCTTCCGCTCAATCTCTTCTACAACACCGGCATCGCCACCTACATCTGGGTGCTCTCCAACCGCAAGCCGAAGAAACGCAAAGGCCAGGTCCAGCTCATCGACGCCTCCCAGTGGTTCAAGCCGCTGCGCAAAAACCTTGGCAAAAAGAACTGCGAACTCGCCCCGGACGACATCGAGCGCATCACCCGCGTGTTCCTCGACTTCAAGGAAACACCCGAGTCGAAAATCTTCCCGAACGAAGCCTTCGGTTACTGGAAAGTCGTCGTCGAGCGCCCGCTGCGGCTCCACAGCCAGCTTTCCCTGCCACGCATCGAGTCCCTGCGCTTCGCTTCCGGCGACGAGGAAATCCGCTCGCTGCTCTATGACGAAATCGGCGATGACCTGTTCCGCAAGTTCCCGAAAATCGCCGACGCCTTGGAAAAACGCCTCGATGAATGGGGTGCCGATGAGGAGGAAACCGACGACGAGGAAGGCGCAAA
>JBOFET010000254.1:0-3297 GCA_051648225.1 Luteolibacter sp.
GACATCGGAGCGGGTGGTGGATTGGCTCATGCCGGGGATATTACACCTTTCTTAAATAACTTTAAACAGGTTCTTAGCGAAAAGAATACCCCCGAGGCTAGTGATGTTCCACGCACCGGCCCCATCGCTGACGATCATCCGGTCCGCTTCCAGCCGCTCCAAAAGTCGGCTTCGATCTTCAGAAAGAGGCTGGGAAAGAAGCTCGAAGTAGGCGGGGTAATCCAAGAGCGAAAGCACAGTGGGTGCGTCCACATTTTCCATGGCGATGGATTCTTCGAAAGGGGTCGTATCGAAGACCTGCCAGAGTTCCTTCTCGATCTGGGGATGATCCTTGAGCTTCTTCCGATAAGAGCCGATGCGGATGAACTCGATCCACTGGAATTGCACCGGTCGGCCCGGAGCGCGGGGAACTTCGAGCAAGACCACGGGGTGTCCGTCATACTCCAACTTGTAAAACTGGAAATGGACCCTAGGAGTCAGGAGGCGCACCAGCCAGTTGAGGAGATCCTCGTTGCCTTTTTCTCCGTGGTGGGTCGGAAAGTCGTCCCTACGGCCTGGTGGGTGCCGTCTTCAATCCCCCAGACTACGTAGCCATTCGCTTTGCCAGCAAGAGCGGCCATGTTGGCGAGTGCGGAGATGTATTCCCCAACATCTTCGGGATCGGCTTTGTTCTGTTTGAACTCCAGCCACGACGTCTCGGCGGGCTGTTTCCGCAGTTCGGAAATCAGGCCCACCAGAAAGTCATTTGTGGGCTGGTTGCTCATGGTTGCTTATACTCCGTGAAACTGGAGGCGAGGTCGGCGAACCAACGATGCTCTGGCAGGAGCAGATCGTAGGGAGTTGAAGGGAACAATGGGTGGAGCGCCATAGTCGGTGAAGTTATAAACTAATCTGCCTCGCCGCCTGCAGCGTGTTTTTCATCAGCATCGCGATCGTCATCGGCCCGACGCCGCCGGGGACGGGGGTGATGGCGGAGCAGAGCGGGGCAACCTCGGGATAGGCGACGTCGCCGGTGAGCCGGAAGCCGGATTTCTTGGTGGCGTCCGGGACGCGGTTGATGCCCACGTCGATGACGACGGCACCGGGTTTCACCCAGTCCGCCTTGACCATTTCCGGGCGGCCGACGGCGGCGATGAGAATGTCCGCACGGCGGCAGATGCCGGGCAGGTCCTTGGAGCGTGAGTGGGCGATGGTGACGGTGGCATTCGAGTTCTTGGCGACTAACAAGAGCGCCATCGGCTTGCCGACGATCATACTGCGGCCGATGACGACGGCTTCCGCGCCGTTCGTATCAATGCCAGAAATTTCCAACAGTTTCATGCAACCCGCCGGGGTGCAGGGGACGAAGCCGGTGGGGTCTTCGAGCACCAGCTTGGCGACATTTTCCGGGTGGAAGCCATCCACGTCCTTGCGCGGGTCGATCTCGCGGATGACAGCTTCCTCGTCGATGTGCTTGGGCGGCGGCGACTGGACGAGGATGCCGTGGACTTTGGGGTCGTTGTTCAAATCGCGGACGACCTGGAGGAGTTCCTCTTGCGTGGTTTCCGCAGGCAGCTCGATCTTCACCGAGTGGAATCCGAGCTCGGCGCAGGTGCGGGCTTTCGAGCCGACATAGACTTGGGAAGCAGGGTCGCTGCCGACGAGCACGACGGCGAGGCCGGGCTGGATGCCCTTGGCTAACAGGGCGGCGGTTTCTGTGCGGCACTCGTCGAGCACGGCGGCGGCTATGGATTTTCCATCGAGGATTTTCGGGGCGTTCATGGGAGTGGTGTTAGGCGTCGTCGGTGCCTTGGATGAGCAGGGTTTCGATTCGGAGGCGTTCGGATTCAAAAGTCGCGGCGTCCATGCCGCGAGGCAGGTGGATGCTTTCGGCGAAGGTGATTTCGACCCGGCTGAAGGGCATGGGAATCACGAAACGATCCCAGGTTTTCAAGCGGAAGGCGGAGGAAAATGCGACATGCACGGGGACAATGGGTGCGCCGCTGGATTCCGCGAGCTTGATGACGCCGGGCTGGAGAATATAGCGCGGACCACGCGGGCCATCAGGTGTTAGGCAGACGTCGAAGCCGTCCTTCAAGGCGTGCTTGAGGCCGATCAGCGCGGCCACTCCGCGGCGGGATGAAGATCCGCGGACGGCACCGAGGCCGAAGACCGCCATGGCGCGGGCGACCATGTCGCCATCGTGGCTGGCGCTGGTGAGCGTGACTGCCTTGCGGTGCTGGCTACAGATTTGGTTCCACCCGGCAGGCACGGTGAAAAAGCGGTTGTGCCAGAGGATGTAGATGACCGGTGGAACGGCGGCGGACGGCGAGCTGATGCCGCCGAGGTCGCGCACTTCGAGCCGGAGCGAGGAAGTGACAAGTTTCATCGCCCAACCCGCGAGCGTGCCGAGCGCCGCGCTCTTGCGGTCGCTGCGGACTTCCGTGGTTTTATTCGAACTCATCGCAGCTGCAAAATCCCGCCCCTCACAGGAATCCGGCGGGGTGAAGGGTGTCCACGAGGTATTGCTGGCGGGACATCATTTCCTGATACATCTCGTGATGCTGAGGGTTGGGATCGCAGCGGGATTCCGCATCGCCGGCGACCAGATAGCTGGCGATTTCCTCGAACCCGAGCGATTCGCCGCTCTGGTGGAAAAACGCGACCGCCGCCTGCATCGCCGCGCCGACCACCGCGCCCTGGCGGCTGGAAACCGGCACCACCGGCGTGCCGAACACATCGGCTAACAACTGCCGCGTCACCGGACTGGCCACACCGGGGCCTAGCAGGCGGATCTCCGGCGGCTCGAATCCCAAGTCGCGCAGTCGGCTCATCGCGTAGCCAAGACCGAGCGCCACGCCTTCTGCCGTCGCGCGGGCCATGTGGGCGGGGGTGAAATTTTCCGGCGTCATGCCGTGCAGCAGGCCGGTGCCGTCGGGCAGCTTGGGAATCGACTCGCCGGTGAAATAGGGTAACAAGACGAGTCCATCAGCGCCGGGTGAAACACTGGCGACCATGGCCTCGAACTGTTCTGCGGTCCAACCGTAGTGGCGGCGCAGCACTTCCGGGGCCACCGCAGCATTCGTCGTGGTGGCCAGGCCGAGCCAGGTGCCGGTGGCATTGCACAGCGCGGTGATTTCTCCCCGATAGTCCACCACCGGCGAGTTCCCCACGCCGACGATCACGCCGGAAGCACCCAGCTCCACCGCCACCGTTCCGTTAGCGACGCATCCTGCGGCAAGCGCCGCTAACATCGGCGAGGCGCTGCCAGCTCCGACCTGCACCATTTCCGAGACCCCCCACTCGCGGGCAAGGGCG
>JBOFET010000255.1:0-2935 GCA_051648225.1 Luteolibacter sp.
GGAGTGTAACGGGTGCGTCCGGTTTGATCGGATTTGACGATGACGCTGGCGGCTTGATCGATGTTGGTTTCCATAGGGCGGGCATCCTACGCCCAAATTGCCGCCGCCGGATAGTGGGGTTCTGTTGACCGCTTACCAACAATCGTTGGTTAGAGGAACTGGGAGTTCCCGATCTGCGAGCCATCTGGATCGAGCTTCATCATAGGCCAAAAGCCCGAGTCTAATTGGAACCGCCCTGTACGGAGCCGTACGCAGGGTGGTGTGGGACCGGGGAGCTAATCACTCCCCGGGACCCGATTCGCTGGTTCTTGTTTTCATTGGTTGCTTGGTTTCGATCCAGAGCCAAACCCGCTCCCCGACCCGCCGCCAAGACGACCGATATCTTCGGACGCCTTCTGAATCATAAAAACTGAATACTCGCCCTTCGGAAGTGCTGCTACGGAAACGGCAAGACCCGAAGAAAATGGATCTCGATTCTTCAAAGAGCCAATATTGAGAAGGATCTCCGTCTTATCCCCTAGCTTAGACGTGAAGTATTCAGCATCGGTGATTCCGCTATAAATCAGCAATGGATGCTTCTTTAGTTCCTCGGCGAGCTTCTTACCGGTAATCTTCTCGATCCATCTAAACGCAGGGTCTTCAGTGGATCGAACAACGAGAAAATGAGTCGTGTTCAGCCAAGGAGCGTGTTCGAAGGTGGTCTTATCCAAATCGATTACGGCGATGTGCAGTTGTTTGGCGACTTCCGCCGATGCCGGCCCGACGATGGATAGAAATGTCAGCAATAGCGTAGATAAAATGGTCTTCATATTATTGAGTGAGCAAAGTAATCCGTAACGCCTTATCTGATGATATCAAGCAGGCAGAGATGGCTGGGAGGTTGATGCAAGAGATTGATTTTACGAGGAAATTGTCCGCTAAGGTTCGCAGATCAGGCTTGGTCGGTCGATGGTTTTCTGTGGGAGCTGCTCTAGCAGAGATCACGGAGGGATGGGAAGGGGTGCCGGACCGCCATAGTCCAGGAATTGGCGATGAGGACGCGCTGAGGCACAGTTCATCGGCGGTTCATGGGCTGGGGCGATTCGGAGATCACCCCTTCTTGTTTCGGCGTGGCACTGAGCGCTGGGGGTCTGGAGGGGCATTGCTGCGGGGTTGGTATTTTGGAGTCTCCATGGGGTCATGATCAGGGGGAAATGGGATGATCCCCATGCCGGGATGGGGCCATGGGAGGGGTGTCTTGGGGGCATGTTGCCACCGGGATGGGGCAAGGGGGGATGCGGGATGGGGGGAAGGGCAGCCCGCCCTTGGGTGATTAGAAGGGTGGCATGGGGTCATGAGGGCGGCACCCTGGGGTCAGGGTAGGGTTTCCCTGGGGTCAGGGCGGGGCCTCCATGGGGTCATTCCTACCCTGGCATGGGGTGACGGGGCGGGCGCTGTTGAGGGCGTCTTGGGTGGCGAGTCGCCTGATGGCTCACTCGCGCGCATCAAGTTTCGTGGAACCTTTTGTCAGAGAAAACAGCCGGGGCGGCTGTGCTCCGGATGGGTCCTCAATGAGCGGGAGGTGGCTCTTCCTCGGGCTTCGGCCCGGCGATGATGGAGGTGATGACTCCGGTGGCGAGGATGGCGAGGATGACGGCGAGCACGGTGAGGTTGAATGAATCTCCCAACCACATCTTGAGCCACTTGGCGGCGAGCATTTTCACGCCCACGAGGATGAGGACCATGGAGAGCGCGGGCTTGAGGTAGCGGAACTGGCTGATCAGCCCGGCGAGTGCGAAATACAGGGAGCGCAGGCCGAGGATGGCGAAGACGTTGCTGGTGAAAACGAGGAAGGGATCCGCCGTGATGGCGAAAACGGCCGGGATGGAATCCACGGCGAAGATGAGGTCTGTGACCTCCACGAGGATGAGGGCGACGGCGAGCGGGGTGATGAGTATTTTCCCAGCAGGTGCGGATTCCACGACGGGATCGGGCCGGGCTTCCATTCCGGGTTCTGCCGCCTCGTGCGACCACTCGCTGCCAGCCCTGACCATGAAGTGCTGGCCGTGATACTCGCGGGTGACGGGGAAAAACTTGCGGATCCAGCGCACGACCGGGTTGTTTTCCGGGTGCTCTTCCTTTTCCTCCATGACGAGCATTTTGATGCCGGTAAACATGAGGAACACGCCGAAGATGTAGAGGATCCAGTGGAAATTCTGCACCAGCACGGAGCCGAGGCCGATCATGGCGCCGCGCATGACGAGTGCTCCGAGAATGCCCCAGAACAAGACGCGGTGCTGGTAGCGGGGCGGCACGGCGAGCGCGCTGAAAATCATGGCGATGACGAAGATGTTGTCCACGCTGAGCGATTTTTCCACCACGTAGGCGGTGAGGTATTTGGTGGCGGCCAGCTTGCCCGTGTTGATGACTTTATCGACGGCATCCACGGCCAGTCCGAGGCCGAACCAGTGGGATTCGTAGGCGTGATATACGAGGATGGAAAACGAAAGCCCCAGGGTGATCCACACGGCGGACCAGCCGAGGGACTCCTTGAAGCCGACGACGTGGGACTTCCGATGGAAGACACCGAGATCCAAAGCCAACATTGCGAACACAAAACCGATGAAGATTACCCACGCCCAAATCATGGGCGGATGCTCGGCCAGGACCGGCGGACCCGGCGAGCGAAATCACGCGATTCGACGCCAAAAACGCAAAAGCCCCGCATCCTTGCGAATGCGGGGCTTTTTTCCGAAAGGATACGCCGGGTGCCTCAGGGGGCGGCGGAGATCGACTCGGCCTTGGCGGCGGAGGCGAGCACATCCTCCTGGAGGCTGCCGCCCTTACGGTTGCTCCACCACAGCACGACGGGGGCCGCGATAAAGATGGAGGAAAAGGTGCCGATGACGATGCCGATGAAGATGATGAAGCCGAAATCACGCAGTCCGGAGCCACC
>JBOFET010000256.1:0-12837 GCA_051648225.1 Luteolibacter sp.
TCGAAAACGTGCTCGCCGCCACTCAGGAAATCATCGGCCATTTCTCAGATCTGCTCAACGAGATCTCGGACGCCACGGACGATCAATCGGTTTGTGAAAAGGAAGCCGTCGCCATCCGCCAGTGCTGGGACAAGCTCAAAAGCTACGCGGAGGCATTCGTCCGTTCCTGTGAGGCCGGAGCCTTCAAGGAAATCGCGCCTCGGAAACCGCCGTTGCGTTAGTCTTTATTTTTGGGCAGCGGATTCCCCTCTGAAGGTGATGCCCGATGCGATCATCGGAAGACCGCACGCAGCATTCCGCGGATGATTCGGTAGATGAGAAACAAAATCCCCAGAACCACGCCGACCGTGAGCAGCAGCAGTGCGACCACGGTTCCTAGCAGCACCCACAGCGGCCACCAGCGCGCATCGAGCCTGCGGACCTGACCCTGCCAGCTCGGCCAGTCGCGCCCGGGTGGGCGAGGTGGCGCATCGGCCCGGGACTCGGTGCTGGCTGCGGGGATGATTCCATCAATTTCGACGACTTCGACTTCGATGGCTTGGGATTCTTGACTCATGGGAAGAGGCGAAAATTTCAACGCAGGGAACCCGGAAGCAACGCGAATACCGGGAAATGGAAAATATTCCGGGAATTGGAAGTGTGGCCTCGATTTCGATCAGGCAGGCGCGCGGTTTCCCGGCAGGTTCGGAAATTGCCCCACTTTATGACTTGGCGCGCCGCATCCGGTAGGTAGAGGTAACGGCACCATGGCTTACCTCGACGAAAACTTTCTGCTTCATTCCCCCACGGCCCGGCGGCTTTTCCATGAAGTCGCGAAGGACCAACCCATCATCGACTATCACTGCCACCTCTCACCTCGGGAGATCGCCACGAACCACCGCTGGGGAAACATCGCGGACATCTGGCTCGGCGGGGACCATTACAAATGGCGTCTGATGCGGGCGAATGGCATTTCGGAAGACCTCATCACCGGAGACTCTCCCCCCCGTGAGAAATTCCAGGCTTGGGCGGAAACCGTGCCCTACACCCTGCGCAATCCCATCCACCACTGGACGCATCTGGAACTGCGCCGCTACTTCGGCATCGACCTCCTGCTCACCCCGGACACCGCGGACGAAATCTGGGAGCGGACCAATGCAAAACTCGCCGAGCCGGACTTCTCCGTCCACGGGCTGTTGGAGAAATTCGACGTGCGGGTGGTCGGCACCACGGATGATCCGGCGGATCCTTTGACAGATCATCACGCCATCGCCGCCTCCGGTTTGAAGACGCGGGTCTTGCCGACTTTTCGCCCGGACAAGGCCCTGTTAGTGGATCGTCCGGAGCTGCTCAAGCCGTGGCTGGAGAAACTCGAAGCCGCCTCAGACACCGCGATTTGCCATCTCTCCGACCTTCTGGCCGCGCTCCAGAAGCGCCATGACGATTTCCATGCCGCCGGTGCGCGTCTGTCAGACCACGGTCTCGACCGCCTGCCCGGCTTGCATTGCTCGGACGAAGACGCGGCGATGATTTTCGACAGCGCCCTCGCAGGCCACGCCGCATCGCCCGAGGAGAAGGAGAAATTCTCGTTCTATCTGATGGTCTTCTTCGGCCAGCTCGATGCGGCGAAGGGCTGGACCAAGCAGCTCCACCTCGGAGCCGCCCGGAATGTGAATTCGCAAATGGCCGCGAAACTCGGACCGGACAGCGGCTTTGACACCATCGGCGACACCCCGCAGGGAGCGGCGCTGATGACTTATCTGGACGCCTTGGTGACCGGTGGCGGCCTGCCCCAGATCGTGCTCTACAATCTCAATCCTCGCGACAATTACCTGTTCGCCTGCCTCACCGGCGCCTATCAGGACGGAACCGTGGCGGGCAAGATCCAGTTCGGATCCGGCTGGTGGTTCCTCGATCAGAAAAACGGCATGGAGCTCCAGCTCGATGCACTTTCAGCGACCGGGCTGCTCTCGCGCTTCGTCGGAATGCTCACGGATTCACGCTCGTTCCTGTCGTTTCCCCGCCACGAGTATTTCCGCCGCATCCTGTGCAATCTCATCGGCAGTGAGGCCGACCGTGGCGAACTGCCGGACGATTTCGAAGCACTCTCCGGGTTGATCCGCGCCGTGTGTTTTGGGAATGCGAGGAAACACTTCGGATTCGATGTATGAAATGAAATCGAGCCACCGTTTTCTCGGGATGTTTCCGAAAATCATCACTCCGTTTTTCCTGCTCGTCGCGTCGCTCCAAGCGGTCCCGGTTTTCATCGGCACCAGCGGTGGGAAAAACTCCGGCGGGAAGGGAATCTACCTGGCAGAATTTGACGCTGCCACCGGCAAGCTGAGTGAACCCACACTCGCCGTGGAATACCGGAATCCGGGATTTCTCGCCCTTCATCCCACCAAGCCGGTCCTCTACGCCGCCGGGATGCCGAACAAGCCGTTTCCCGAGGAATCGGCCTCGGTCGCAGCCTTCGCGATCGGTGCGGATTCCGGATTGAAATTCCTCGGTGAAGCCCCCTCCGGCGGCAAGGGCGCCTGCCACGTCGCCGTGGATCCCTCCGGCGGCACCGTCGCCGTGGCGAACTACGGCGGCGGCAGTTTTTCCACCCTCAGGCTGGATGAAAACGGAGTGCCCGGTGCCACCGCCTCCCTCATCAAGCTCACCGGCAGCGGTCCGAATCTCCCCCGCCAGGATGCCCCGCACGCGCACGGCGTCTATTTCGACAAGGCGGGTAAATTCCTCTTCATGCCGGACCTCGGGCTCGACCAAGTGTTCGTCCATCCGTTTGACGCGGCCACTTCGCAACTCGGCGCGGCGCTTCCCTCGCTTACCACCGCCCCCGGCGCGGGTCCACGGCACATGGCTTTCTCCCCGGATGAAAAACATGCCTACGTGATCAACGAGCTTTCTAACGAGGTCCTCGCCGCCTCGTATGCCAGTGGGAAATTCAAGCCGCTCGACTCCGTGCCGACGCTGCCCGACGGCTTCACCGAGAAGAGCACCACTGCCGAAATCGAAGTCCATCCTAACGGGAAATTCGTCTATGCCTCCAACCGTGGTCACAACTCGATCGCGGTCTATCAGCGGGACGAGACGACCGGTGCGCTCAGCTTCCTCCAGCACGCTTCCTGCGGCGGCAAGACTCCGCGCCATTTCAAGATCGACCCGACCGGCAAGTGGCTGCTCTGCGCCCATCAGTCCTCGGACACCATCAGCGTCCTCGCGCTCGATCCGGCGACGGGTAAACTCGGGGAGCCAGCCCACACCGTCGCCTCGCCATCCCCCATCTGCCTGCTCTTCGCACGCTGATCCAAGAGTCCCGGAAGTCATCTTCCTGCTGGAGTTTTTCCGCAGCTCTCCCAGCATGCGGGCATCATGAGCATTTCCTCCACGGATTACGAAAAACTCGGGCAGTTCTACCTCGGCCGCGGCTATGATCCCGAGTCGAAGAAAATCGGAGACGACCTGATCCTCTACGATTCCAAGGACCTCGTCACCCATGGCGTGGTGCTCGGCATGACCGGCTCGGGGAAAACCGGGCTTTGTCTCGCGCTGCTAGAAGAAGCGGCCATGGATAATATCCCCGCGATCATCATCGATCCCAAGGGCGACATTTCCAACCTGCTGCTCATGTTCCCCGATCTGGATGCCAAGAGCTTCCGCCCGTGGATCAATGAGGACGACGCGGCGAAAAAAAGCATCACCCCGGACGAGCACGCCGCGAAAACTGCGGAGATGTGGAAGACCGGCCTCGCCGACTGGGGGCAGAACCCGGAACGCATCACCGCCCTCCGCGACAAGGTGGACATCAACATTTTCACCCCCGGCAGCAAGGCGGGCATCCCGGTCAGCATCCTCAGTTCGTTAGAAGTGCCGCCGTTCGAAATCATGGACGACGCGGAGCTGCTAGGCGATCGGGTGGAAAGCACCGTCTCCTCGCTGCTCTCGCTCGTCGGCGTGAGTGCGGACGCCATCCAGAGTCCGGAAGCGGTACTGGTGGCGGCGATTTTCCAAAACGCTTGGGCGGCCGGGCAAAATGTGACGCTGGAAACCCTGATCCGCCACATCCAGAAGCCCGCCTTCGACAAGGTCGGCGTGATCGATCTGGAATCCTTCATGCCGGAGAAATCGCGACAGACGCTGGCGCTGAAATTCAACAACCTGCTCGCTTCACCCGGCTTCGCCACCTGGCTGGAAGGCCCGCCGCTGGACATCGCGAAGATGCTCCACACCCCCGCCGGCAAGCCGCGCATCTCGATCTTTTCCATCGCCCACCTCGGTGACACCGAGCGGATGTTCTTCGTTAGCCTGCTGCTCAACCAGATGCTCGGCTGGATGCGCTCGCAGAACGGCACCACCTCGCTGCGTGCCCTGCTCTACATGGATGAAATTTTCGGCTACTTGCCGCCCAGTGCGAACCCGCCGTCCAAGCGGCCGATGATGACGATCTTGAAACAAGGCCGCGCCTTCGGCCTCGGGTGTCTGTTAGCGACGCAGAATCCGGTGGACCTCGACTACAAGGCGCTTTCGAACATCGGCACCTGGTTCCTCGGCCGCCTGCAAACGGAGCGCGACAAGTTGCGCGTGCTCGACGGGCTGGAAGGCGCTGCGGGATCGCAGAACGCCAAGTTCGACCGCAGCTCGATGGAGCGGCTCATTTCCGGCCTCGGGAACCGCGTCTTCCTCATGAACAACGTGCACGAGGACGCGCCAGTGATTTTCCACGTGCGCTGGGTGATGAGCTATCTGACAGGCCCGCTCACCCGCAGCCAGATCAAGCTGCTAATGGACCCGAAGCGCGGGGACTTCATCAAAGCCGCCGCTCCAGCCGCCGCAGAGAACCCGATGGGGATGCCGGGCATGAGTTCAGCTCCAGTCGTTTCGCAGCGTCCGCCGGTTGGAGCGGGAGTGGTCGAGATCTTCGTGCCACCCGCCGGTGCGGGCGATGACATCGTCTATCAGCCGCACCTGCTGCGCGTCGGCGTGGTGCATTTCTCATCGGCCAAGGCGGGCATCGACGGCAGCCGCACGGTGCGCTTGGTGAATCCCGTCACCGCCACTGGCATCGATTGGGAGAAGACGGTGGAGGCCCCGGCCAAGCAGGTGGAAACCGAACCCGCGCCGGGAGCCGGGTTTGGTGAGCTTCCCGGATTCGCGATGAATGTGGCGAACTACAAACAAGTGGAGAAAGACTTCGCTGAGTGGCTCTATCGGAACGAGCGCGCGGACATTTTTTCCTGCCCGCAGGTGAAGGCATATTCCCAGCTGGCGGAAAGCGAGGGAGACTTCCGCGCCCGCATCGTCCACCAGGCCCGCGAGGTCCGGGACGCAGCCATCGAGAAACTCGGGGCCGCCACTGCCAAGAAAATCACCACGCTGGAAACCCGCCTGCGCACCGCCGAGGGGCAGCTCACCAAGGAAAAGGCGGAGTCCAGCTCCGCCGTCATGCAGGCCGGTGTCTCGGTGCTCGGCGGCATCCTCGGTGCGGTCTTCGGTCGCAAAGCCGGGCTTGGAGCGATCACCCGCGGCACTTCGTCCATCGGCAAGGCGACGGGCGCTTACAAGCAACATCAGGACGTGGCCAATGCCGAGGCGAAGGTAGAGGGCGTGACCGCAGAAATCGCAGCTCTCCAAGCGGAACTGGAAGCCGGGATCGCCAAACTGACCGAGTCCTACGATGTCGCATCGCTCCCATTAGAAACCGAGTCGATCAAGCCCACCAAGACGGATGTGAAGGTGCAATCCGTCGCTTTGTTATGGCTCCCGTTTGACGAACGCGGTGAAAAGGCGTGGTGATGGCTCTTCTTCAAGGAGCGGCGGACTCCGATCCGCCGGAACCCATGGAGAGCCAACAGGTCGCGGCTTGCCTCATCGCATGGACCTCCCATGGGCCTGAGCGGATCGGAGTCCACTCCTCCTTGTTTTGTCTCAGTCGAGCGGGAACTCGCCGTCGCCGTCCACGCCTAACCAGCCCAGCCGGCCGAACGCGCGGTAGAGAGAGGGGATGGGCTCGCCCTCTTCCTCGCCCTCGCCGTGCTCGATGGTGGCGGTGCTACTGAGACCGTGGTTGCACTCGATGCTGATGACGGTGGTGTAGGTGGACAGATAGATCCAGTCCCCCCATGCCTTGGCTTCGTGGCGCGGTTCGAAGTGCTCCTTGCGGAGTGAGGCGAGGATTTCCGAGATGGTGCTCGGTGCGGCGTTGTCGGGAAGTTTGAGGAGTGTTTCCATCGGTGGGAGAGCAAGGGTGTTGTTCAGGCTTCAGTGTGGGAGGAATCAGGCTCCGGGTCGAGGATCGTTTGCAAAAGTCGCCTCACAAAGTTTCGCGTAGGATCCGCCGAGGGCGACGAGCTCCGTGTGGGTCCCTTGCTCGACGAGTTTTCCGTGATGAAGCACGCAGATGCGGTCCGCCTTCTGGACGGTGGACAGGCGGTGGGCGATGACGAAGCAAGTGCGGTCGGAGCGGAGGTTTTCTAGGGCTTCCTGCACAAGGCGCTCGGTGTGGTTGTCCAGCGCGGAGGTCGCTTCGTCGAGCAGTAGCAGCGGCGGATTCTTCAACAAGGCACGGGCGATGGAGAGGCGTTGTTTCTCGCCGCCGGAGAACCGGCTGCCGCGCTCCCCGGCGATGGTGTCGAGTCCCTCGGGGCTGGCGCGGACGAAGCCGGCGGCATTAGCGGCTTCAAGGGCGGTCCAGATTTCCTCGTCGGTGGCACCTTGCCGCGCGAGTTGGAGATTTTCGCGTAGGGTGGTGTTGAAGAGGAAACTTTCCTGAGTGACGTAGCCGAGCTGGTCGCGCAGCCATTCCTTGGAAATGCCGTCCAGCGGGATGCCATCCACCAGGATCCGGCCTGCGGTGGGATCGTAGAAACGGGTGAGCAGATTCAGCACGGTGGACTTGCCGGCACCGGTGGCTCCGACGAGGGCGATGGTCTCGCCGGGCAAGGCTTCGAGGGTGAGGTGGTCTATGGTGGGCGCTTGGTCCGAGTAGGAAAACGAGACGTCCTCGAAGCGGACGTGGCCGGTCATTTTCTCCGGGCGCAGGCCTTCGGTGAGGTTGGTCTCGTCCGGCGTATCGATGATTTTAAAGACCCGCTCTGCCGAGACGATGCCGCGGGTGAAGGTCTGGGCGAGTGTGTTGATGCGGGAAATCGGATCGAAAAGGAATCCCCAGGCGACGAGGAAGGAAACGACCACGCCGGGCTGGATCTCGCCCTGGAGAGCGGCCCACGCGCCGTAGGCCACCATCAGGATGATCCCGGACTCGGCGATGAAGGAGACGCTCGGCCAGACCAGCGATTGCCCGCGCATCACCGTCATGGTCTTCTCACCGACCTTGCGGGATGCCTTGTCGAAGGTTTCTAACGCCTGTGGCTCGACGGTGTAGGCCTTGATCTGGCGGATGCCGGAGAGGTTGTCGTGGAGGATCGCATTCAGCGCGGAGCTGGCCTCGGAGGACTCACGCCACATCGGCTCGGAGCGGCGGCTCCACCAGGTGGTTAGAATGGCGATGAAGGGCAGGGGAATCAAGGTGACCAGCGTGAGCTGCCAGGAGAACCAGAGCATGTATCCCATCACGATGAGGAACTGGAGCAGCGCGGCGATGGCTTGGTCCACGCCCTCGATGATGATGCGGTTGGTGGTGGGCACGTCGTTGGCGACGCGGGACATGATTTCGCCCGATGAGTTAGAGTCGAACCACTTGACCGGCAGGCGCTGGAGCTTGTCATACAGCTCGACGCGGATCAGGTGGGTGAGCTTGAGTTCGAGCGCGTTGTTATAATAGGTGCGCAGCGTGAAAAGCGCCTGCCTCACGAGGATCGCGCCCACGCCGATCGCGGCGGTGGGGAGGATGAGGTCCGGGCGGTTCTTCGCGATGATCACGTCGATGAACTGCATGGTGATGCCCGGTAGGACGAGCACAAGCAAGGTGCAGGCCACCGCCATCAGCAGCGAGAGTGCGCTCTGTTGGGGAAACCGGAAAGTGTGCCGGAGGATTCTCACGAAGATGGCCATGCAGCTGGATTGGGGCGTGGAACGTGGTGAGTGGCAAGCGGGAAGTGGGGGCGGTGAGGTCGTCGGAACACTGGAACGAGGCCCTTGATTCCTCTCGCCGAGAATCGTGAATTTTTGGTGACCAAGACAGTCTCTGCGAGGAATCCATCAGTTTCCTGCTAAATTGTGACGCAAGAGCCTTTGTGAAAGCCCTGACGAAACCCCGTGCGAACCAAAACCCAAGCAATCTAACTTCATCATCAAATCAACAGAAAGTTTCCCGAAGCCGCAGGAAGGCATGGCCATTTTCTCCACCTTGGATCTATGGCGAACCTCGAAGTCCGGCCAGGGCGGGGCTAAACTAAGCTATGGTTGCGGGAAAGAGGTAGTTGATCATGGATGATGGATCAAGGGTGGAGTGGGTAAGGACTCGAATTTGGGAAGCTGAAGTGGAAGGCGCAGCACGCAACGAAGCGTAGCGCAGCGAAGTGCGGAGCCTGAAACGAAGGCTTCCCAAATTCGCCGCGCCGGGGGTCATGCGGCGGCCCGGCTGGCGGTTTGATAGACCATGGTGGGCGTCAGGTTGCCCAGCGTTTCATGGGGACGCCAGTCGTTGTAGCGGACGAACCACTTCCTCAGGCCCGCCCGCAGCGCGTGAACGGTGGTGTGCTCGAACAGATAGATCTCCTCGTATTTCACGCTCCGCCACAGCCGCTCGATGAAGACGTTGTCCATCCAGCGTCCGCGGCCGTCCATGCTGATCTTGATGCCGAGACCGAGCAGTTTCCCGTTCCATTCGGCGGAGGTGAATTGGTAGCCCTTGTCGGTGTTGAAGATCTCCGGAACGCGGTCGGTGGTGGCCAGGGCGTTTTCCAAGGCTTCCAGGCAGAGGCCGGTTTCCATGGTGTTGGAAACGGCCCTGCCGAGCACCTTGCGCGATGCCCAGTCCATCACGGCGCACAGGTAGGCGTGGCCGCCGGGCATCGGCACGTAGGTGATGTCCGTGAACCAGACATGGTCGAGCCGGGTGATCGTTAGATGCCTTATCAGTTAGAGATATTTGCGCTGGCCAGAGTCAGAGATACTGGTGCGCGGCTTGCACCAGATCGCTTCGTGGCCGATCTCGCGGCGAAGGCGTCGCACCCGCTTGCGGTTGATGTCCACGCCGTGATCGCGCTTGAGGACCGTCACCGGCTTGCGGCTGCCAAGACACGGATCGACCAAATAGATTTCATGCAGAAGACGTTTGATGCGGATGTCTTCCGGGTCCTCGGGCACGGCCTGATAGGTCGCCGTCGAGCAGGCGACGCCTAGCAGTTCACATTGTTTTCTCATGCTCAGTGCGGGATGATTCTTTTCGACCAACTCGGGTGCGATCCCTCACAGACCGAGTTGTTTCGACTTTTTGCGCAGGAAGTCCACCTCGACGGTCAACTGCCCGATTTTGGCGTGTAACCCGTCGCGCTGCCGCTCGAAATCCTCGGTTCCGGGCTTTTCCCGACCGGGTCCAAAGACGCCGCTGGTATCCGCGGTCATGGCTTTCTTCCACTCGGAAACTTGCACCGGGTGGATGTCGAAATCCTTGGCGACCTGCTGAATGGTCTGGACGCCCTTGAGCGCTTCAAGCGCCACGCGGGCCTTGAATTCGGGGTCATGTCTTCTTCGTTTTGCTTTCATTTTGTGTGGTTTAAGTTGGGTTCAAGCCCCGCCTCCGACCACGACAATCATAGCTTAGCCTCTGGTCCAATTTTCGGGGTCCGCCTCAAGCCGAACAAGGCGAGACACTGCAATCCCCACTAGCAGCCTGTTGAAAAACCGCAGTGATTCTGCTTATCTCAAATCCGAGCATGTTCAAGCCCCGCGACAACGCCACAGACTCCCAGCCCCAGTTCTGGGTTGAAACCAAACGCCTGCCGAAAGCCACCGCCAGCACCTTCTATCGCAAGCTCGACGAGACCCTCAGTCAGATCGGCTTCACCGAAGGCGTGCGTGAGATCTGCAAGCCCGCCTATGCCGACGCGGCCAAAGGCGGCCGCCCCGGCATCGACCCCGCCGTCTATTTCAAGATGCTCATGATCGGCTTCTTCGAAAACCTCCCAAGCGAACGTTCCATCGCCAGCCGTTGCGCCGACTCCCTATCGCTGCGCACCTTCCTCGGCTATCAGCTCGACCAGGACACCCCCGACCACTCCAGCCTCTCCGTCATCCGCACCATCATCGGCGATCCTTATGCCGCCCAACTCCGCAAGGAAAACCAAAGCCCCATCATCAAGCAAGTCCTCCACAAGGCGCGCCGCGCCGTGAAGAGTGCCAGCGGCAAAGCGCTCCTGCGAAAGCGGGGCGAATTCATCGAACGCAGCTTCGCCCACGTCCTCGACCACGGCGGCCTGCGACGAACCACCCTGCGGGGGAAATCCAATCTCACCAAACGGCAACTCGCCGCCGCGCTCGCATTCGATTTGTCGCTGCTGATGCGCAAGCTGACCGGCTGCGGCACGCCCAAACAATGGCTGGCAGGAGTCCGTGGGGCGTTTTTCGCACTGAGAGGAAGACGGATGCGGGTCAAGTCGCGGCTCGAAGTTCAATATGCCGCCCACTGGATCGATTTTCGACCGAATCACTCGAAACCAACACTCGGACAGCACGCCGATGCCTGGATCGTCCCTCGGCTCGGACCCGGGCATTTTTCAACAGGCTGTTAGGACGTTCCCATGCAGTTCAGCCCTTCGCTGGGTGAATGCCATGGCTGCGCTAGCAGCTCGGAAAATCCTGCGAAGCCTGACCGCATGGATGGAGGAACGGAGTCAATCTTCCGGTATCCTTGTTTACACGGGCATCGCACCCCCGGCTCGTTTCTCCAACTACGATGGCCTCTGCTGACTTCTGGCCGGATCGCTCCCGGCAGGTTTGAGGGCGGGTTTGGAAACAGTCAGGCCCTCCATGTCCGCTGCGCTCCCATTCCCCAGGTAAGAGCGTGATGCTTCCCTGCACAACTGCCGCATTTACCTCCACGGGTAAACCAGACGAGGTTGAAGAAGCTACCGCGCTCCTATTCGTCGCTTGCTTGTGCCAGCTCGTCGTGCCGTATCGGCCTTCTATGCGGTTCTTGTCCATTGGCTCGCAGGTTTGACTCCGCTGCGCTCCGTCTGTGCAGGATGGCTTCGCATGTTTTGGCTTTGCTGCTAGCGCAGCCCTTCGGGCACTCTCCTAGCCTTCCTTCCCACGGTCGGTCGCCCTTCCGCAGTTGGCTCCAGATGGTAGTCTCTTCATTTTCATGTCTGGTTTTCCTACAGGGGACTTATACGCCATTTACATCACGCCCATGCTGGGCACACAAGACGCTGCATCCAACGGCGGGTAACGCTCCTGTTTGAATTCCGGTTCCCACCCGCGCAGTGGATGAGCAAGATCTCGAACTCAGGAATTGAAACAGGCCTCAAATCCCAAAAATAGCGGCCATCATCTTTTTTCGGGAACAAATGTCTGTGAAGTGTATCCTACGAGCATGAATCGCCGACTCGCCCTTTCGCTGCTGCTCCTCATTCCAACCCTTGCCTCGTGCCAACCTCAGAAAGTCATGACCCTTGCCGACAAACAACCCGCTAAATTGCCTGAAGTGCCCGCAGGGGCGGAATCTGTTACGCTTGGAGCGGGTTGCTTCTGGTGTATCGACGCTGCCTACCGCCAACTCGATGGGGTTTACTCGGCGACGTCCGGCTACATGGGTGGGCAGGTGAAGAATCCGACCTACGAAGACATTTGCACCGGTGAATCTGGTCATGCGGAGGTGGTGCGGGTGGTGTTCGATCCCAAGAAAATTTCCTTCGAGAAAATTCTCGCCTGGTTCTGGGATCTTCACGACCCGACGACGTTGAACCGACAAGGGAACGACGTCGGCACACAATACCGCTCGGCCATCTACTATGAATCGGATGCACAGAAGAAGACGGCGGAGGCCTCGAAAGCTTCTGCCAAGGCGAATTTCAAGGACCCAATTGTGACCGAAATCACCAAAGCCACCGAGTTCTATCCGGCGGAGAACTATCACCAGAATTATTATAACCAAAACAAATCGAACAACTCCTACTGCCGGTATGTCGTCGAGCCGAAGTTGAAAAAACTGAAGCTGGACCATTGATGGTCGGGTGATTTGTCGGGTGAGCGTGTCCCTTAGTTTTCTTGACAATTTGATGATTTGAGAGACTCCTGAGGGCGGAGCATGGCGAAACGATCGACCGCAGGACTGAAACTCACCCGCTTGGAAGCCCGGACACGGGCCATCCGGGGGGTGCAGCGTGTGGTGTTCGTCGTCTTCTGCATGTCGATCGGGTTCGTCGTAGTGGCGACTGCTTTCCCTCAGCGTCGAGAGTTAGAGAAGCTTGAGGCCAAGCTGGAATTGGCGAAACAGCGCGAAGCGACGGTGAATGCAGACCGCGAATACCATCAGATCGAATACAGAGCGCTGCGCGAAGATCCGTCGTTTTTGGAAATTCATGCCCGGGACCGGCTCGACTATTATCGGGAGGGCGAGCGTGTTCTGAAATTCCGCCGCGAGCGTTGATCTTCTGGAAGTGCGAGTCCAGAGGCTCGCGGTCCGGCATCTGAGCCGATTCGAGCTTGGCGTCTGCGGCTGAGGGTTCTATGCCTTCTCCATGCGGAATGATATTGAGCGGATTTTGATTGATGAGGCGGTGATCGAGAAACGTCTTGATTCGATGGCTCTTGAGATCGAGCGGGACTTCCCGGATGGCACTTTGGTGGTGATTATTTTACTCAAGGGTGCCCTTGTCTTTGCTGCGGATTTGCTCCGCCGGGTGCCGCGGCCGCTAGAAATCGAATGCCTCAATGTGGCGAGCTACCACG
>JBOFET010000257.1:0-5094 GCA_051648225.1 Luteolibacter sp.
GGTGAGGAAATCGCGGAGCAGCGGTTCGAGCGGGGTGTCGGTGGTGACGAGTTGGTAGTCGGCGGCGGCGTCGTGGCACTTGGCGCGGACTGTGGTGAGGAAATCACGCAGCGCTGCTTTGTATTCGTCCGCGATGAGATTGGGCTCGGCGACGATGGAGGTGCCGTCTTCCAGATCGACGAAGCGGTGCGGGCGGTCGAACTCGAAGCCGAGTTCCAGAGGGTCCATCAGGTGGAAGACGGAGATGTCGTGCTTGCGATAACGAAGATGCTGAAGCGCGTCGCCAAGTGCGGCAGGATCAGTGAAGAGATCGGATAGAATGACGACGGAGGCGCGCTGGCTGATTTTTTCTGAAATGGTGTGAAGTGCGGCGAGTAGGCCGGTTTCTCCGGAAGGCTGGATGCTGCCAAGGGTGGAGAAAAAGCGTTCGAGGTGGGCGGCGCGGCGGCTGGGCGGGACTTCGAGGTGGAGCTTGTCGGTGCAGATCGAGAGTCCGGCGGCGTCGCCTTGGTTGACTAACAAGTAGGCGAGTGAGGCGGCGATGCGGCGGGCGACTTGGATCTTGGACTCGCCACCACCGGTGAAGTTCATCGAGCCGGAGGCATCGACGACGAAGTAGGCGCGAAGGTTGGTATCGGCCTCGAATTCCTTGATGTAGAAGCGGTCGGAGCGGGCGAAGGCTTTCCAATCGAGCCGCCGGGTGTCATCACCGGGGACGTATTTTCGATATTCCGCGAACTCAACCGAAGATCCTCGGTGGGGCGAGCGGTGTTTTCCCGCGACATTTCCTAACATCGGCGCGCGTGACTCGATGGGCAGCGAGCCGAGGCGGGAAAGGAGGGTGCTGTCGATGAAACTGTGCATCAATCCTCCCGCATCTCTTTGATCAGCCGCTCGACGATTTTTTTCGAGGTCATCCCCTGCGATTCGGCGGAGAAATTCGTGATCACACGGTGGGTGAGCACGGATGGAGCGATGGCTTCCAGATCTTCCAGTGAAGCCATGTAAGCGCCACGCAGGGCGGCGCGGGATTTCGCTCCGAGGATCAAATACTGCACGGCGCGCGGGCCGGCACCCCAGCCGACGGTGTCCTTGATCCATTGCGGCGACTCGGGTTCGCCCGGGCGAGTCTTACGGACAATTTTCACCGCATAGTCGTAGAGGTGCTCGGGAACGGGCACCCGGCGGACGAGTTGTTGGAAGGCGATGACTTTTTCCCCATCCAGCAAATGATTGAGAACTTGCCGGGCGGTGCCGGTGGTGGCGCGGGCGATTTCCTTTTCTTCGGCGGACGATGGATAACCGACCTCGATGAGGAACATGAAGCGGTCGAGTTGTGCCTCCGGTAAGGGATAGGTGCCTTCTTGTTCGATGGGATTTTGGGTGGCGAGCACGAAAAACGGCGGCTGGAGCGCGTAAGTGGTGCCGAGCACCGTCACTTTATTTTCCTGCATCGCTTCGAGCATGGCGGACTGAGTTTTCGCCGGGGCGCGGTTGATTTCGTCGGCGAGGACGATGTTGGCGAAGACCGGGCCTTTGATGAATTCGAACTCGCGTTTCCCACCGACGCCGGATTCCTGAATGATGTCGGTGCCGGTGATGTCGGCGGGCATCAGGTCGGGTGTGAACTGGATGCGGTTGAAGGAAAGATCGAACGTCTGCGCCACCGAGGAAACCAGCAGGGTTTTCGCCAGTCCGGGCACTCCCATTAGCAGCGCGTGGCCTCGGGCGAAAAGGCAGATGGCGAGCTGCTCAATGACCAGCTCTTGGCCGACGATGGCTTTTGCGAGTTCGGCGCGGAAAGCTTGATAGGTTTGTCCGAGTTCATCGATGGCGGCGACATCGTCGGGGGGAAGCTGATGGCTCAAGTCGTTAGTGGATTCCATGGGTGCGGTGCGAGTGAAGGGAAACTAGGAGTCACCTTGGCTTTGTCCAGTAGGGAAGTCATTCGAAACGGCTGCATTTTGACGATGCGGCGCGATTTTAAAATCAGGTGTTCGCACGATTGAAATAAACCGCGCGGATGCGAGAAATTTTCCATTTACCGCTTGCCAGCCCCCGGCGGTCTGCTAAATCACCCGCCCCGCGGGGCCGCCAGTGCAGTCTGGACGACCTTCCGTGGTCACGCGAAATCACGCACATCATGGCACGTATCCTAGGTATTGAAATTCCCAATGAGAAGCGCATCGAAGCTTCTCTGCCCTATATGTTTGGCATCGGCCGCCCCACAGCGGCGAAGATTCTTGAGCACGCAGGGGTTGACCCAAACATCCGCACCGGACAACTCAGCGAGGAGCAACTCGTCCGTATCGCTCAGGTGATTCAGGCGGAGTCCATCATGGTGGAAGGCGACCTTCGTCGTGAGCGTCAATCGCAGCTCAAGCGCCTGACCTCCATCAACTGCTACCGCGGCATCCGCCACAAGCGTGGATTGCCTGTCCGTGGCCAACGCACCCGCACGAATGCCCGCACTCGCAAGGGCAAGAAGAAGACGGTCGGCGTGAAGAAGTAATTTTTTGTAATCATGTCTGAAGAAACCAACCAAAATTCCGCCGAAGTTCCGGCGGTTGAGCCAGTAGCAGCTCCAGCACCCGCCACCACTCCTGTTCCCGAAGCGGCCGCCACTCCTCCCATCGGAGAAGCCCCGAAAAAGGAAGCCAAACGCGACATCTTCGCCGAAATCGGCGGGGGCGAGGAGGAGATCAAGATTCACAAAGCCAAGGGCTCCAAGAATGTCACCCGCGGCATCGTCCATGTGACCGCGACTTTCAACAACACCCTCGTCAGCGTGACTGATCCAAGTGGCAATGCCATTGGCTGGTCCAGCGCCGGCAAGATGGGATTCAAGGGTTCCCGCAAGAGCACGGCCTATGCCGCTCAGGTGGTTTCTCAGGACGCCTGCCGCCAAGCGATGGGACACGGTCTCAAGGAAGTTGATGTCCGCGTCAAGGGGCCAGGCTCCGGCCGTGAGTCTGCCGTGCGTGCCGTGCAAGGTCTTGGTCTGGAAATTCTTTCCATCCGCGACGTGACCCCGATTCCTCACAACGGTTGCCGCCCGAAAAAGGCTCGCCGCGTCTAGTCCTAACCTTTTTAGAAATTCTTATATGGCACGTTATACAGGTCCACGCGCAAAGATCAGCCGCCGTTTTGGTGTCTCTCTCTTTGGCCCATCCAAAGCATTTGAACGCCGCAATTTCCCACCCGGCCAGCACGGCGTCCGTGCCGGTCGTAAGAAGAAAAGCGAATACTCCGTCGCTCTTGGCGAAAAGCAGAAGCTTCGTTTCCAATACGGAGTGCTCGAAAAGCAGTTCCGCGGCTACTACGAGGAAGCTTCTCGCCGCCGTGGTATCACCGGTGTGATTCTTCTCCAGCTTCTCGAATGCCGTCTCGACAACGTGGTTTATCGCGCTGGCTTCGGCAACAGCCGCCAAGCCGCCCGTCAATCCGTCAACCACGGCCATATCCTGGTGAATGGCCGCACCGTTGACATCGCCAGCTTCCAAGTGAAGCCAGGCGACGTGATCAAAGTCGGTGCCCGTCCTTCTTCGCAACAGCTCGTGAACCGCATGACGGACCTCACGCAGGCCATGTCGATCAAGGATTGGCTCACGGTGGACAAGGACAAACTCGAAGCCACTGTGACCCGCATACCGGATCGTGAGGACATCGACCCCCTCGTCAACGAGCAGCTCATCGTCGAACTTTACTCCCGTTAAATCCGGCGATTGCCGTATTTCAATCCACACAAAACGTCCGGACGAAAGCCCGGGCGTTTTTGTTTTATGCAGAGATTGCAGCATGTTCCGGCGATCCCAGCAGGAGCTCTTTCAAAAAACCCTGTGAAACTCGCTGGCAGGTCGGGCGAATTCTGATTAGGCTACCAGCAATCCATGTCTTCAGACAACTTACACAAACGCTTCAAGATCGAACCGCTGCTAGGTGGATTGGCGTTATTGCTCCTCTTGATGGGGTGCTTTTCGGTGCTGCGCCCTTTCATGACCGCGCTTTTGTGGGCCATGATTCTGGCTTATTCTTTGCATCCGTTGCAACGGAGTTTCACTCGTTGGTTCCGCGGATCCCGGACTTTGGCAGCTTGCTTTGTGACGCTGACGCTCACGGTATTGCTTGCCGGGCCGATCTTGCTGATCGGTTTCAGCCTGGCGCAGGATGGCAAGGATTTGGCGGAAGCGACCCGCAAGTGGTTTATGGGTGCGCCGAAGCAGGCCCCTGCGTGGGTCGCTCAGACGCCAGTGGTGGGAACGGAGTTGGCGGGTGTGTGGGCCAACTTTGCGGAGGATCGGGACCGCTGGATGGAGCAACTCGACAAGGAGGTGAAAATCACCCCGCAACGTCCGAAAATCGTGATCGAAAATGGTGCGGAGCCGGTGATCCGGGACGCACCACCGGTGAATGGAAGCAGTGAAATGGTGGAAGAAGAAGTAAGGCCGCCGACGCCCCATGTGGTTGTCTTGTTGGGCCGCTTTCTGGTATGGGCGCGGAGCGGATTGATTGCCGTGGGCCTCGCCGTGGGCCAGGGGGTAACGCAAGTGTTGCTGAGTGCGTTTCTCGCATTTTTCCTGCTGCGCGACGCGGCGGTGCTTTCGGAACGTCTGTCCATCGCGGTCGATCGGCTCGCGGGCGGGAGGGGCAAACATTTACTCAAGGTGGCCGGTGACACGGTGCGCGGGGTGATTTATGGAATCCTCGGTACGGCCATCGCCCAGGCTTTGGTCGCAGGACTTGGGTTCTGGATCGCCGGGGTGCCGGGTGCGGTGTTACTCTCGGTGCTAACGTTCTTTTTCGCGGTGATTCCCTTCGGCCCGCCGATGATTTGGGTTCCGGCCACGTTGTGGTTGTTCGCTCAGGACAAGCCGGGATTCGGGATATTTCTCGCCCTGTGGGGACTACTCGCCATCAGCAGCGTGGACAACTTCCTGAGGCCTTATCTGATCAGCCAAGGCAGTAAAATGCCTTTCATTCTGATTTTTTGCGGAGTGATCGGCGGGGCGCTCGCTTTCGGGCTGGTGGGGGTTTTCCTCGGACCCACGCTGTTGGCCGTAGGTTTCCGCTTGATCGAGGAATGGTCGTCCCAAC
>JBOFET010000258.1:0-8765 GCA_051648225.1 Luteolibacter sp.
CTCGACGACAACATCGACGGCGGCATCGCCCGAAGCGGTCCCTACGCCGGCCAGTACATCGGTGACAGGCTCGGTGATGACAATCCTGCCGAAGACGACATGGACGACGACGGCCTCCCCGACGACTCACTTGGCGAACTCGACATCGATGGTGATGGTCGCAACGACGATGACCCGACTGAAGACGACATCGACGGCGATGGCCGCAAGGACGATGATGCCTCGGAAACCGACATGGATGGCGATGGCCGCCTCGATGACGATGGTCCAGACGGCCTCGTCAAGGACGACGACATCGACGGCGACGGCCTTGCCGACGACGACATCGACGAAGACGACATAGACGGAGACGACGTGAGTGACGGCAGCGACAGTGACATCGATGGTGACAATCGTGGCAACAGCACCCACACCGACCCAGACACCGATGCCGATGGAGTCCTCAATGGTGAGGACGACGACATCGACGGCGACTCTACCAACAATCGCGACGACTCGGATGACGACAACGACGGAGCCACCGACGAGGACGATGCGGACCACACCGGTGATGATGACGAGGAGGAAGTTTCCATCAACCTCACCGCAACTTCAGCAGCACCGGCCGGAAGCACCGTGGTGGTCACCTATCAAAAACTCGCGACGGGTAAAATTTCCTTGGACATCACTGCCGACGGACTCTCCGTCGGAACCTACGACGTGGTCGTGAACGGTACGATTTTGGGGCCGATTGTTTTGACCGTGGATGACGATGACACCGAGGGGCGCGCCGACTTCGAAACAAGTCCTAACAGCCCTGGCGAACTCCCCTTGGCTTCCGATCCCGCAAGTCTTCCCATCGCGATTGAGAGAAATGGAATCACCTATTTCACAGGCACCGTTCCTAGCGCTCCCAGTGGGGATGACGACGATGATGATGATGACTGACCGTTTCCCGCCAGCGAGGTTGTAACCTCCCGGCGTTTTGAAATTCGGGAAAATCCGGCTCCCGTGAGCCGGATCCCTCCAGGCGACCGCTTCAACCTTGGTCGATGGTCTTCTCCGTGGCGGCGTCGATGATGGCGAAGCGCTCGCGGTTAAGCGTGGGGTCCGAGCGGAAAATCAAACGGCCAGAGTGGGAGCGTTCGAGTTCGCCTAGCAGCTTGGCATCCTCGCTTTTGAAGCGGTTGAGCACGTCGGTATTTACCACGACGATGATGTCTCCGATGGAATCACGGTGTTTCTGGATGACGGTGTTGAGGCGGCGCTGGATTTCCACAGACATCGTCATCGGTGTCTTCACCCGAGCGCGACCCTGGCAATACGGGCAGGGTTCATACATGGAATCGCGCAGCGATTCGTTGAGGCGCTGGCGGGTCATTTCCATCAGACCGACCGGGGAAATCTGGAGCACCTGAGTCTTGGCCTTATCGCGCTTGAGCCGCTCCTTGATGGCTTTGTAAACGGTCTGCTGGTCCTTGCGGTGGCGCATGTCGATCAAGTCGATGACGACGAGTCCGCCGATGTTGCGGAGGCGGAGCTGGCGGGCGACTTCGACAGCGGCCTCGACGTTCGTCTCGAGAATCATTTTATCGACATCCTTGGAGCCGCGGTTGCGCCCGGTGTTGACGTCGATGGCGATAAGCGCCTCGGTCTCGTCGATGACGATGTAGCCGCCGCACTTGAGCCAGACCTGGCGGGAAAATGCTTCGTCGATTTGCTTCTGGATATTGACGCGTTCGAAAAGTGGCTGACCGGCGGTGGATGGCATGTGGTGGATGCGGCGCTTGGCACGGCGAGAGATTTTTCCGGCCACGGTGCGGATCATTTCCGTAGTGGCGGCGTCGTCGCAGATGACCTGGTCGATCTCGTCGGTGAGGAAATCACGTGCGGTGCGCTCGATGAGGCCGGGTTCTTGGAAAATGCAGGCAGGTGCCGGGTTGTTCGCGCGGCGGGCTTCGATTTCATCCCACTGCTCGAGGAGCATGTGCAAGTCGCGCACGAAGTGGCGTGCGCGGGTGCCTTGGGCGATGGTGCGCATGATGATGCCCATGCCCTCGGGCACGGCGAGCTTCTGGACGATCTTGCGAAGGCGGAGCCGCTCCTTGGGATCCTCGATCTTGCGGGAGATGCCGAACTGCTCGGTGTAGGGCATGAGCACGAGGTAGCGGCCTGCCAGAGAAATGTTAGTTGTGACACGCGGTCCTTTGGTGCCGATGGGTCCCTTGGAAACTTGAATGACGATTTCCGAGCCGATCGGGTAGATGTCCGGGATGTCCTTGGAGCTGATTTTTTTCTGCTGCTTCTTTTTCCCTTCGCGCTGGATTTCCTCGAGGCCGCCGTCGAGAGCGGCGGGGATGGCGTCCCAGAAGTGGAGAAAGGCGTTTTTGTCCAGGCCGATGTCCACGAACATCGCCTTGAGACCGCCCTCGATGTTCTTGACGCGGCCCTTGAAGATACCGCCGACGATGTTCTGGTCGCCTTCGCGCTCGACGGTGTATTCTTCAAGGATGCCGTTCTCTAGCAGCGCCACGCGGCGCTCCAGTTTCTCGACGTTGACGATGATGCTGTTACCTCTCGTGGGGTCGGGTTTGCCGATTCCGAGAAGTCTCTTGATATGTTGGATCATGTTGATGGTATTGAGCGGGTTGGAGTTGATAGATGGGGTTGGAGAAAATCAGTTTTCCTGGATGGGAATGGCTTTTGGGATCACGGAACCCTCGGCATCGACCTCGGGGGTGATGCTCGGGGTGGGGGTCTCAGCGGTGGAAACAGTGGGTCGGATCTCGGTGGAAATCCCGGCGGCTTCCTCACCGGTCTCGCCAGCATCCGCCTCAGCTTCGGCTTGGGCGGCAGCGATCACGGCCGGGTCGGATAGATCCGGGGCAGGTGGCCCCACAAAAGGTCTGGAGCCGATTTCTCCGGCCTCGACGGCGGCAATCATTTCCGGGGTGATCTCGATGGTGGTTTCAATGCGGTCGGTGTTGCCGGCGAATTTCTTCATCGGCCTCAAGGGCAGCTTGACCCCGTTGTCGCGGGCGAAGAGTCCGCGATAGACGAGATTGACGAGTGGGCCGCAGACGCCGCCGCCGGAGCCGCCGTTCTGGACCATGATGCAGATGGCGTAGCGCGGATTCTCGTAGGGGGCGAAGCTCATAATCCATGAGTTGTTGGACATTTTCCCGTTGTCGGAGGACTGGGCGGTGCCGCTCTTGGAGGCTGCTTCGATGTTAGATAGTCTTACTTTTCCCGAAGTGCCGCCCGGCTTGTTGGTGGACATCGACATGCCTTTGCGGATGAGTTCGATGTCGCTTGCCTTGATGCCCGACTGGATGAGATCCACTTCCAGCTTGGGCTTGTCCTCGACGAGGATCTTGCCGTCTTCGGAGACGGCTTCCTTGACGATGCGCGGTCGGTAGTATTTCCCGCCGTTCGCCATGGTGGCGGCGACGGCGCACATCTGGAGCGGAGTGGCTAGGGAAGTGCCTTGGCCGATGGAGAGACCGGCCGTCTCGTGCGGAGTCATTACGAGGGTGGGGAACATGGCGCGCCAAGCACGGCTCCCAGGCAGGATGCCGGCGTCTTCCTTGGGCAGTTCGATGCCGGTTTTGCGACCGATGCCGACGATCGAGCATCCGTCCACCATCGCCTTCCAGCCGATGGTGTTAGCGAGCTTGTTGAAATAGGGATTGCACGACTGTTGGACGGCTTGGGAGAGATTTTGGTTCCCGTGTCTGCCTTTGCTTTTGTTCCAGATCCAGCAGCCGACTTGTTTGTTCCCGTAGGTGACATAGCCGTCGCAGGAGAAATTGCGGGTAGCCATTCCCGCAAGCGCTCCGGCCACGGCGGTCGGGATCTTCATGGTGGAACCGGGGGTGAACTCCGAGATCGCTCGGTTAGTAAACGGGGCGAGCTGGAGGTTCGCGCGATAGGCATCCCAGTTTTTTTGCGAGATGCTGGGGATGAAATCATTCGGATCGTAGTCCGGGATGGAGGCCATGGCGAGCACCTCGCCCGTGTTCACATCCATGACCACGCCTGCCGCGCGACCTGCGAGACGCAGCGTGTTTTCCAACAGATACTGGGCGCGGGCGTCGAGGGTGAGGCGGACCTTGGCTCCGACGCCGGGCTGGGTGTAGTCCGACATCCGGATGGTGCGGCCTTTTTCGTCCTTCACGATGGTCTTCTGGCCTTCCGGCCCGCGCAGGATTTCGTCCATGGAAAACTCCACTCCGGCGATGCCTTTTTCATCGCCGATGTAGTGGTTGAATTTGCGGGTGGCGCTTTCCGGGACATCACCTTTTTCCCATTGTTTCAAATAGCCTAACACATGACTGGCAAGCGCGCCATACGGGTATTGCCGCTGCGCGCGGAGACTCGGATAGACGCCGGGGAGCTCGAGGTTGTGCTCCGCGAATTTTGCGAACTCCTCGTAGGTGAGATCCGAGCGGTAACTGTAGGGGATGAGGCCGCCGTGGGTGAGGAAATGGGTCCGCAGGTCGCCCGCTTTGAAGTTCCGGGCGAGCTTGAGGCTGGGATCGCCGAGGACATGGATCGGGCCGTCTTTGACAATCGCGACGATGTCTTTCTCCGAGCGCTTCCGAGGCATGCCGTTCTCGCGGGCGAGGCGGTCGATCGTGGGGTCCTCGACATGTTGGGTGAGATAGGCTTGGCGGATTTCGTCGAGGTTGAACGAAACTTCGTAGCTGCGGGAATTCCGGGCGAGGGGAATGCCGTTCCGGTCGATGATTTCCCCACGGATGCCCGGCTCGCGCACGGTGACGGTGCGGTTCCCGGGGACGAGTTGGAGGAAATCGGCACGTCGCTCGATCTGGAATTCATACAACCGGGTCAGCAGCACGCCGAAGCCGACAAGCACGAGGGCTGTCAGTAGATAGAGTCGGAGGCGGTAGCTGGGTTCCATGGCGTCAGCGGGACTTCTGGCGTTTTTTTCCGGCGTCGGGATTGATCGAGTGGCTGCAGGCCCTCGCGATGCTGAAAAGCATCCAGAAGACGACCGGTGAGAAAAGCATCGTCAACAGCGAGGTGAAGGCCATCTGCGTGAGTGTGGCTTGAGAAAGCACGAACTCGCCGCGGACGAAGTTGATGATGGCATACTCTGCGGCCAGATAGAGGAAGATGGCGATGCCGCTCAAGAGCGCGGAAAACTGCCATTTCCCCTGCTTGAAAAGCGGCTGGATGCCCTGCATCAGGAAGCCCATCGCGCCGAACAGGAGGATCGAATAGCCGAATCGGAGCGACTCCACCTGCTGGGTGTAAACTTCCGGATCCCCGCCGTGTGGCCCGATCGCACAGTGCGCGTCCCACAGGAATCCGCCGATGAAGGCGAGCAGTAGCATCGTCGGCTGGCCCACGGTCACCGCCTCGCACAGGAACACCAGCTGGACTAATAGGACGCGGGACTGGTGGATGCCCGTGAATGCGGGGAGGAACTGCTGCACCACGAAGGAGGCGAGCAGAAGCAGGATCATGATGAACGAGTAGCGAATCACGGACGGGCTAGGGATCGGCGGAAAGCACGACGAAAACCGAGCTGAGATCCGCGAAGTTCACCGCTGGACGGACGAGAGCTTCGGAATCCAGCGCGCCTTTTTCGAGGGAATCGATGGTTCCAAGTAGGATGTTAGGCTGGAAGATTCCTCCCCGGCCGGTGGTGAAGACGCGCTGCCCGGGCCGGAGCGCCGCGTCGGTGGATAGAAATCGGAGGCGTAGCAGCGGGCTGCCGTCGAACCTACCGCGTTGGCCGCTGAGAATGCCCACTTCCGGAGAGCCTTCGACGCGGGCTGAGACCTGGCATTTCTCGTCGGTGAGCAGCAGTACTGAGGAGCGTTTCTGGCCGTCGTAGATCCGGTCGATTTTTCCGACGAGGCCTTCGTTGGACAGCACGGCGAGCTGGGTGCCGATGCCGCGTTCCTGACCGGCGTCGATGTCCACCGTCTGCCACCAAGTGGTGGGCTGGCGGCGGATGACTTGGGCGGGCACCACGTCGAACTGGGTGTTTTTCTTGTAGTCCAGCGCGTGGCGGAGTCGCTCGTTTTCTCGTTCAAGATCGCGGTATCGGGACTCGATGATGTGCAAGCGGCCCAGCTCGCCGCGGATGGCGGCAAGTTCGACTTCAAGTTCTTTGGAGTGGCGGGTTTCCCGGAGAAAATCACGTGCCCGGGTCTCCATTTTTGAACCGGATTTCAGGAACGGCGACATTGTGGAAAAATAAAGATCCTGCACCTCGCGCACGGCCCGCTCGCTGCGGGTGAGTGCCCACACGGCTCCTCCGAGGAAGAGCAATAAAGCGATGAGATTGAGCGGCTTCATTGGCCTGGATGGCCCCGGCGGGGGTCGCTTAGCGCTCGGAATTGGTGACCCGCTTGAGGAGGGCTAGCTCCTGAAGTGCCTTGCCGGTGCCTTCGGCCACGGCGCTGAGGGGATCCTCGGCGATGTGGACCGGCAGCCCGGTTTCTTCTCGCAAAAGGCGGTCAAGCCCCTTGAGCAACGCGCCGCCACCGGCTAGTACGATGCCGCGATCGACAAGGTCGGCGGCAAGTTCCGGCGGGCAGCGTTCGAGAGTGGTGCGGACGGCGTCAACGATGGTGCTGAGGGGGTCCGCCATGGCCTCGCGGATTTCCTGCGAGGTGATGGTGATGGTTTTGGGAAGTCCTGCGACGAGATCGCGTCCCTTGACCTCCATGGTCATTTCCTTAGGCAGCGGAGCGGCGGAGCCGAGGCGGATTTTGATATCCTCCGAAGTGCGCTCGCCGATCATCAGGTTGTAGGCACGCTTCATGTATTGGATGATGGCCTCGTCCAACTCGTCCCCGGCGGTGCGCACGCTGCGGGCATAGACGATGCCGGAGAGGGAAATCAGTGCCACTTCCGTGGTCCCGCCGCCGATGTCCACGATCATGTTTCCTGCGGCTTCCTGGACTGGCAGACCCACGCCGATCGCCGCCGCCATCGGCTCCTCAATCAGGTAAACCTCACGGGCTCCAGCCTGCTCGGCGGATTCGCGGACCGCGCGGCGCTCAACTTCAGTGATCCCGGAAGGGATGGCGATGAGCACTCGTGGGTTCGACCGGCGACCCTTGTTCACCTTGCGGATGAAGTGGCGCAGCATGGCCTCGGTCACCTCGAAATCCGCGATGACGCCGTCTTTTAAAGGCCGGATCGCGACGATATTTCCGGGCGTTCGCCCAAGCATTCGTTTCGCATCATCCCCCACGGCGAGCACCTCATTGGTTCCTGACCTGACCGCGACGACGGAAGGTTCGCGTAAAACGATGCCGTGGTCCTTGACGTTGATCAGTGTATTCGCAGTGCCTAGGTCGATGCCGATATCATTGGAGAACAGATTTCCAAAAAGCTTTTTAAACATGGAGTGTGTTGAAAATGAGAGAGTAAGTGGGAAATTGATGGGCCCTGCGAGATCGGTGAGCTGCGTTTATTCCGCAGATAAACTCGGAAAAAATCAACCGAGGTTAACGAACTTCGAAGAACAATAGAAAAAGCTCGGCATTCGTCGCAGGAACGTCAAGCCGGAATCCGGTGTTCCTCATTGCTGCCGATGATGTTCCACGCATTTGAAATCAACGGCCAGCGCGAAGTTTCCGGGCACTCGATTCCGTTCCGGGCGTTGGTTTCGCTTTACCTCGTCCACCAGCGCCGTGCAGCTTCCGGCGATTATGAAACTTTCCCTCTACACCGGCGGTCCTGTTCAGACAAATGCCTACCTCATCGAGACTCCAGATGGCAATCTCCTCATCGATGCGCCCGGCGGAGCAGCCGAGTGGGTGACCCGTCGCGGCGTGCGTGTGGATGACGTGCTCCTGACTCACCAACATTATGATCACGTGACCGATGCCGCAGCGCTCCGGGAACTTGGCGCACGGCTCCACGCCTACGCGGACTACTCCAAGGACTTGACCTTGGAGTCCGCCGCTCGTGCTTGGGGCATGCCGATTTCCGTCACCCCATACGAGGTCGATCGGCTCTTCGAAATGAATTCGCCGCTGTGCCTTGCCGGCATGGACATTTCGCTCGCCCACGTGCCGGGGCACTCGCCCGACAGCGTGACCTTCCACCTGGCGGGCGAGGGTGTTTTATTCTCGGGCGACACGCTCTTCGCAGGTTCGATCGGTCGGACCGATCTGCCGGGCGGGAACACTCAGGAATTGCTCCAAGGCATCGACAAGAAGCTGATGGTCCTGCCACCGGAAACCAAGGTTTACCCCGGCCACGGACTTTCGACGAGCATCGGTGTCGAAGCGACGGGCAATCCCTATCTTGAATGAGCGCAACGTCGCCGAACGCAAGTGAAAGATCGGGCAGGTTCGAATCCGATCTGGCCTTTGAGGCGGCAGTCTTGGATGGGGTCTCGAATGAGACAAAAATGCCCGGATTCCGATCTTGGGTGCATCGGAGCATCGCTCTGTAGTGTCGTGCTCAACTCTTATGATCTGCTAGAATCATCTCAGCTTTCCTGTCTCGTCCAACGAACGGTCGAAAGCACTTCCTTTCTTCAATTTATCTGCTTTCTCAGGAAACTTTTCATGGATCGTGGAGGTGGCTTTGGTGAGAACGATTTTGCCGCTAGGATCTTTGATGAGAAGAATCCAACCATCGTATTTGTAGCCGAATATCGCCCCGGTCGTATCATATCGTGTGGTGACGGGATCCATTTCTTCTTCATGGACTTTCCGTGCCATTAACGAGAATTCAAAGTCGCGACGCATGAGAACTGAAAAGACCTTACGGTCTGCGGCGCTTTGGCC
>JBOFET010000259.1:0-2598 GCA_051648225.1 Luteolibacter sp.
CTGATGAAGCGCTTGCCGGTGGTCATGTCAACGAAGACGACCGGATTGTATTTCGGATGAAGGTCCTTTTTCATGGGAGTCGTGTTTCCGCCACGTTACCGACGCGGCGGGAGGCGGAGATTGGCCAAAATCGCCGACCTGTCAAGGGGGCATGCGGGGAGATATTTCTAATAGGCCGGATGTTTTGGAAATTAAGTCTTGCGTAATAGTTTCATGCGTTTGTGATACTGGGCATTTTTTTGAGTCGCTTTTGTCACAAAGAGGTGTAGCTTCACGTCGCTATGGCAATTACCACGAAACGTACCCGCTTCTCACGTCGTCTCCCCGACCATGTCACCGATGAGCTCTGCAATGTCCTTGCTGACAAAAAAATATTTGGCTTCAACGATCTCTTCGAGCGCGTTTTCGCCAATCTCAAAGTCCGCAACGCGGTGAGTGGTGGCGAGGAGATGCTCCGCCTCCGCGCTTATGAAAAGCTCCAGAACCTGGTGACCCGCGGCTTGGTCGAAAAGATCGGCAAGGAATACAAGGGAACTGCCCGTGTCCACGAGGCGTCCAGCGCCTACGCCGCAGCTCAAGAGGCGGCCGCCCAAGAGGACGCTTGATCGCATCTGATTCCTCTCCAACCCGTGTCCGATGAGGGCACGGGTTTTTTTTCTCCCTATTTCCGGCGTCCCGCCTTAAGCAATCCCCGCCGACCCCGAAGATCTCATGCCGCAAGACTACCTTCCCGTTCTTTTTCAAGTGCTGCTCGCGCTTGGCTTCGCCGTTTCCACCCTGACCTTGAGCGTGGTATTCGGCCGCTCCGCGAAGCGAAACGCCACCAAGGACAGCGCTTACGAGTGCGGGATGCTGCCCATCGGCGAGGGGTCGCCGCGGTTCTCGGTGAAGTTCTATCTGGTGGCGATGTTGTTTGTGATTTTCGACATCGAGGTGGTGTTCATGTATCCGTGGGCGGTGCAATTCCGGGATCTCGCCGCTGAAGGGCCGACGGCGCTGGTGAGCATGGCGGGATTTGCCGGGATCCTTGTTTTCGCCTACGTTTATGCGCTGAAAAAGGGCGCTCTCAATTGGAAGTCCTGAGTGGCCCGACGACTGCTTGGTCACCGATTTTGACTCATTTTCTGGCGCTGCGGAACGCCTTGGGGATTGGCACGAAACGGGCTTGAACGCTGTGATTCCCTCGCACACGTTCCGCTGCCCGGCGATGGATGCCTCCTCACAAAGCAATGGTTTTTCCGATTCAACTCCCCGATGACGCTCCGTTCAATGCGGAGCAACGTGCATGGCTCAATGCGTTTCTCTCCCAAGCGCTTTCCCCCGGAAGTGCCACCGCTCCGGCAAGCCCAGCCGTTCCCGTGACGGTGGTTTACGGTTCGCAGACGGGCACGGCGGAGGGCCTGGCCAAGAAACTCGTGAAGACGCTGAAGAAGGAAAATTTCCAGGCGGAGATCCACGACATGGCTGCCTATGATCGCACGCGGCTGGCGAGGGAGCGTCATTTACTGATCATCACCTCCACCTATGGCGACGGTGAGCCACCGGACTCCGCCGCAGATCTCCACACGTGGCTGATGAGCGATGCGGCACCGCGACTTGAGGGCGTTTCCTATTCGGTGCTGGCGCTGGGCGATACGAGTTACCCGGATTTCTGCAAATGCGGCATCGAGTTCGACACCCGGCTTTCCGCACTCGGGGCAAACCGGATGTTTTCACGAATGGATGTGGATGTGGACGCAGACCTGCCTTACGCCCAATGGTCCGCAGGAGTGCTGGCAACCCTCGCCCCGGGCGGAGCGCGTGCCACCGTGGATCTGCTTGCCACCGAGGCACTGGACACCGGCTACTCCAAGAGCAATCCCTTCCCGGCTGCCGTTCTGGAGAACCGGAATCTAAATGGCCCCGGTGAGAAGCAGACGCACCAGATCGCGCTGTCCCTTGAGGGTTCCGACCTTGCGTATGAGGTGGGAGACGCGCTCGGGGTGTTCCCCTTGAACCCGCCCGATGTCGTTGACGAAATCATCGCGAACCTGCCCTTCAAGCCGGGCGATGTTCCGACGCCAGACGGGGATGAAGTGCCGTTGCGCGAAGCACTCATCCGCCACTACGACATCGGCTCGCTCAACAAATCCATCATTCAAAAATGGCAGGCGAAGAGTGGCTCACCCTTCCTCCGCTCGCTCGTCGCAGCGGACGATAAAAAGGCTTATGACGATTTCTGCTGGGGCCGCGATTTGATCGACCTAGTCATCGACCACCCCGCCGATTTTGTGGATGGCGAGGACTTCGTCGGGAATCTCAAGAAGCTCCAGCCCAGGCTCTACTCCATCGCCTCCAGCCCACGGGCCCATCCGGGCGAGGTGCATCTCTGCGTTGGGATCGTCCGTTACGAAACTTTCGGCCGCAAGCGCGGTGGGATTTGCTCCACCTTCCTCTCCGACCGGGCGGCTCCAGACGTGAAGCCACGCGTTTTCGTCCATTCGAACAACGCATTCCGCCTGCCGCCGGATGGTGCGACCGACGTGATCATGGTGGGTCCGGGCACCGGCATCGCGCCTTTCCGCGCGTTTCTGGAGGACCGCAAGGCCACCGCCGCCA
>JBOFET010000260.1:0-4165 GCA_051648225.1 Luteolibacter sp.
GGAAGTCTGGTTGTGGGACGATAAGGCATGGAACTGAGATAATGAAGGGACTTCTACTGCTCATCTTTTTAGGTTTCCCCTGCCTTTCTTTCGCGGCGGAGCCACCGGCGGCGGTGGTTAAGCCGCTTGATTCGTATCCGCTTGCCGATCGTTTGTGGTTGGGTTCCTTCGGTGGCGAAGTCGCAGTGAATCCCACCACGGACGTGCTTGCCACCCGCTCGGGCGAGATCAAATGGGAAGTGGAGGAAGGTGCCGAAGTCAAAGAGGGGGCGTTGGTCGCCCTCTCGGGTGCGATTCAGATCAGACAGTCGGCAGGGCAGCTCGCATTGGATGAAGACGCAGTCGAGATGAAGCTCAAGGAGGCCGAGTGGCAACACCGGGAAAAATTGATCGGGTTGGAACGACAGGTGGACGATTTGGAATTGAAGATTTCCAAACTCTCCCTCACGCCCAAGGAAAGAGAGCTTCTCGGAGATGAACTTGCCAAGCGCTTGGTCGAGGAAACGCGGGAAATCAAAAAGGAGTTGAAAACCTTGAATGAAAAGCTTGTCCCGGAATTCCGGGCGAACGAGCTGAGCATCGAGCAACGCCAAATCCAACAAGACATCGAGAAGGCTCGTGCCGTGCATGAAGATCTGGTCCGGAGCATGGAAATAATCAGTCCGAGTGTGGGTATCCTCGCCATTCTCAAGTCCGGCTACGTTCGTGCGAATGACATCATCGGAACGGTGGAGCGCCGTGGTCACGCGGTCGTGTCCATGCAATTGCTTGATCCCGAGCTTCGTTCGGAAGCGCCGGAGTCCTTGGCGATTTCCGTCGCCACTCCCAAGGGGGATTTGATTTCCGGAGCCTTCTCACATGTTGACCGGATGGCGAACGTGCGTCTTGGGCCGATGATCTATCACTTCAAGCTCGATCAAAATCCCGAGGTCCCATTTACCCCCGATCTATCCGGCGAGCGGATGATTACGCTCTACAAGTTGCTTCACAGGAGTGTCCGGATCGTGCCGAAAGCAGATTTCATCTTTGCCCAACCTCTGGAAATCCAGCGGCTCGGCTGGGCTGGATTTTTAAAGACCATCTGGCCTACCTCCCGGATTGTTCATGTCGGCCCGCGCTCGATCGCTCTTGTCGCAAACGAATGAACATCACCTGTCATGAACTCGGTTACACCTATCCAGGAGCTGACTCTCCGGTGCTTGAGGATTTCAGTCTCGTGATTTCACCCGGGATCACGCAGCTTAAGGGCTACTCGGGGTGTGGCAAGAGCACTCTGCTGCGCTTGCTGGGAGGATTGATAAAGCCGTCTAGCGGACGGGTTGAGGCTCTTCACTTACCCCCATTGGGTTCTCGGGATTTTCTCCGCAAATCCTTTGCGATGGTTTTTCAAGAACTCAACCTGCTGCCGCTCGCCTCCGTCTGGCGCAACATCGAACTTTCCTGTCGGATTGCAGGAGTTCCTTCGGAGCAAGGACGTGAGTGGTTAAAACTGCTAGGGATGGAGGACTATGCCTCACGCGTGGTGGAAAATCTTTCAGGAGGACAAAAACAAAGGGTTGCGATCGCCCGGGCGATGTCCAAATCCCCAGCGCTTTTGCTGCTCGACGAGCCGACTTCGGGTCTAGATGACAATAACACCGGCATCATCCTTTCCGCGATCACCCGCTTTTCCGAACGACCTGACGCCATCTGCGTCATCGCGACTCACGACCACCGTATCGATCCCATTGCCCATGACCTGGTGGACTTCCATCGCATTTTACCTTTGGCGAAATAGTTTTCGTCGTTGGATCGAGCAGCCGCTTGGAGTCTTGAGCAAGCTGGCAATTGCTGCCCTGATCGGGATCTTTGGGTCGGTGATGATCGCCGGTGCTTCTTATCTGGGTGACGAGTTGGGTCGTCAGCTCGCCAGTCGTGATGCGCTGGCGGTGACGTTTCTTGAAATCGTCCCGGGAGATCAGGCAAATGCAATGCTTGCTCCGGAAGACCCGGAGGAAAAGGCGTGGGAAAGCCTAGCTGGTGAATCGCTGACATTCTATCAGGTATCTGTGGTGGCGAGAATCGACGGCACCCGCGACGTGTCTGTCTTTGCGCTGCGTGATCCTGAGATGCATGGCTACCCGGACACGTTGATATTGCTTTCCAATCGCCAACCGGCGGGTTCAGTGGTCGTGGGGCAAATAGATAGTTTGCGCTTCGAAGCTCTGGCGATGCCGCCTAAGGGGGCGCTCATTGAAAAGGTGGTGGGCAAAGGGGAGGCTCTCATCGGGAGTGTCGCCCGGTTTTCACCGCTGTTGCAGAAGGGATTTACTAGACAGGTTGTGTTACAGGTCAAATCCTTGGAGGCAATGGAGCAGGCGCACCAAGTGTCAGAGGTGATGCAGGCTGTTGAGCAGCGGCGCGTGACGATTCGCTCAGCACTGCCGCTTCTCCTTCAGCTTCGGGAAATCCGCGAAGTGCAACGCTATGTGTTGCTTGCGGTTACCCTGGGTTCCGCACTGGTACTGGGGTTGATTTGCGGCGCACTGGCGTGGATGGAGTTTCGCGAGGAGCGCTACCTGCTGGCGTTGATCCGTTCCTTTGGCGTTGGTCGGCTCACTCTTTTGGTCCATGCTGGCGTCGAAAATTGCCTGGTGGCGGTCTCCGGAGTGATGCTGGGTTTGGGCATCTTGGCCGTTTCTGTCGGCCATCTCAATTTGAAGGCGATGAAACTCACTTGGCTTTCAGCGGCTGACTTGGTTGCCAATCAGGGGACATGGATGCTCATCCTCGGCGCACTCTTGGGCGGCTTGCTGTCATCCATCCCCGTTGCCATCGGTTTGCGAAAACCACTTGGACTGGTCTTGAAATGAACTGCAATCTTGTTTCTTGCATCGACCCTGCTAGCTCATAAGGCTGCGACCATGAAAATCATCGCACTTACCGGCGGAATCGCCTCTGGAAAATCCACGGTTTGCCGCTTGCTCGGTGAGTGGCTGCCTTCGGTCGTGATTTTCGATTGTGATGCGGCGGTGCACCGGATTTTGGATTCTGACCCCGGGGTGGCGGCCAGGGTCGCAGACGTTTTTGGCGGTGAAGTGCTTGATGTTGCCGGGCGGATCAACCGGCAAATCCTTCGCGACCGGGTTTTTTTCGATGAGGCTGCCAGACTTAAGCTTGAGGGGATCCTGCACCCACAAGTCCGGCAGGAATGTCTTGATTCCCTGGCACAGGCTGCTAAATCGGGCGCGGACTTGTTTGTGGCGGACGTCCCGCTCTTGTTTGAGAGAGGATTCGATTTCGGTCAGACCCAAGTGGTCGTCGTCGCTTCTTCCCGCTCTACGCAAATCCAGCGGCTCAAGGCGCGTAGTGGATTCGATGATCAATTGATCGGCTCCATCCTCGCGGCGCAGCTTCCGCTTCAGGAAAAAATATCCCGTGCGGATGTGGTCTTCTGGAACGACGGGCCGCAAGCCGTGCTCCGTTTCCAAGTCCGCCGTTTCTCCCAAGCCTATCTCATGACTTCCCCTACAGAATCCGACACTCCCGAATCCGAGGGAGCTACCGCCGCAGCGACCCTTCCCGCGGTTCCCGTTTCTATCGACATCAACCAGTTCCGCCTCAAATCTCTCGCAGAACTCCAGGCAATGGCGGAGTCCGTGCCGGCACGCATCCAGGGAGGCATCCCGAAAAGCCAGCTGGTTTACGAGCTGCTTTCCTTTTTCGGCAGGGAGGGAACTGGCATGGTTTGCGAGGGAATTCTGGAAATGGCCAAGGACAATTTCGCGATGTTGCGGGATGCCCAGCGCAGCTTCCGGCCGGGTCCGGATGACATCCATCTCAGCTCGAATTTGGTCCGAGACCATGGCCTGAGGGTAGGGCAGTTAGTCAAAGTCCGCGTGCGCTCACCTTGGGAACGCGACAAGTATTTGTCCGGTTTTGAATTGTTGGAAGTTGAAGGCATGCCCATCGCGGAGTTTCGCGTGCCCAAGGAATTCGACCGCCTCACGCCACTGTTCCCGGATCAGCGGATCCATTTGGAAGGGGAGGGAAATGACTTTCTTGGTGTCCGTGCCATCGACCTCATCGCCCCGCTCGGCAAGGGCCAACGCGGCATCATCGTCGCGCCTCCGCGCGGTGGAAAAACCATTCTGCTCAAGCAGATCGCCCGCTCAATCCGCTTGAA
>JBOFET010000261.1:0-4120 GCA_051648225.1 Luteolibacter sp.
TTGCCAGATTTTTTGACGGGCTTATCGAGTTCGATGGCATGACGGTCAATGACGATGCCGGCAGCTTCGAGCTCCTTGTGAATGTCGATGCTGGTGACCGAGCCAAACGCCTTGCCTCCTTGGCCGGTGGAGAGAACAAACTTCGGTTTGAGTTTGGAAATCTTCGCAGCGAGTTCTTGGAAGCCGACGAGTTCTTCAGCTTCGCGAGCGGCGCGGCTCGTCTTCAGGGCTGCCACATGGCGGAGATTCGACTTGCTGGCCTCGAAAGCCTTGCCTTGAGGAATGAGAAAATTGCGGGCATACCCGGCGCGGACTTTGACAACATCAGCTTCGGCACCGAGGCCTTCGATTTTTTCTTTGAGAATAACTTGTGCGTTGGCCATGGGAATCAGTGGTAGAAAGTTCGTTTGGGGGCGGCGATTTAGGCTTCGCCCCAAAACGAGTCAAGAAGAATGCACACTTATTCCAGGGTGTTTCTGAGAATTCGCCCAACCTGTAGTATTTTCTCACATCAGCGGGCAAATGGGTCCAACAGGATTGCAACATGGGATTTCGGAGCCATCCTTTCGCCCGTGATTCCACTTCAGCGTTGGCGGGACCGGATTGAGATGTTGACCCCGCCCCTTCCGTGGGACTGCCCGCAGTGGCATCCCGGCGAGGGGCCGCCGGTCGTGCTGCTGCACGGACTGTGGCGCGGGTGGCGTGCCATGAGTCCCCTCGCGCGGGCCCTTGAGCGCGAGGGATTTTCCACCTTGAGCATTCCATACTGTTCCGGGAGCAGGACGGTCGATGAACTCGCGAGGCAAGTCCGGCCACAGATTGAAAAAATCGCCGGAGACCATCCCGTGCATTTCATCACCCACTCGCTCGGCGGCATTCTTGCGAGAAAACTTCTCACGGACGGCGCGTCATGGCTGCCGGGGCGGATCGTCATGCTGGCTCCGCCCAACTCGGGCAGTGAAATCGTGGATTGGTCGAAAAACCACCCGCTGCTAAACCGGGTGCTCGGACCGTCTGGTAGAGCGCTGGGGAGCGACGGGATCCCGGGCAAACTCCCCCTTCTTCCCTCTCAGATCGAAGCGGCTGTCATCATGGGAGATCGGTGCACCATTCCGGTCTTCAAGAAACTACTCGACTCCGACAACGACGGAATCGTCTCCGCTGCCAAAGGCAAAATCGAAGGTCTGAAAGGCTTCTCCGTGATCCACGCTGATCACACTTTCATCCAAATGCATCCCGAGGCAATCCGGCTGAGCGTGAATTTCCTCAAGACCGGCGAGTGGCCGGGCTAGTTTTGAATCTGGTCCAAAGATTTCTTCTGGAACTGCTCGTCACGAAGTTTTCGGAGATATTCCAAATAGCGTTCCTGCGCCAAGAGATCGGGTGTTTTCACTGCGGGGACCTCCTGACCATATTTTTTCCACGGACCGTAAGGAACTTGCCCGGCTTCGACGAAGCGCCAGTGCACCTTTTGTCCAGACCGCAAGCCGAGATAGTCCCGGATCGACGGCGACAAGTCGATACCCGCCGCCCCGTTCTCCTTGGTTTTGGGGGGCTTGTTGCCGAAGACAAACTCCCAATCGTCAGTCTCCCACGGCCCGCAATCTTCCCACTGGCCGTAGCAACTTCTGTTCCCGTTATAAATTTGAAGCCAGCGTCCTTTGCACACCGTCTTCCCCGGCTCCGGGCGCATCCGCGAAAACCATGGAATCACCCGCGCGGCTTCTGGTTTGTGGCGTCCCCAGCCTTGGATGTCGTTATAGGGCAGCGCGATGTAAAACGGGTTGAGTTTTGGGATGAAATTTTTCGGGCGGAACTCACCCGTCGAGTGGTTCGCGATCCGATTTGCAGGATCCGGGTCATCGTAGCCACCGAAATTCTCAGCCCAATTTTGATCCCACGAAGACTTGTGATTGGGTGTGAAATTTCGACCCGAGGGTTTTTCCCCGACCCAGAAAATCGTGGAGGTTATGTGAGTTTTCCAAGGATAAAGAATCCGCCCGGTCGGGGCGGAGGGTGCCCGCACAGGAGCGGACGGCGTGGTGCCAGTCGGCACCATCACTTTCGGAGCGACCGCCTTCGTCGTCGCAGGTTGCGCACTGGCGAAACATGCCACCATAGCGAAGATCACAAAAAAACCACTGAGGGGAAATCCAAACATAACGCGCGGGCTGTCGAATCAAGCCGACGCCCAATTCGCGCTCAAGATCTTTAAAATCCACCCCGTTGCAAGCCAAAGCTCAACCCCGCCATCTGTCATTGAGCGGCTTTGGCGTCTTCTCCGTAGAAGCTTTTGATGTATCCATACTCCACCAGCGTGTCCTGCCATGGAGCGAGAATGTTGGGATCTTGAAAGACCCGGCTGGCAATCGCGAGCCACTCCTCCGCCTTGACTAGATCGTTCTTTTCGTAGGCAAGCGCCGCATTGGCATAGTAATGATAAGGCGAATCATCGAGAAAATCATACTTCTCCGCCATCGCAGCGACTTCCTCGGTCATCCCCAGTTTTTTCTTCGAGAGAAGCATTTTGAATTCCACCAAGCGCCGCAGCGCAAGGGTGCTTGGCTCGTCGGGGATGATTTTGAGGATTTTTTCGAAGGTCTCCAAGGCCTTCTTCCACTCCTTGGTCACGAAATAGATTTCACCGACGTTGAACTCGATGCTCGGGTTGTCCTTGGTGTAGGTGAGTGCTTTTTGGAAGTCTGCCAGCGACTTGTCAAAGGAGCGCATTTCCACAAAGCAGCTTCCCCGCAGATTGTAGATTTCCGGGCTCTCCGTGAAAATCTTCTGCGCCTTCTCGATGGTTTCCATGGTCTCGAAAATGCGCTTCTGTTGGAAAAGCCGGTTCGCCTCGCCCAGCAACTTGATGAACTCATTGCGCTGCTCCTCGGGAAGATTGAGGAAAGCCTGTTGGTTCGGCTGCAAATTGGCAGGATCCGCCGCTGGGGCCGGCTCGGTGGGCATCACCGCAGTTTGGGCCGCGAGCGGAGTGAGGAACGCAAGCAGGATGAGTGGGGTAATCGCTTTCATGGTGGCTGGTTTCGTGAAAATTAGGCGGAGGATTTGGAAACTGCAAGCTGTCCTTCTGCGTCATTCTTGTCACCGCGCGGTCCTTTCCTTCAAGGCAGCCGACTTCCCCTTCGACCGGGTGAGTCCTGCGCCAAACCGAATGGAACCGGATTTCCCTTGGCAGGAGGGCGGGTCTTCCCGCTAGCTTTGTGCCGCCCATGCCAACCGAAGCGATCCTTTCCACCGTGCGCCAGTTTCTCGGAGTGGACCCTACCGTGCGCATCATTCTCGAGCCGATCAAACGCGGTGCCTCAGGGCGAACGATTGTCCGGGTGAAAACTCCGAACCACGAACCCTTCATCGGTATCTACTGGACCGAGGAGCGGGAGGACAATTCCCGCTTCGTCCCGGTCGCCCAATTTCTCAAACAGGCGAAGCTGCGGGTGCCGGAGATCATCCACGACCGGGCGCGATACCGCGTGGCCTTGGTCGAGGATCTTGGCGACGTGGATTTGCTCTCCCTCAAAGACCGTCCGTTTACCGAGCGGTTGCCGTTTTACCGATCGGCTCTCGAGCAGGTGGACAAGTTGTTCTATGCAAAGCCGGCAAAGGATTTCCTGCTGATGCCACCCTTCGACGCAGCGCTCTACCGCTGGGAGCAAAATTATTTCTTCGAGTTTCTCGTCGAGGATTTCCTCGGCATGGATGCCGCCGCGCTGCGAAAGAACGCAGCGTTCACCGACCTTTCGGAACGCCTCGGTGCCGTCGCCCGGCATCTCGTGCACCGGGATTTCCAGTCCCAGAATCTCATGATCCGGGACGACAAGGTGTGGATGATCGACTTCCAAGGGCTGCGGCGCGGACGCCAGGAATACGACCTCGCTTCGCTCATTTTCGATCCTTATCTCGACCACACCGCCGACGAGCGCGAGCAGCTCCTCACGCTGTGGGAGGACATCGCCGACGAGCGCCCGCTGGAAACCTTGTTCCACGAATGCGCCGCGCAACGACTGATGCAGGCGCTTGGCGCGTTTGGAAACATCGTGAAAAACCGTGGCGACGAGTGGTACAGGCCGCACATCACCACGGCTGGAAGATTGTTAGATGAAGT
>JBOFET010000262.1:0-5790 GCA_051648225.1 Luteolibacter sp.
GCTTGAAAGTTGCAATTCCCATCGGTGAACCACGAAGCGGATACTTTGGTAAAGGTCGATGCCGCCATCCACTTGTTTCCGCCGGGTCCCGCACCGTTGTTGTCCCGCCAGTAGGTGGATCCGGGATTGTTGGCATAGGTGTTGTAGTTTGCTTCCAAGACAATGCTCGATCCGCTGACGGTGGATTTGACGTCCGGTAAAGCCCAGGGACTTCCAAATTGGAACGCTCCGTAATTCGGTCCGCCCAAGTTGTCCAAAAGGAAAACGGCCATGAAGCCATTCGACATATTACTATCCACAGTCACTGTCTCCGCGTGGGAGATCATGGATCCGCCAAGACCGATGGCGGCGATGCAGGGTGCGAGGGTTTTGATGATGGGGTTCATTGAGTTTTTTGTTTTTTACAGAGCAATCCTCCGGCCCGCGCGGAATTGGCCCATTGGGTCATGAAGCAGAGTGCCGGGCAGAGATGGATTTTCGCCGGATTTGGGTTTGGCGGAGAAGGGTCACCCAAGATTTCTCCCGGGCAATGAATTTTATGCAATTTTCGGGCTGAGAGATTTTCAGCGAGTCGGTTACAAAAATGAGGCGGTCGGCGTTTCCACCGACCGCCTTGGGATTGATCTTGGAATTACGGAGTCACTTCAGAGACCCGGAAGAACTTGCGCGGCGGCGTCAACGCATCGGTCACCGAGAAAGCGGCACCATTGCCAGTCACCGGTCCGCCGAAATCCGCCCAGGTGAGCAAATCGGTGGAGGACTTGACCTGATAGGTCCGGCCAGGGGTGTTGGTGGGGACTTGCGCCGTCGGCCAGCTGACCTCCACGGCGGAACCGACGGTGGCGGCAATCACGCTGGTCGTGCTCAAGGGCTCCAAAATCATTCCGGTGTCGATCGACACGTCGTCAAACATAGTCACCCAGTGGATGCCGGGGTCGGCACCCAGAGGCAGGAGGAAGCCGACCGTCACGGTGGCAGCGTCGGCCGGGGTGGTGATCGGCTGCGTCACCTTCGTCCAAGCAGAGCCGATGGCCGCGGTGTTGATGCTCGTGAACTTGTTACCCGTAGGATCGATCAGCGCTCCGAACTCATCGAAGTAAAAGAGCGAATACTGGAGGCTGGCACCGCCCGTTTTTACCGGGATGGAGAGATAGAATGAGAAGTCGTAAGACTTGGCCGGCTCGATGGTGAACTGAAGGCTGCGGACTTCCGAGCTGCTGGTGGGCTGCACCGCATCGAAAACCATCATTGCAGAACCGCTGTTCGGGAAGATCGATCCGTAGGAGGAAACGATGTCCACGGTATTTCCAAGTGGAACAGGTTGGGCAAGCTTCCATCCTTCAGCTCCATTGGCTCCGATGGTAGCCGGATCTCCCATATCCGGATCACTGGTCTCGAAGCCGGGGTTGAACACCGTATTATCAAGGAGCGTCGGAGTGATTTCCAAAACTTGATAGAACGGGGCTTTCACCGCTTGATAGATTGAATTTCCCGCACCACCCGAGATGGATGAGCCAACGTTCACAAACGAGCCGGGTGCTCCCGTGGCGGAAGATTGTGGCTGATACCTGTTCGCGGAATTGGCCGTCCAACTCACGTTGAAGCCGTTTGCAATGGCTGCGGCGAAGGTGTCCACGATGCGGATATTGTCATAACCAACGGAGGAATTGGGTCCCCAGAGTGGCACGAGCTTGATCCCGGTGACTCCTACAGGAATCGGGACGGAGAAGGTATAGGTCGCCCACTCGGTGCCAGAACCGCTCTTCGCGGGATACATGTCTCCGGTGCTGCCTCCGGGGCCACCCACGAAGTCAACTTTGAATCCGCCGATGTTGCTTTGGGCACTGCCCGCCTCGATCCTCATGTCCATGGCAAATGTCGCGGTAGTCCCGGCTATGAGAGGTAACTGGCCCGATGGCCCGATGGTGAGTGCGCTGTCGCTGTTTGCGATAAGAATGGCGAAAGTCCCAACGCCTGTTGGCTGAGTGATCACTGCATATCCATTTGGATTACCACCGGCAGCGGGATAAGCGATGGATGGTCCATTACCCACGAAGGCCCAGCTCGCTCCCCCCGGAATCTCAAATCCAGGGTTGGGGATTCCAGGGATCACCGGCGGTGGCGGAACGACTCCGTTGTCCACCCGGATGTTGTCAAATCCAATGATATCAGAGGTAGTCACCCCGGTAGGCGGAGTGGCAAGCGGCACGACCTTGATGCGGGTGGCAGTGGGTTCGATCGTGTAGGTCCAAGAGTAAGTGGTCCAAGCGGAGGACTGCCCGGTCGCGGGAACATCGGCAGTGGCACTGATAATACCCGTGTCGGTCCATGACTCGAGTTTCAATCCGCCTTTCCCCGTTCCGGCAAAATTCTTCATGTCCATTTTGAAGACATAGGTTTGCCCCGCTACGAGACCCAAGTCTCCAAGGGGCGTGCCACTGTTGTTTGGGTAGAAATTGTCGGGAGGTGAGACCAAACCACCACCCCAGGATCCTCCGGTGTTGTCGATCTGGCCGTAGCCACCGGGATTTCCTTCCGAGGTCGGATAGGAAACGATGGTTCCGGGGGAAGCAAAGTTTGAAAAGTCATCGCTGGCTGGCGAGGTCTCAAAATCGCCATTCTCAATTAGGACTTCGGTCGCGTTCGCGCCACCTGACGCGCCGAGCAAGGCGCAGAAGGCAAGGGTTTTGATGAATGAGTTCATTGGGGTAGTTTTTGGTTTTGGTTTTTGGGGTCGTTGTTCAATCCGGGGTCTCAGAGAAGGGGCAGATCAACTGCTCAACGCGCTGGGGGGTCAGTCCAGCTATTGCAATTTCATGCAACCGTTATTTGGAGTCGTAACCTCGATTTCTGACCTGTCCAGAAAATTGATGCAATTCTATGGAACTTTTTTGGGAAGACCGCTCGGATGCATTGGACTCACTTACCAGAATGATGAATCTTCATCGTTGATCACCAAAGTATCAGGAAGGTTTTCACCCAGTGTCCACAGAACAAAAGAGGGTGAAGAGCCATTGCTCGAATTCCCACACTGCGCGACGATACGCATGCTTCCTTCTAATGACCTTCACTCTCGGCGACTCGTCGTTTTTCTCCAAACAACTCACCGCGCTAACCGCCGCTTCCACCACCCTCGTCCAGTCTGACCAACACCTGGTTTCCCCCGACTGCCAATACTTCATCACCCGGCTCCAGGAAATCCTCACCCAAAGCCAAGCAAATAACGATTCAGTAAATCCGTGACATCTCATCGCGGTTTACTCCCTCTTTTTTCAATGTTCATTGCCAGGTCTCCAATGTTCAATGTTCGCCAGATGTCCGCCCCGCTCAGCCGCAAGAATCTCCCCGAAAACCCATACCCGGACGACATCCTCAACGCCTTCCTCGACTACCTCACCGCCACCGCCACCGAGCCCTACGACCACCAGGAAGAAGCCATTCTCGAACTCTTCGCCGGCAACAACGTCATCCTCAACACCCCCACCGGCTCCGGAAAATCGCTCGTCGCCCTCGCCCTCCAGTTCAAGTCGCTCTGCCAAGGCCGCCGCTCCTACTACACCGTCCCGATCAAGGCGCTCGCCAACGAGAAATTTCTCTCCCTCTGCCACGTCCTCGGCCCGGAAAACGTCGGCATGATCACCGGCGACGCCACCGTCAATCACGACGCCCCGGTCATCTGCTGCACCGCGGAAATCCTCGCCAACATCGCCCTCCGCGACGGCGCTTCCGCCCCGGTGGACGACGTCATCATGGACGAGTTCCACTACTACTCCGACCACTCGCGCGGCGCCGCTTGGCAAATCCCGCTGCTCACCCTGCCGCGCGCCCGCTTCCTCCTGATGTCCGCCACCCTCGGCGACTCGTCGTTTTTCTCCAAGCAACTCACCGCGCTAACCGGCGCGCCCACGACCCTCGTCCAGTCCGACCAACGCCCCGTCCCGCTCGAATTCGAATACTCCACCACCCAGCTCCAGGAAAAAGTCGCCGAGCTCAACGAACAAGGTCGCTCGCCCGTCTATCTCGTCCATTTCACCCAGAACGCCTGCGCCGACACCGCCCGCGACCTGCTCTCCACCAACTTCTGCACCAAGGAGGAAAAACACGCCATCGCCCGCGCCCTCGACGACGCCGATTTCCGCTCCCCCTACGGCCGCGAACTCTCGAAAATCCTCCGCCACGGCGTCGGCATCCACCACGCCGGCCTGCTGCCGAAATACCGGTTGTTAGTCGAAAAACTCACCGCCCGCGGCCTGCTCAAGGTTGTCTGCGGCACCGACACCCTCGGCGTCGGCGTCAACGTCCCCATCCGCACCGTCATGCTAACAGGTCTCTGCAAATACGATGGCCGTGGCACCAAGATTCTAGCAGTCCGCGACTTCCGCCAAATCGTCGGCCGCGCTGGCCGCCGTGGATTCGACACCACCGGCTACGTCGTCGCCCAGGCCCCCGAGCACATTATCGAAAACCTCCGCCTCGCCGCCAAGGCCACTGCTAACAAAAAGAAGTCCTTCGAAAAACGCAAACCGCCGGAAAAAGGCTACGTCCATTGGGACGAACAAACCTTCGCCAAACTCCAGACCGCCCCGCCCGAGCCGCTCGTTTCAAGCTTCTCCGTCTATCACCACACACTGCTCAACGTCCTCTCCCGCACTACCGAGGACGGCTGCGCCGCGTTGAAAAAAATCATCGACGACAGCCACGAGCCGCCTTCCAAAAAGAAGGCCCTCAAGAAGCACGCCTTCAAACTCTTCCGCGGCCTCATCGGCGCGAAAATCCTCCACATCATCCCGCCCGCCAAACGCAGCGGCCCGCAGAAAGTCGTCGTCGATGTCTCGCTGCCGGAAGATTTCTCCATCAACCACGCCCTCAGCCTCTACCTGCTAGACGCCATCCCTCAGCTCGACAAGGAGGCCGAAGACTACGCCTTCAACGTCATCTCCCTCATCGAGTCCATCCTGGAAAACCCCGACATCGTCCTCCGCAAACAGGTCGATCTGTTAAAATCCGAACTCATGTCCCGGCTCAAGGACGAAGGTATGGAATTCGACGACCGCATCGAAATGTTAGATCAGGTCGAGCATCCGAAGCCCGGCGCCGAATTCATCTACACCACCTTCAACGCCTTCAAACTCCGCCACCCCTACCTCGGCAGCGAAAACGTCAAACCCAAGACCGTCGCCCGCGAGATGATAGAAAATTACCAGTCCTTCGAAGACTACGTCAAAACCTACAAGTTAGAGCGCGCCGAAGCCGTCCTCCTCCGCCACCTCGGCGAGGTTTACAAAGTCCTCGCCCAAACCGTGCCCGACAGCGCCAAAACCGAGCACCTCCACGAAGCCGAGTCCTTCCTCGAACTCATCGTCCGCCACACCGACTCCAGCCTGCTAGACGAATGGCAAGCCCTTCGTGGCGGAGACGACCCGTCTCCGCGAATTCATTCATCTCCCGATCCCCAATCTGCGATCCAGGAATTCAAAAAGAAAATTCCCTACACCCGCGACAAAAAGGCCTTCACCCGCCACCTGCGCAACCACGTCCTCACTCTCGTCACCGCGCTTTCCCGCTACGACACCGAGGCCACCCTCAGCCTCATCGCCCACCACGACAGCGACGGCAAGCTCTGGTCCAACGAGCGCCTCCTCCAACAGCTCAACACCTTCCACGCCGCCCGCCACCAGATCCGCCTCGATCCCGAAGCCCGCAACGCCCGCCACACCCACCTCTCCGAAGACGGCCTGACCATCCACCAAACCCTCATCGACCCCGACGACCTCAACGACTGGTCCCTCC
>JBOFET010000263.1:0-9771 GCA_051648225.1 Luteolibacter sp.
CCTAGCGGCACAAAAACGGCTCACTCGTCACCACGGCCTCGATGAGTGTTCGCAGACCGTGATTCCGGGCGGGCATTTCGGTGGCAATTTTCGTGACCGTTGGATCGTCGAAGGCATCGATGCGGCGACCGCAGGCATAGGAGAGAAGGCGCTCGGTCAGCATGTGGGTGAAAAGGTCCTGCCGCTTGAGGAGGACTTTCTTCAAACCGGCCACATCGGTGAATTGATCGCCGTTGGGGAGTTCTCCTGCGGTGTCGATCTTGATTTTCTTCCCATAAGTGGTTCGCCAGCCGCCGACCGGGTCGAAATTTTCCAGAGCGAATCCGAGGGGATCGATTTTCTGGTGACAGCTGAAGCAGTTTGGTGAGTCGCGATGTTTACTCAGAAGGTCACGGATGGAGCTGGCTCCCCGCACATCGGGATCGATCGCCGGCACATCGTCGGGCGGCGGCGGGGGAGGGGTGCCGAGGATGTTTTCCAGGAGAAAGACGCCGCGCACGACCGGTGATGTGTCGATGCCGTTGGCCGAGACGGTGAGGACGGATCCCATGCCGAGCAGGCCGCCGCGATTCGAGTTCTTCAGGGGGACTTTTCGAAATTCGTGGGCGCGCGCGGGGTTCCCGAGATCACCGAGTTGATAGTGGCTGGCGAGCGCCTGGTTCACGAAGCTGTAGTCGCTGTCGAGGAAGTTTAGAATACTCGCATCGCGCTCGATGAGGTCCCGCATGAAGAGCCGAGTTTCCTCTTTGAAGGCATGCCCGAGGTTCTTGGCATAGTAGAGTTCGAACTCATTTCGGTCCGGCGGTGTGGTGCCGAGGTCCCGCAGATTCAGCCAACTGTCGAGGAAGCTTTTAATAAACGCATTCGAGCGGGGACTGGCCAGCATGCGGCGCGTTTGTGCGAGAAGCACCTCGGGTTTGGCGAGTTCTTGGCTTTGTGCGGTCCGGAGCAGTTCGCCATCCGGCATGGTGGACCAGAGGAAATAGGACAGGCGTGAGGCGAGGGCGTAGGTATCAAGTCGCGGCCGCGCTTTCGAGCCCGGCGCGACCGGCAGGGCATCTTGTGATAGATAGAGAAATGCGGGTGAGCACAAGGCCGCCTTAAGCGCATCCTTCATGGCCTCCTTCAGACCTTCCCGCGGCGGCAGTCCACTGCTCAGGCGTCTCTCCGCTACGGTCATGAGGCGGTCCACCTCCTCTTGGGTGGCCGGTCGGCGGAAGGCGCGGTTGGCGAACGTCTGGAGAATTTTCCGCATGTTCTCCGGCTCGAACGGGATGGTCCCGAGAACCGCCTGTTGGGTCTTGGGAGGCCATTGATCGGCGATGGGGCCACGGATTTTCGTTTCGTAAATCCGGATGAATGGAAACTTCCCTTCGCTGATGGCATTCCGTTTGTTTTCCACGATGCCGCCGCCATTTCCTTCGGAGCGCCCCGTCCGTTTCTCGTTGTGGAATTTCGCGATCTGGCCCCATGCTTTGCGTGAGTTTTTGGATCCGTTAGAAAAAACAAACCGGGGTGTCTGCCCGGCATCCAGCCAGACTTTCATCGTGTGCCATGCGGGAGCTCCGTCTTTCAGGGATTGTTCCGCAAGCATGGGCTGCAGCGTCTGGGGCATCTCCAGCGGACCGGCCCGGATGTCTCCGGGGACGATGCCAAGCCGGAACGGTTCGCGCGGGTCGGTGCCGAAAATTTTCGGGTCGTAGGGATGCTCTCGGTTCGCGGCTTGGACCAGGACTTTGATTTCGTAGAAACCATCTGCCGGGACGCCGTCCTTGAACTGGCTGATATAGGCATACCCGTTTTCATGGTGAGGCGTATCTATGCATTCGTAGAGGTGGAGCAATTTCTTGTTTCCGTTTTTCGAATCTTCTTTTTCTCCCGGCACAGCGCCGAACTTGAACTCCCGGATTTCTTCGGGATGCGGTGCCTCGTGGGCGAAGACTTTCTTCACAATGGCGTCCGCCGCTTCGATATACTGGTCGAGCAGATAGCCAGACGTCTGGAGGACATCGCCGAGATTATCCATGTTTTCCTCAGCCTGGTCGCGGGGGAAGCTGGCGGTGGGGTCGAAGGCATCCATATTCATCGCGAACAAGTCGCCGATGGTGTTGATGTATTCGCGCCGGTTCATACGGCGCAAGGTGGTGGTCCCTTCGGTGCTGGCAAGCTTCTCCCGGCCTTCTGATAGGGCGAGGTTCAGCATTTCGAGAATCGCTTTCTGTTCAGCCGCCGGGGGCTGAAGCGAATCTTCCGGCGGCATGTCGCCCAGATGCATCTGGTCGAGGATGTCCTTGAGTTCGATGAGGGTGTCCGCCTTGCTTGCCGGTAGGGAAAGCTCGTCGAAGCGGCGGTCACCCTTTTGTTTCTCCGCGCCGTGGCATTCGATGCAGTAGGTCGTTAGATAGGTTTTTACCCGGGCAAAATCGATCTCGGCGTTGAGCGGATGGGCCAGACCGGTGAGCAGGACGCCGGCGATGGAGACGCCGGTTTTCCAGCTTATCCATGCGCGCCGAGGCATGAGGCTGGCTCGGAAAAAGGAACGCGGAGAACTCATGCGAAACCAGTGAGTGTGCCTTTGCTCGTGCCGAACGATTCCACTTCCGCCCCGAAGCGGTGCAGCATGGACAGATAGAGATTGCAGAGCGGCTGCCGGTTCAGGCCTTTGTCGGGATAGACTTTGTGTTCTCCATGTTTGAATCCGCCGCCTGCCAGGAGGATGGGGAGGTTGCTGTTCGTGTGCGAGTTCGCATTCCCCATGCCGCTGCCGAAGAGCACCATTGAATGATCGAGCAGCGAGGCAGCACCGTCGTCGATCGACTTGAGCTTGGCGATGAAGCGGGCGAATTGTTCGATCTGGTAGCGTTCCATTTTGATCAGCGCGGCAATGGATTCCGGTCGCTGTCCGTGATGTGACAGTGAGTGATAACCTGAGTTCAGATCAAACGCGGAGGCTTCGAAATCTCCACCGATTTCGAACGAGGCAATGCGGGTGGAATCGGTCTGCAGTGCCAAAGCGATGAGGTCATACATCACCGGAAGATCGGAGACGAAGTCCCTGTTTTCCGGCTCCTTGATACCCGGACTCGGCTTGGGAACGCCTGCCCACTTGCGGCGGAGCTCGATTTGTTTTTCGACGTCGCGCACGGAAGTCAGGTATTCGTCGAGCTTCTCCTTGTCGCGCTGCCCGAGACGCTTGCCCAGCGACTTCGCGTCTTCGTGCACGGAATCGAGGATGGACGCCTTCAGATCGAGATGGTCCAGGGAAGCTGCAGTGCCCGCGCTTCCCTCTGCGACAAACAATTTCCGGAACAGCTCGCGCGGAGTTCCGATGGGTGGCACGCGGTTGCCGCTGCGCGTCCACGACATGAGGCAACCGCCGTGAAGCCCGGTCTCCGATCCTAGGGTAATCGATGGAAAACGGGTGATGCCACCCAAGGTTTCCGCGGCCCGCTGGTCGAGGGTCATGTTGCTTTCCGGCATGCCTTTCGCATCGATCGCGCGCACGCCACTAAGGAAGGAACTGATGGCGAAGTGGCCACCCTTGACTCCGTGATCGAGCCCGGAAAAGACGGTGAAGTCCTTCTGGTGGGGCTTGAGGGCCTCGAGATCTTCAGGCATCTGATAGTCCGCCCCGGCGGACTGGGGGAAAAACGCCGGCGGGTGGAAGCCGAGCATGTTGCCGATGCAGACCATCCGCTGGGGAGAGGTGGAGCCTGCCACTTTTCCCGCGAGGGTGCCGACGGTGGAATTCTGGGCAAAGACGCGGCCGCCCAACGATTCCAGCAGCGGCAAGGCCAAGGTGATCCCGGTGGCGCGCAGGAAATGGCGCCGACTTGGCGAGTGGGGATTGGGTGTAGGGGCTGACATGGGCTTTTCGCGCGGCGCAGGTTTTCAACCGCGAGCCGACGTGAACGTTGCGCCGTATGAGGATATTTCAGGGAAAAATGTGACCGGCCTCAAGGCTTTACCGCTTGGCGGATTTCCTCCAGCCAACCCTCGTCCGGCATGGCATACGGGCGGAAGGTCTCCAAGGTTCCGTAGTGCTCGTTATGGAAAAGCGCCCGGTGCAGACCCAGCGAAGTGGCCGCCGGCGAGTCGATGAGATTTGAGGAATCATTCGCGCTCATCTGGAACAGCACCCGCATTTCGAACTCAGCCATCAGCTTGCGCGGGATCCAGCGGCTAACGTTGTTCCACGTATCCGTGGCGGCGAGCACATGCATGCCGACGGGGCCTCCTTCACCTAGCAGGCTGGCTAACACCTGCGAGGGAGTGGCTCCGGTGGAGGCATCGTCGTCCATCGAAAATCGGAATTCATCGTCCGGTCGCAGTGTTTTGAATCGCTGGAGGTCGTGCACGAGGAGGAAAACTTCGGGAGCGTCCCGGCCGGAGGACGGGCCGCGGGCCTCCAGCTCTTTGGATAGATCCGCCATCAAGGTCGCGACTTCGGCCGGCCCGCCGATGCGGATTTGGTGCGGCAGGATCGCGGCGAGGCGTTGGAAAAACCCGTTGTCGCCGTGGTCGGAAGCGTGTGGATCGAGGATCACGAACTCCACCAGCTCCGGCGGGTATTGGGCGGCCAGAGAGACGAGGCTGATGGCAAGCAACGCCAGCGCCCGCTCCGCAGACTGGCCCACGACTAACAAGTGGCTGCCGCTCTGGCGCTGGAACTGCGCTTCGGTGGGGCCCTTGATGGAATTCGGCGCGCCAAGCCAGGCCCGCGAGGTGACCGGGCGGGCCGAAGGGCGCGAGCGCAGGAGTTTTTCTAACTCCGCATTTTCCCGAATCTCCGCAGGGGCGTTGCCTTCGAAAACAATCGGCATTTGCGGTTGCTTGCCGTCTGCGGTGGCGAGCGCGTTGACTTGGTCGAGCACGGCATCCCGCTCGTCTTCCGGCAGCCAGACGATTTGAAACGGACTGTTCGCAGCGAGCGCACCGGCCTGGTCGTTGTAGATTCCTTCGCCCGGCCGGGTGAGCAGGCGCGGTGCGGGATTGTCATCGTCCATGATGAGGTGCGCGTCTGTCTCGTTGCACTGGAGCGCGATGCGGATCACCATCTGCCCCAGTGTGGCGCGGGCCAGGGTGTAAGCACCGCCGAGCGTCTGGGAGCCGAGAATTGCATGGATGCCGAACGCCCGGCCTTGTCTAACGATGCGGTCCAACAGCAGCGAAGCCTCCTGCGCCACCGCATCGTCCTCGGTGAAGAATTCCTGGAACTCGTCGATGAGCAACAAGCTACGGGGCAGTGGCTCGTGACCCGCCGTGCGCTTGTATCCGGCAAGATCCTGCGATCCCGCACGGCGGAAAAGTTCACCACGCCGCTTTAATTCCGCGTCGATGCGCTGAAGCACGCTGAGCGCGAATTCCCGGTCGCTTTCGATGGCGATGACCCGCGCGTGAGGCAGGCGCTTGGCGGCATAACACTTGAACTCCACGCCCTTTTTGAAATCCACCAGATAGAACTCCACTTGCTCCGGGCTGCACCACAGCGCGAGGTTGGTGATGATCACATGAAACAAGGTGGACTTGCCGGAACCCGTTTTCCCGGCGACCAGCGCGTGCTGGCGGGTGCCCTTACCGATTGCAAGCATCTGGAGCTTCTTCGCCCCGGTGCGGCCGATCGGGATGCGCAGCTCGTCGGTCGTCTCGGATTTCCAGATTTGATCAGGCACCGGAGCGATCTGCGAGAATGGCACCTGCACTCGGTTCGAATCGATACTCGCCTTGCCAATCCGGTGCACCAGCGCGATCGAATCCTCAGGCGACGGCGGCGGATCGAACACGACGACGTCCGCGCCGGGCAAAGCGTCTGCTAGATAAAAACCGCCGACACGCGAGGTCACCCGCAGGCAGGCGCGGCGGAGCTCGTCTTCCAGCGCGGCATCCGTAATCGCCTGGCGCAAATCGCGCTGGATGAGCAGATGCACGCCACACCGCGCACCGCTGGAGGCGATGGAGAGAAGCCGCTTGCAGGCGGTCTCGCTGAAGGAGTTAGGAAAACCGGCGATGACGAGGAAACGGTATTTCTCTGCGACGGTGCCTGCCTGTTCGTTGTATTCCGTGAGGGTTGCGAACTCGTTGCGCAGATACATCTGGATGACTTTTTCGATGTGATCGTTGAGTTCGGCGAGGCGCTCCTCGATTTGCGTGCCCTGCGTCCAGATGCGGTGGTTGATGAGGGTTTCCTCGTAATCGGCGAGATGCATCAAACCGGCGAAATCCTTGCCAAGGCCGACCGGATCGATGAACACGAACGAGGACCGCCCCGGTGGGTGCGAGGCTAACAGACGCAGGGCGATCGCGTTGAGTGCAAGCGTCGCCGCGCTGCCGCCGTCGCTTTCAATCAGGAGCGAGCCTTGATCGGGAAATGCCAATGACAGTGGAACTTCCAGCCTGGTAGTTTCCGGAAGGGAGAGCCGGAAATCGTGAGGAAGTCCGCCAGTGAGTTTCTCGGGTTCCACTTCGATTTTTCCGATGCGGATGGTCTGTGGAGTCTCCGCAGGTGGGGTCCAGTGGTCACAGACTTCCGCCGTCCACGCGGGAAAACGCGAGGATGAAACGACATCTAACTCGGTGAGCGAATGATAGATTGGCAGGACCGTCGCACCCCATGGTTTTGTGAGTTCGTGGATTTGAGATTCCACATCGGCATCGATCACCGAGTTGACCTGAGCGCTGGAGGCCTCGGTGAGCCGGGTGCGTTCGTCCGCTTCGGCTTGAGCGGCTTCGAGCGCTTTTTCATGGTGGGCGTCGATTTGTGCGAGCTTGCGGCGGTGGATTCTTTCGAGGCGGAGGGGGAGTCGGGCGAGTTGGAGTTCGAGTTTTTTCTGGCCCTCACCGAGGCGGGTTTTCCATTCGCTGTCGGACTCGCGGAACGTCTCACCAAGGCTCTGGCCTTCTGCGGCTTGTTCGTTTTTGACTTCCACATCCATCGCAGCGAGACGGTTGGCGGCTTCCTTTTCCGCAGAAATTTCGAGCAATCTGGCAGTGGCGAGTGCTTCGGCAGCGCGACGGATTGTTCCGTAGGCAAGCGCCAAGCCCACTCCCCAGACAAGGAGCAACACGCCTTCCGAAATCCCAAGCGACGGCAGAACCGCCTCGATGCCCGCGCCGCCGGGACGGATGGCCATCCAGAGATGCGCCGCCGCGATGACCACCGCGAGCAGCCAGAGAGGGAGAAATCGGAAAAATTTCGCCAGCGGCAGCTTGTCCGCCGCAGCCACGGCTTCGCGGGCGTGCTGGAGTTCTTCTAGCAGCCGCTCGCGCAGTTCTTCGGGAGCGCCCGACGTTTCGGCGTTTCCGGAGGTTTTGCGCTTGCCGTTGAAGCGGTCCGCCAGTAGCAGCTGATAGGTGCGGAATGCGACGAGCACGGACTTCCGCAGTTCCCGGCGGATGGCGCGGTCGCCGGCGATGAGGGATTGAAACGCACGATGCTGTTCGTTGGCCTGGTCCAGCTCGAGTTGCCGCGCCTGACGGTTGCGCATGATCGCTCCCTGCACTTGGCCGATCTTGTGGTCCTTGGTGGTCTGGACTTGCTGGGCAAGCGCCGCGCGGCTGTGGTGATAGGCTTGGTGGATCCATGCGCTGCGGGCGGCGGTGGCGGCTTGGACGGCATCGATTTCCTGCTGGCGTGCGGCGGCCAACTCGTGAATCCGGCGGGTAAGCTGCGCGGCATCCGCCTCCTCGCGCCGCGCGGTTTCCTTGCGGACAAGTTGTAGCCGCTCGGCCCGGTTTTTGATCAGTGCCTTCTCGCTGGCGACGATGCGGGAAACGCCGTCTCGCAGGTGTTCGAGCTTTTCCCGCACGGAGCGCGGGTTGGTAAATTCAATCGCAGTCTGCATGGACTTTTTCTAGCAATTGGTCGAGTTCGTCGATGACCCGGAGGGCTGAATTCACACTCGTCATCAACTCGGCTAGATACAAGTCATCGAATTCCTGCGCCTTGCGGTCCCGCCATGAAAACCGGGTCTCGCCCCACCGCGCTTCGAGCTGGCGGGTGGCAAGCGTGAGCAGTCCCTTGCTGCCGGACATGCTCATGGCTCACCTCCTGTCGTCGTGGGTGGGGCGGTCTGTTTGGGGATGTTTTTTTCCGCGTAATCCTGCAGTGCCTTGATGGACTCGCCGAGGGAATGGACGCCCTTGGGAAGGACTTGACCGACGTGGTGGAACAGGGGATCGAGCTGGCGCAAAAGCGGAGTGGCGCGGTTTTCGAAGGTCTGCCGCCATTTTTTGAGGACGAGCATTTTCGCCTCGGCTTCTTCGAGTTTCCGCCGGGCTTTGAGCACATTCATTTTCTGAAACGCGTTGCTCGCCTGTGGCTGGGTGAGATTCGCGCTGTAGAGTTCCTGCTCTGCCTGATGGAGTTTTTTCGTCCACAGCTTGATCTGCCCGCCCCAATGCTGGACGCGGTCAGTATCGAGCCAGCTCTGCGTCCGCCGCACGTCGCCCTCCATGTCTTCCAGCGCGACGCGGGCCTTGGCGATGTATTGGATCAAATCCGCGCGGAACGCTTCGAGCGCGTCGATGGAGGAAATTTTGACTTGGTCGGACATCACGGTGTTAGCGCTGGTCGAGGTATTGTTGGATCCGCTCGGCCTTGCGCAACAGGTAGGGCGTGTGGCGGTCAGACAATTCCAGGAACGACTTCAGGGTTTTCATCAACTGGGTGAACTCCGCCGCGAATTTTTCCTGCTCCTGGTCCTGCCACGTGTCGCCGAGAGCGGTGAACCGTGCCATGAGCGAGCCGGTCCGCTCGCGCAGGTCGCCGTTGAAACGTTTCAGCTCCGCAGCGAAACGACGGACTTCTTCAGGATCAATGATGGCTTGTGACATGGCGTTTTCGGAAAGGAGGATAAACTCGTTTCCTCCTCAAAATGAAACGCCGTTTTCCGGGCAATTCCAAACGCATTGTTGGTTTTCCGGAAAAGTTGCGGCCGCCAGCCTCAGGTTCCGGGCAGATTCAGTTTCATGAGCTCGTGCTCGATGATGCGCTCGCACTGCTCGATCTGAAGTTGACGGCGGTTGCGCGCTTCGTCGGCCAATTGCTCCAGTGTATCGATGTCGTAGAGATACACCTCTTCGATTTCACCGACACTCGGATCGATGTCGCGGGGCACGGCGATATCGATGAAAAAAAGCGGCCGGTATTTCCGGGCGCGGCGGGCCTTCTCAACATCCGCCCGCTGGACGATGGTGTGGGGCGCGCCGGTGGAGGAAATCACCACATCGACCCGGGCGAGCACGCTCTGCCAATCGTCGAAGCGCACCGCGCTGCCTCCCATTTCGGTCGCAAGCTCTTGCGCTCGGTCGAAGGAACGGTTCGCGACGAAGATCGATCTCGCGCCGCGCGACACCAGGCTTTGCGCGGTGATCCGGCTCATCTCGCCAGCTCCCAGGATCATGACTTCGCTGTTCTTCAAGTGGCCGAAGATCTTCTCCGCCAAATCCACCGCCACGTTTCCGACCGAGGTGGAGCCCTCTTGAATCGACGTTTCCGTGCGGACTTTCTTGCCGACGCCAAACGCCCGTTGGAATACTTTGTTTAAGATCGATCCCGTCGCTCCAGCTTCCAGTGCAAATCCATAAGCCTGTTTGACTTGTCCAAAAATTTCCGTTTCTCCGAGCATCATGGAATCGAGGCCGCTGACGACCCGACAGAGGTGTCTGGCCGCTTCATTTTTCTCTTTGCGGTAGAAGTGTGCGGTCACGCTGGAGTCGAGGTGGATCTTCTCGGCGAGGCGTGTCTCGATGAGCCGGAAGGCCGTCTGTGCA
>JBOFET010000264.1:0-6231 GCA_051648225.1 Luteolibacter sp.
GAAAAAACTCGTGGCGATGAGCAAATACGCCAAATGGGAGAATTTCGGCGAACTTCCGGAAGGCCACATCCTGCTTCAGGACCACGGCAACACCGTCGCCTATCGGAACATCAAAATCCGCGATTTCTCCAAAAAATAACCCGGTCTCACAGACTCCCGCCACGTGCGGCAAGAGCGGCGAAAACCGGCTCCGGCACGTAGCGGCGGACGGTTTCCTCCCACCCCACCGGCCCGGTGAGGCCCTTGATCATATTCGATGAAAGCTCCGCAATATCCCGCGGCGGCATCAGGAACACGGTGGTGATTTGCGGTGCCATGTCTGCGTTGATGTGGCGCATCACCCGCTCGTATTCGTAGTCGTTTGGCGAACGGATTCCTCGCAGGACGTATTTCGCATCCATCTTTTTCGCATAATCTACCAGATACCGGTTGTCGAAATGGGCGATCTCCAAGCGGTCCGGGCTTCCCGTCGATGCCCGCAGAAGATCCAACCGCTCGGTGACAGAAAAGGAATAGTTCTTCGAGGGATTACTACCAATCGCCACAATCAAGCGGTCGAACATTTCCAGTCCTTGTTCGATCATCCAGAGATGGCCATTGGTAGGAGGATCAAAGGAACCGGCGTAAACCGCAGTGCGCATGGGTGGCAGCGTAGGTGGGAAATCTCCCGACCGGAACCCAAATTTCCATCGCAAAAAACAAATCCTCCGGAATTTGACTTCGTCCAGCGAGCGGTCTAAAAGCCCCCCGTCACAGCGCCTGTAGCTCAGCTGGATAGAGCACCCGCCTTCTAAGCGGGCGGTCACTGGTTCGAATCCAGTCAGGCGCACCAAGCGTTCTTCACAAAAAAGTGCAGAGGACCTCCGGCTCCGCCATCTCTCAGACCGCTGTTGGCAATCCTTTTTCACTCCGGCTGAACTGCTTCCGCCAGTCCACCTTCGCGGTGAGAAACATCAGCCACGCGAGTGTGAAAACCCCACAGACCGTTAGAGTGATGCCCGTGAGTCCGTCGAAGAAAAACGACGCGCTGAACAACACCAGATAGGCGATCTGCGCTGGCAAGGCGACCTTGAACAACGCGTTTCCGCCCACCACCCGCAGGTAGCCGCTCACCAGCACCAGCGAGACCACCGTGGCGATCGCGAAGCTTGGATAGATCGGCAGCAGGTCCACCAGATATGCGAACAACAGGTGGAAGGCGAAAAATCCCGCGGAGACGAAAAACACGTGCATCGGATGCAGCGGCACGCCCTTGAGTCCGCCGAGGAGTAACAGCACGGTCACGAAAAACACCAACGAGACCGGCGCGAAGAAGGCGATCCGAGTCGCTACCGGTCCGGCGTTCAGCAGCTTGGGCATGTCCATGCCGATCGACGGCACCGCCAGAACGTCCGGATAATTCCAGACTAAGTCCCAGCCGTTTCCATCATTCTTTCGGTCCTCATCCCGCGGCGAGCCGGTACCGACCGGGAAATTGATCTCCAAGAAATCCGTCCGCATTCTCAACAGGAATCCGGCAATGCGCCGCTTGTCGGGAAAGCTGTAAACCCAACTGCCGGTGCCGCGTGTCTGATAGGCTGCATGCAGCGTGATCTTGCCGGACGCGGGCAGCACCACCGCCCGGGTGGCCATGCCGGATACCCCCGGCCGGAACGGTTCCGCCGCCGGTTCATCGCCTAACCGAAACTCGAATCCCTCCAGCTTCTCCGCCCCGGCAGGCAGCGGAAACGAAATATAAACCGTCTGCGGAATCCGCGTCGGGTTTGCGAAGACATACGCCGCCTTGAATGCCACATCATAAGTCCGGTGACGAAACAGACCGCGTTGTTTCGGGACGAATTTCAGATCGACCGTCACGTCCGAAGCTGCCGGTAGCAACGTCGCGCGACCGCCCGGAGCGTTCGGCGTCTCGAACCAGGCTTCCGGATGTTTCTGTTCGAGTGGCGGATTCCAGACGCCAGCGACTTCCTGCGACATCGTTTCCGAGGATTCGCGCGTCCGTTGCGACATGGCGGTGGCGAGGATGAACCAGGCTGCGGTGGTGCAACCGACAATGGCGATGGAGGCGATCAAATGGGTGGTTTTCATGAGGTGGTGAAAGTTAGTTTTTCAAATCGGAGCGTTGATAGAAGACCTTCGTTTCCGGTCGCTCGTCACGGCACAGGTTCTTTCGCAAGGTCAGGCGCGAGGGTGGTTCGTTAGGCTCCGCCGTACGGAGCAGGTTACCGTGGGTTTCCGCCTGATAGCCGCGCGGGAGTTCAATCTTCCAGGTCAGCGCCCGGATGAACAGCGGGGTCTTGGGCAGTGCCAGCGCCAGCGTCCCGTCCACCGGATCAAGCGCCGCGACGCGTCCGGTGAATGAGAGTGAGATCCGCGTTTTATCCCCACTGGCTGGCAGACTGACTTCGATTTTCCCTTCGCCAAGATTGACCGGCGCAGCGGCTTGCCCGCCGACCTGGCAGGATAGCAGTGTCAGCCCGGGCGGGACATCGATTGTCACGCCGAGCATCCAACGGTGTTCCACGTTCATCGCGCCCTCCGCCATCATCGCGCCATCCAGCTCCAGTTTCACCACCCAAGCCGCCTCGCTGACGATCGCCTCGGCAGTCGCCATCACCGGCAGCGGATTCACCGCGAGTTCCGCAGGGCCGTCTGCTTCCAGTTGATAGCAGTTCACGCCACTGAGTTTTTCCATGAAACCGGCAGGCAGACCTTTGGGCGGAAATGGCCCGGCCAAGCCGTCCGCCGAGTAGGTGAGTTCCGGCGACCCGACGATGATGAAGCGGGTGCGTGTCGAGTCCTTGTCCTGCCCTGCGGGAGCATGAAGTTTCCAGAGTCGATCCAGCGGCCTGCGCGGAAGTTGATAGGAAACAACGACTTCCCGCTCCAGCAGCCCACGGGTTTTCCACTCGATCTGCAACGCCAGCGAGCGGTCCGCCCCACGCACGAGTTTTTGTCCTGCCAGATCCTCGCCCGCCGCCTTCACCTCACGGGCATCCGCTGGCAGCGCCAGCGTCGCGGCGATTCCGGAACCGCCGGTCGCGGAGGCGCGGGCAAGGACTCGATAGAAAATCTCACCGTCTCCCGGAGTCACCAGCGCCTGGTTCTGCCAGGTCCAGGCGGATGGCTCCGGCGGTCTCAGCGCCTCGCGGGTTTCCTCACCACCCAGCATCCGGATTTCCAAACTCCCGCCGGTGAGTGGCAGGGGTGAAAGTTGGTTCGATCCTAGCAGCTGCTCCCGACCATCGATTTTCAGCACGACCGACCACTGCTCGCCGAGATCACCTGTTTCGAAAATCGCCGCTGGGCAGGCAGGCACGATTAACCGCGCACCGTCGGTCCCGAATGATGGTAGCAAAAGCATTTCTAGCATTTCTGCACCGGTTTTCTCCTGTGCCTGACAGAGCATTTTCCCAAGGATGAGAATCCGGACGTCTATCGGTTTTTGGCTCTCCACCGTCACACTCCCACCTACCAGCGGAATCATCGTCAGTCCGTCCGAGAACGTCGCGGTGCGGAACGTGGAATCGAGAACCGGCGTTTTTCCATCCATATTCAGCCGAAAACGCGCCGACAACAGCGCGGACACCGGCTCGGAGTCCACCACCGGGCGGGCGGCTTCATGAATCAGGGACTTCAGCTCACCATAGGGAAGTTTCACCTCCGCTTGATCCAGCCCCGGGCCTGCGAGGACGAGGGTCGATGCCAATGCGGATCCAGCCAGCAGTATTCGGAATTCGGACATGCGCCATCCTTCCACCCGGCGAATGAAGCCTTGATGAAGGATTTATGAAATCGCGGAGTGGGGAGAAAACGTCACGCGGTGTTCCTTCGTTTCCCGGAGCGATTGGATGAATTCCTCGTAGCGGACGAGTTCCATCCGCCCATCGTTGTGCTCGATGATGGCGGTCATGCTCTCGACCCAGTCGCCGGAGTTCAGGTAGTGGATCCCGCCTACCTGTTTGTCCTCCGGGGTGTGGATGTGGCCGCAGATGATACCGTCGCAGTTCTTGTGGCGGGCGAGGTCCTGGAGCAGCTCCTCATACTTGTCGATGAAACTAACAGCCGACTTCACCCTGGCTTTCACACGCTTGCTGAGAGAGAAATACTCCTTCCCCCGCCATGAGCGGTAGTAGTTGTAGAAGCGGTTCACACTGAGCAGGAAATCATAGCCGACCGCGCCGAGAGAGGCGATCCACTTGTGATTGGTAGAGACACTGTCGAAGCCGTCGCCGTGGATGACGAGGTAGCGTTTTCCGGTTTCTGTTAAATGCACGTGCTCCTTGGTGAAGCGGATTTTTCCGAAAGCCAGTGGCAGGAAACGTTCGAGGATGTCGTCGTGGTTGCCCCGCAGATAGATGACCTCGGTGTCGTCGCGCTCCATCATCTTGAGAATCTTGCGAATCACCCGGCTGTGGCGTCCGCTCCATTTTCCGCCGCGTTTCAGCGCCCAGCCGTCGATGATGTCGCCGTTGAGAACCAGTTTTCCACAGTGGATGTGCTTGAGGAAGTCCACCACCTCGTTCGCCTTGCTACTGGGTGTGCCCAGATGAATGTCAGATAGAAAAACCGTGCGGCAGGAATACTTCGGGCGCTTCGCGAGCTTGCGCGGAAAACTGGCGGGCTTGATTCCAGCGATCAACTCCAGCCGATGTTCGAACTGGCCGATCACCTGGTCCCAGCCAAGTCCCTCGGCACTCTCGCGGGCCGCGACACGCAGATCATGGTTGGGGCGGATGGCGAGCGCGTCTAACGAGTGTTTCAGAAATCCGGCGACGTCTCCTTTTTCCGCCTTGAGTCCGTTTTCACCGTTTCTCACGTGCAGTGCGGCGGCAGCATAGTCATAGCTCACGGTCACGAGGCCGCTGGCCATAGACTCCAACAGAACATTTCCGAAGGTTTCCGTCTCGCTGGGGAACAACAGAACGTCCGCCGAGGCATAGTGCTTGGCGAGATCCTCACCGAGTTGGACACCAGCGAAGTGAATCCAGCGGTGTTTTTCCGCAAGTTTTTCGCGCAAAGGTCCATCGCCCACCACCACGCAGCGCACATCGGGGACCGCCTGCCGCATTTGCTCGAAGGCGGTGATGGCGAGATCAAAGTTTTTCTCCGCAGCGACCCGCCCGACCATCACGGCGACGGGTGATCCGGGGCTGGCCGCCCAGGTGGAGCGCAGTGTCTCGCAGCGTTTTCCCGGGGCGTACAACTCAGTGTCCACTCCACGGCCTAGCAGATGGACGTTGCGGAATCCTTCTGCCAGAAGCTTGTCCACCACATCCTGAGAGGGAGTGAGCGTGCAGTCGGCGCGCTGGTGGAAGCGCCGCAGATAGGCCATGGCCATTGGTTGGAGGCCGCCCATGCGGTATTGCTCCATGTATTGGTGAAAATTCGTGTGGAAGCCGGTCGCCACGGGGATGCCGAGGGAATTGGCCGCCTTGAGGGCGGATTTCCCGAGCGGGCTTTCCGTGGCGACATAGATGGCGTCCGGGCGTTTCTTCGTCCAGCGGGCGCGGAGCTTGAACGGTTCGGGCAGTCCGACGCGCACCTCCCGGTAACCGGGAAGAGGAATCGAGGGGGAACAAGTCTCACCCGCCTTGGCGGTCTCCCCAGTGTGGATGACATGCACGCGGTGGCCGCGGCGTTTGAGCCCTTCTGTCAGACGCCCAAGAGTCATCGCCACGCCGTTCACATCCGGCGCAAATGTATCCGTCACGATGTCGATTTTCATGATTGGCTATCGTTAGTGAATCCTGTCTGAAATTCAACATACCCGAATGGTTCCGGCGGCTTGGATCCGGTGACTATTTCGTCACACGGAAGCCTCACGGATAAACCACTTTTTCCAAAAACAACCCGTCTGCCGGAGCGCAGAGTGGGGACTTCCCGAGGGGCAGTCCCAGTGGCTGGTCTAGCAGCGCGGCGAGGTCATCAAGACGGATGCGGCCCTGGGCGGCATGGACCGCGCCGCCGGTGAGCAGGCGGACCATCTTGTAAAGGAATCCATCGCCCCGATACGTGATCTGATAGCCGTCCTGGAGGGTGGTGAGTTCCACCGACTCGATGGTCCGGTGCCAGTCGATGTCCGGCGTCTCGTTCCCCCGGTAGGCGGCAAAGGCGTGGAAGTCATGACGGCCGATGAAGAGTGCGAGGGCGTCCCACAGCACGTCCACGTCGAGCTGGCGCGGGAGGTGCCATGCTAGCCCGGCCTTGAGCGGCGGCAGGATGGGATCG
>JBOFET010000265.1:0-6000 GCA_051648225.1 Luteolibacter sp.
GTCCCCGAGGGAGTGGAAAGCATCGTCATGGACATCACGCCCGCGCCCGGCACCTACGGTCTGCGCATCTCTTCCGCCACGATTCTGCTAGGCGATAACGACACTTTCGCGAGTGGCTCCGCCGGTTTTGCCTCCGCTAACAGCACGACGACGGAATCTGCTGGTATCCACAACATCCCCGTCACCATCAGCGGCTCACCCGGCGGCAGCGTGGCCGTGAGCTACCGCGTCAGCGCCGGCACGGCGAACGGCGGCGGCTACGATTTCACCCTCCCGGATGGCATGCTTACCTTTCCGCCGGGCACCACCAGTCTCAGCATCCCTATCAGCATTCATCCCGACCTTCTCCCGGAACCTGCGGAAACCATCGCGGTGCAGCTCTACAATCCCACCGGTGGAAATCTCGGCACCTCCACCCACACCGTTACCATCACCAACCAATCGTTGCCGGAAGCACTCACCGATGCGGCGAGCAATCTGCTTGCCAGCGGTGTGACGCTCAACGGGCGCACCCTGCCGAACGGCCTCGCGACCGAAGTCTGGTTTCAGTATGGCCCCACCTCCGCCTACGGCAGCACCACCTCGCCTCAATCTATCGGCAGCGGCAGCACCAGCGTGAACGTCACCGCGCCACTCTCAGGCTTCCCGCCCGGAGGCTATCACTTTCGCCTCGTCGCACAAAATAGCGCAGGCACCACCTACGGGATCAATCAGATCGTCTCCTCAAACAACGCGGACCTCGCCGATCTAACGATCAGCGCTGCGGAATTAAATCCATCGTTCACTGCGGGCGTCATCGACTACGCGGCAAGCGTCTCAAACGCGACGTCCTCCATCACCGTCACGCCCACCCGAGCACAAGCCGATGCGATCCTGAGAGTGAACGGAGCCGTCGCGCTTTCAGGAAGTCCCACTGGCACGATCCCGCTGGCAGTCGGAGTCACTCCCATCACCATCCTGGTCACAGCTCAAGACGGTAACACCACAAAAACCTACACGATCAACGTCACCCGGAACGCACTTCCATTCGCGCAGTGGCAAACTTCTTTCTTCGACGCTTCGGACCACCCCGATGCGGATCCCACCGCAGATCCCGATTTCGACGGCATTGTGAACAGTCTGGAATACGTCCTCGGCGGTATTCCCGCAGGGGCGGGTGCATCTAACACATCGGTCCTGCCCACTTGTGTCATGACCGATACCGCCATGATTTTTTCCTTCCGCCGGACCAAGTCCTCCACTCAGCAGTTCTTCACGATCATCGAGACGACCTCGACTTTCGGACAGGGTGCTTGGACTCCGGTTGCCAACGAAGACATCGAGTTCGAAACCATCGACACCTTTACCGAACTGGTCACCACCACGATTCCCCGAGTGCCAGAGTCGGATCGCCTCATGGTCCGGCTCAAAGTTGAATCGAAGGAATGAAAGCCGGGATGAATCCCGCAGTCCGGGGGATGAGAGCGGGATAAGGCTTGAAAAATCGCTCTTCCGCCGACGGGATGGGCGCGATGTGCAAGCAATCATTTCTCCACGAACTGCTAGGCCGCATGTCGGTCGAGGAAAAGGCGGGCCAACTCAATCTGCTCACTGGCGCGATGGATGCGACGGGCATGAAGCACTCCGAGGATCTTGGAGCCAGAATCCGGGCCGGACTTTGCGGGGCGGTGCTCAATGTTTACACACCCGCCGCGACGCGGGCCTTGCAGGAACTGGCGATGGAATGCCCCCTGCGCATCCCGTTGATCTTCGGTTACGATGTGATTCACGGCCACCGAACGATTTTCCCGATCCCGCTGGCGCTGTCCTGCTCTTGGAATCTGGAGTTGATCGAACGCTGCGCCCGCATGGCGTCGGCGGAGGCTGCGGCGGACGGGCTGCACTGGGTTTACTCGCCGATGGTGGACGTCTGCCAGGACGCCCGCTGGGGCCGGGTGGCGGAGGGTGCTGGGGAAGATCCGTGGCTCGGTGCGCGGATCGCGGCGGCGATGGTGCGGGGCTATCAGAAAAATGATCCGGCGGTGGTGGCCTGCGTAAAACACTGGGCGCTCTACGGCGCACCGATGGGCGGTCGCGATTACAACACGGTGGACATGAGCCGCCGGGCGATGGAGGAAACGTATTTCCCGCCCTATCGGGCAGCCATCGACGCTGGTGCGAAAACGGTGATGACCGCCTTCAACGAAATCGACGGCATCCCGGCGAGCGCTAACCGCTGGCTGCTCACGGACTTACTGCGCGAGGAATGGGGATTTCAAGGCTGGATCGTGACGGACTACACGGCGGTGACGGAAATGAAAAACCACGGCACGGCGGCGAACGACGCGGATGCGGCGAAGCAGTCACTCGATGCCGGGGTGGACATGGACATGGTGTCGGAGGCTTTCCAGCGGGAGCTGCCAGACTTGGTGAGATCCGGCGAGGTGCGGGAGGAGCAACTCGATGCCGCCGTGATGCGGGTGCTGGGGACGAAGTGGGATCTGGGGCTTTTCGAAAATGCCTTCGCCCGCTGCGACGAGGCGAGGGCGACGGCAGTTCACCTGAGCGCGGATCACCGGCGACTGGCGCGGGAGGCCGCAAGGGAATCTGTGGTGCTTTTGAAAAATGATTCACAACTTCTGCCGCTGGCGAAACGGGGAGAGATCGCAGTCATCGGCCCGCTTGCAAACAGCCGCCGGGACATGCTCGGCTGCTGGATCGCAGCGGGTGATGCAGCGGCTACCGCATCGGCGCTCGATGGGATTCGCGAAGCCGTGGGCGATCAGGCAAAGGTGGTTTTCAAGACGGGCTGCGATATTCAGTTAGAAGAAGCGATCCAAGCTGCCGAGGCGGCGCAGGTGGTCATCCTGGTGCTCGGGGAGAGCTGGCAGATGAGTGGCGAGGCGGCGAGCCGCACGGACATCCGACTGCCAAAGTGCCAGCGAAAGCTAGCGAAGGTGATTCTCAAAACCGGCAAGCCCTGCGTCCTGGTGACCCTGAGCGGGCGACCACTGGACTTGAGCTGGGAGAACCGGATGTTTCCGGCGATCCTGCATGCCTGGGCACTGGGAACCGAAGGTGGCCGGGCGCTGGCGGACGTCCTTTTTGGCAATGTTTCGCCAGTCGGCAAGCTGACGATGGGATTTCCCCGCAGCGTCGGACAACTGCCGATGACCTATCGGGAAAAATCCACGGGGAGACCGTTTGATGAGGCCGTTCAGTATTCATCCAAATACCTCGATTCGCGAAATGACGCGCTCTATCCGTTCGGCTACGGACTGACTTATGGACAGATGCGCTTCGGCACTCCCACGGTGGATTCGGCGGAAATGAAACCGGGTGGTAGCATCCTGATTTCCACCGAGATCACGAATCTGAGTGCGCATCCGGTGACGGAGACGGTTCAACTCTATCTGAGAGACCAGGTCGCCTCCGTGACCCGGCCGGTCAAGGAGCTGAGGGGCTTCCAGCGGATGACGCTCGCCGCCGGAGAATCGGCGGTGGTGCGTTTCGAGATCACGGATGCGGACCTGAGTTTCCTGGGACAGGATTTCAAACCGGTGGTGGAACCCGGCGAGTTCGAGGCCATGACTGGGCCAGACTCGGCGGACTTACGAGGGGTGAAATTTATGCGGGTGGGTGGGTGATTGCTTTGATTTTGGAATAAAACAGAGGTCCCCTCCTCCACCCCAGATCAAGGCACGGACTTCACACAGCGGAAGCCTTGGTGGTTGGCGGCTGAGCGCGCCTCGCCCTTGCCGCGGCTGCCGAGCATGTAGCGGGTGCAATATTGATCGGTGCAGAGGAAGGAACCGCCGCGCTGGACACGTTTCAATGTGCCCGGCTCGGCGGGATCGTGGGAGGATTCCAGGCCTTTGGGATTGCGAGCGACGCCACCGCCAGCGGCGGCGCGGGCATAAGTATCTACCCGATACCAATCGCTGCACCACTCCCAGACATTTCCGGCCAGGTCATGGAGGCCGTAGGGATTGGGCGGATATTGGCCGACGGGTGCGATGCCCTTGAAGCCGTCCTCACCCGTGTCCCCGCCCTTCACCGGAAATTTTCCCTGATAGATATTCGCCTGGAACTTCCCGCCGGGCTTGAGCTCGGTGCCCCAAGTGAACGGCTGCCCGGCGAGACCTCCGCGAGCGGCAAATTCCCACTCAGCCTCAGTCGGCAGGCGCTTGCCAGCCCATTTCGCGTAAGCCGCCGCGTCTTCGTAGGCGATGTGGACCACGGGAGTGTTCGGGTCGATTTTCAGGCCGCTGTCGGGTCCTTCCGGATGGCGCCAGGATGCTCCGGGAAGATAATTCCACCAATTGAACTGGGTGAGCGGCACGGGAACGGGTGTCGGGTGGAAAACGATAGAACCAGCGACCAACGCCTCGGGCGGCGCACCCGGGAACTCTTCGGCAGTCGGCTTTTGCTCGGCGACGGTGACATAGCCGGTCGCGGTGACAAATTTCTCAAACTGAGCATATGTCACCTCCGTGGTATCCATCCAGAAAGGATCCACGGCCACCCGGTGGACGGGCTGGGCGTCCTGAGTGGCTCCGCTCATGCTGCACATGCTTTCGCAAGCGACATCGACTCCCATGGAAAACTCGCCACCGGGAATCCACACCATGCCGTCCGGCGCAGGGCCGGGAGCCGGGGCGGGATTGGCCAGCGTGGGAGCGAAGGCGGGTCTCACCGGAGACTCTGCCGCAGAGGCAATGCCAAACCCCGCGAGGACGAAGGCGAGAGTGAAAATGAGCGGACGGGCTTGTCTGGTTGTGCGGAATTTCATGATTTCTGCGCGGGGATCGGGATCAGGTGTGGGGAGCATTTACACTCTCCACCGGGGAATTCAACCGGTTTGGCCGCGGGGGGCGGGGTGGTCCTTTTCCCTTTGCCATGGCCCGCGAATGGCATACGAAGAGCGCCCCGCCGCATGAGATTGTTCCGCATCCTGACCCTCAAAGAACTCAATGGGTATTTCCTGACCCCGTTTGGCTGGGTGGTTCTCGCCTTCGTCACGCTGATGCAGGGAATCTCGCTATCCTCGGCGATGAAGGGATTCCGCGACACGCCGGTGCGCGACAGCCTGGTTTACGTCACCTTCCACACGCCGCTGTTCTGGTTCTATTTCCTGTTCATTTTCCCGCTGATCACGATGCGGTTATTCGCCGAGGAGGAGCGCTCGGGGACTCTGGAAACGCTGCTGACCGCGCCGGTGAAGACGTGGCAGGTGGTGTTTTCGAAATATGCGGCGGCGATGATTTTCTACACGACGCTGTGGATTCCAGGGTTCATCCAGTTCAAAATGTTCGTCTGGACCACGGACATTCCGGCGGCGTGGACTCACGGTGCGCTCGGTGGGGCGTTCGCGATTGTGATGTTGATGGGTGCGGCATTTACGGCGATCGGCTGCTTGGCCTCCGCACTGACGTCGAGCCAGATCATTGCGGGGATCTTCACGATCGGGCTGTTGGTGATCCAGTATTTCCTCGGGTTCGTGACGGTCATCTGGGGTGAGTCGTTCGCGGGAGCTTCGCTTTTCCATTACATTTCCTCGCAGCAGCACCTGCACTATTTCACGAGTGGATTGTTCGACACGCGGCCGGTGGTTTATTTCCTGAGCCTTGCGCTGTTCGTGCTGTTTCTCACCTATCAAGTCGTGGACTACCGCCGCTGGCGCCGCTGATCGATCCCATTTCACCCCATGTCCGACCCTTCTCCCGAGCCAAAAGCAAAACCAGCGCGCCCGCTGAACCGCTGGGGGCTGGGCACGCTTTCGGCGGTTCAAATCGTCCTGCTCGCCGTGATCCTGGTCGCGCTGAACTACCTCGCGTCGCAGCATTTCACTCGTATCGATCTGAGTCGTGAGGCGGCCTACTCGCTCTCGTCCGCGACGCAATCCTATCTGAAAGGTCCGGTGGTGAAGGAGCGCAAGGAGCCGATCAAATGGATCATGGCATTCCGCCGCAGCTCGCCGTTTTACGAACGAGTGCGAGCACTGGCCGAGGAATACGCGCG
>JBOFET010000266.1:0-1626 GCA_051648225.1 Luteolibacter sp.
ATTTCGTCGTCGAAGGTGCCCGTGACGGCCGCACCGTCGCCGATCTGATGCAGGCGGGCGCCCATGTGATCACTGCCGACCAATGCATGCCCGGCATCCCGTCGATGATCCACTCCGTCCAGGTCGAGGCGACCTTCCCCGACGGCACCAAACTGGTCACCGTCCACCACCCCATCCGCTAAGAGGCTGACATGTCCCGCATCCTGTTCACCTTCGCCGCCCTCGCCCCCACCACGGCCCTTGCCCATACCGGTCCCCACAGCTTTGACGCCACGGGCACGCTCTTGCACAGCATCAGCCAAACCGACCACGCCATCGCCCTGATCGCCGCTCTGATCCTGCCCGTCACCGCCGCTATCGTGATCTGGAGGCGCTTCAAATGATCCCCGGCGAAATCTTGGCGGCCCACGGCGATATCACCCTGAACAGCGACGCCACCGCGATCACTCTCATGGTCGCCAATACTGGTGATCGGCCGGTTCAGGTGGGTTCGCACTATCACTTTGCCGAAACGAACCCGGCCCTTTCGTTTGACCGGAGACTGGCACGCGGCATGCGGCTGGATATTGCGGCGGGCACGGCGGTGCGGTTTGAGCCGGGGCAGAGCCGCGAGGTGTCGCTTGTGCCCTATGGCGGTGGACGCCGGGTGTTCGGGTTCAGTGCTGCCATGATGGGAGAGTTGGGGGCGCCCTGAAGCTGGGCGCCCGCCGATGTCAAAGGTCGTGCATTGGATACATGAACGGGTCGTGCCCGACGTGGTTCACGCCCGGCTGGGGAGTGAAATCGGTCACGTCCAGAGGCTGCGTGGTCGAGAAGACGCTGCCCTCGGTGACAACGTAGGTTTCCTTTTCAGCCTCCCAGTAGTCGAACAGTTCCAGAGACACTTCGGGATTGTCGCCTACGATGAGCGTAAGTCGGTAGTCGCCAATGTAGCCGTTCTGCAGGAATTCCACGAACAACTGGTGCGCGGCCAATACGTCATAAGGCTCCGGCGCAGGGGCGGTCACGATGATTTCATTCCCTTCCTCTGCCGGTGGATCGTCCGGCTCTGTAGGCGGATCGACAGGCTCTGCGGGCGGATCGACCGGAACAGGCCAGTTCGACAACTGAAAAACAAACAGATCACTCCCGAAGGAAAAGCCGCTCCCGAAGGAAAGCCCGCCGCTCCAACCGCTCCATCCGCCACCCCCACCAGCCGTCACCACGATTTCCGGTTCTATTCCGTATTCCGAATCCGACATCTTCGATTTCCTTTGGTCAATGAAACTCAAGGCGATGATGTGAGATCCGCTCATCACAGAGAAATCACGAGCTTGGCATGTCTTCCAGTTCTTGCCGAACTCGGCTTTCATCTCGGTGGCTTTCCGCTATCGCCCGAAATTTGGGCATTTTTGTTAAACGGCTGCGCACAAACTGCGTCCGAACCCCGATTCGTCTGATTTCTTGGCGGAAACTTCGAGGATTGTTCGGGGTCAGGTCAGCGTGGCCGATGCCGCTTCTTGGCAGGCGCGCCGGAAAAGTGGCAGACTTCAAGCGAAAGTGACTCTGACAAGTGGAGGCGACCGAATGTGCAATACCTGCCTGATCGAAAACGTTAAAGCCGACATGGTCTCACGACGCTCCCTA
>JBOFET010000267.1:0-8822 GCA_051648225.1 Luteolibacter sp.
CTCGTTTTCAACGAAACGCGCCGCAAAAGCCGGAAAAAGGAAGTTTCCTCGGACGAACGCGCGGAGAACTCCAATCAATTCGTCGAAGCCAGCCCGGACCGCCAGCCGGATGCGGAGCTACTCCAAGCGGAACTCCAACAAGCGGTGGATGACGCGATCGCCTCACTGCCGGATACCCAGCGGATGGCAGTGGTGCTGCGGCGCTACGAGCAGCTTTCCTACGAAGAAATAGCCGATGTGCTTGGTCTATCCGTCTCTGCGGTCAAGAGTCTGCTATTTCGCGCTCGCACGGCGCTGCGGGAGGCGCTGAGCGGCTACCTTGAGCAATGAGGCTCGTGTAGCTTCGGAAAACAACTTGCCCAAAAAAATCCGGGACCCACATTGATGGACCCCGGATGATTGATTTTTAACTTCGTGCCTAAGCTTGAATCCTCTTCGTCATGCCCCGGCAAGCCTTGGATTGTAGGGCGTGGGAGTAGGCTTGTCCTTCTTGAGCAGAGCCTTGCGCATTTTAGCAAGGGCCGAGTTCTGAAGTTGGCGGATGCGCTCGCGGGAGACACCGAATTCGCGGCCCACGTCTTCGAGAAGCATTGGCTTCAATCCATTGAGTCCGAAGCGCTCGTCGATGATCCGGCGCTCACGCTCGTTGAGGAGCGAAAGCAGTCCACCGATTTGGTCGTGGAGATTCTTATCGGTAAGCATCTCCAAGGGATCCGAGGCAGACTCGTCACTGATCATTTCGCCGTATTCAGTAGCCTCGCCCTCGTTGACCGGTGCGTCCAGTGATGTTGGTCGCTGGGAGGCCTGCTTGAGCATGGCAATTTTTTGGCGGGGCAGACCCAGCTCGGTGGCGATTTCTTCGTCGGTCGGCTCGCGACCGAGAGACTCGGCGAGGATGGAAGCGATGCGGCGCATCCGAGCAATTTTATCCACCATGTGAATGGGTAGGCGGATGGTCTTGGATTGGTTGGCCAAAGCACGCTTGATGGATTGTTTGATCCACCAAGCTCCGTAGGTGGAGAGCTTGCCACCTTTCTCCGGGTCGAACCGCTCAACAGCGTTCATTAACCCGATGTTGCCTTCGGAAATCAGGTCGCTGAGAGACATGCCGTAGCCTGAGTAATCATGGGCGATTTTCACGACCAGACGGAGATTTGCCTTGATCATGTGGGCGCGAGCTTCGGCGTCTCCCATCCGAATGCGCTCTGCGAGAACTTTTTCCTCGTCGGGCGTGAGTAGCGGAGTCTTGGAGATCTCCCGCAAATAAATTTTCATGCTGCTGTCTGAGTCGTAAGCCATGGTATGGAGGGGTTGTATGATCGCAAATGTTTTCGCAGGAGGCACATGATTGGATTCAAAAATTTCGTTGAATTCAATGCAATTTTTCCTACTCGGGTTCTCGGCGTAATTCAGTGTTGATCTCACGCGCATCTGCCGTGACTGAATTCAATAAACGCAGGGATGCGTCGCCCGGGATTGAAGCCGCGCAACTATTTTTCCAGAAACTTTACATTTCCGAATGAACAGGAGGGCCAATCACTTCTCACGCCTGAGAAAAATCACGCGTAACTCCGGATGGAAATGTGCGTCTCCTCGTAAATCAAAGGCTCTTTGTGCAACACCGGTTCCGCACCCGGTCCACGGTATTCCCAGGCGGCGACGTGGGCGAAATTCGCATCGTCACGGCGTGCCTCGCCAGCTTGGGTGCTACCGGAGATGACTTCCGGGCTGCTGTCGAAAAACTGGTGTTCCACTCGGAAATGGCCACCGCAGGACTCTTCGCGAGCAAGGGCGTCGTAGCACATGATCTCGCCGAACTCGATGAAATCAGCGACGCGACCCGCTTTTTCAAGTTCCATGTTCGCGTTGGCGCCAGAACCCGGAATGAGCACGTTCTCCCAGAATTCTTCGCGAATCTGGGGAATTTTCGTCAGGGCCTCGGTAAGTCCCTCCCGTGAACGGGCCATCCCGCACTTGTCCCAAATGGTCATGCCAAGCTCGCGGTGGAACGAATCCACCGTCCGCTTGCCCTTGATGGTGAACAACTTGTTGATGCGCTCGCGGGTTTCTGCCTCGGTTTGTTTGAACTCGGGCATGTCCACGCTGACGGTGCCGGGTTTCTGGGTGACGAGGTAATTTGCGATGGTGGTTGGAATGACAAAATAACCGTCTGCGAGGCCCTGCATGAGGGCGGAGGCGCCTAGCCGGTTCGCACCATGGTCGGAGAAATTCGCTTCGCCAAGGACGTGCAGACCCGGGACATTGGACATCAGATTGTAGTCAACCCACAGGCCACCCATCGTGTAGTGGACTGCGGGATAAATCATCATCGGCTCCTTGTAGGGGTCCTCGCCGGCGATTTTATCGTACATCTGGAACAGGTTGCCGTAGCGCGAACGGATGGTGGCTTCGCCGAGGCGTTTGGTCGAATCCCGGAAATCCAAGTAAACGCCAAGCCCAGTGGGAGCCACGCCGCGACCTTCGTCGCAGACTTCCTTCGCCGCGCGGGAGGAGATGTCGCGCGGAGCGAGGTTTCCGAATGAAGGGTATTTCCGCTCGAGGAAATAATCGCGTTGATCCTCGGGGACATCACCGGCGGACATCGTTTTTTTCCGAAGTTTTTCGGCGATTTCGGCCGATTTAGGTGCCCAGATCCGGCCGTCATTGCGGAGGGACTCGGACATCAGGGTGAGCTTGGACTGGTAGTCGCCGCTCACCGGGATGCAGGTCGGGTGGATCTGGGTGTAGCAGGGATTCGCAAAAAGCGCTCCGCGGCGGGCGGCGCGCCAGGCGGCGGTGACGTTGCAGCCCATTGCGTTGGTCGAGAGGAAGAATACGTTGCCGTAGCCGCCGGTGGCGAGGATCACGGCGTCGGCGGCGTGGGTGGAAATCTCGCCAGTATTCAAATTACGGACAATGATGCCTTTCGCATGGCCGTTCACGAGGACGAGATCGAGCATCTCGGTGCGCGGATACATTTTCAAATTGCCGCGGTGGATTTCCTTCTCGAGCGCCTGATAGCAGCCGATCAGCAACTGCTGCCCGGTCTGGCCACGGGCGTAAAAAGTGCGGGAAACCTGCGAGCCGCCGAACGAGCGGTTGTCCAGAAGACCGCCATACTCGCGGGCGAAGGGGACTCCCTGTGCGACGCATTGATCGATGATGGAGTTGGAAACTTCGGCAAGGCGATAGACGTTGCCTTCTCTGGCGCGGAAGTCGCCGCCCTTGATGGTGTCGTAAAAGAGACGGCGCACGGAGTCCCCGTCGTTCTGATAGTTCTTCGCGCCATTGATGCCGCCTTGGGCCGCGATCGAGTGGGCGCGGCGCGGGCTGTCCTGATAGCAAAAACATTTCACCTGATAGCCCATCTCGGAAAGCGAGGCGGCGGCGGCTCCACCAGCAAGGCCGGAACCGACAACGATGACGCTGAATTTCCGCTTGTTAGCCGGGTTGATGAGCTTGGAATCCATCTTGTGCTTGGACCATTTCTGATCAAGCGGACCGGATGGGATTTTGCTGTCGAGGACGATGGACATGGCGGATTGGGGTGGGGAAAATGAAAAATGAGCCTGACCGGTGGATCAGTGGCCCGTTGTCTTGGCCAACGCGGCGAAATACCCGGGGAAAAGGTTGATCGCGAGTGGAATGGAAATGAAGCCCGCCCAGATGAGCATGGCGTAGCCGATGGAAATCTGCTTGATCATGCCCTCCGACTTTTTCGTGCGAAGACCAAGTGTCTGGAAAATGGAACCCACTCCGTGCATGAGGTGGGAGCAAAGCAGCGTCATCGCGATGACGTAGAAGGCCGTGACGTGCAGCACGGAAAGGCCGGCGAATCCGTCGATGACCATTAGCCAGGCATTGTGAACCTGTCCCTCGACGCCGTGAATCGTCGTTTGATAGCGGTCGAGTGTATCGTATTCGTTCCCGATCCGGGCAGTGAAATGCAGCATGTGGTAGATGAAAAATGCGAGGATCGTGAGGCCAGATAGGATCATCGTCTGCGAAGACTTGGAGGCCTGAATCGTGGCCTTATACTCGTAGGCTTGGCGAGCGGCCCGGTTCTGACGGGTCAGTGCGATGGTGGCCACGATGTGAGCGCTGATCATCACCAGCATGACGATGCGGAAGGCCCAGATGCCCGCTCCGTGGAACATGTTGTGGAGAAAATAGGCATACTGGTTGAAGGCCTCAGGCCCTAGGAAGACCACCAAGTTTCCGGCGAGGTGACCGGCCAAAAATAACACTAAAAAGAGCCCGGTGAGGGCGACTACGAGCTTTTTCCCGATGGACGAGGACCAATAACTATCGAGGCAGCGGGTGAGTGCGTTCATGACATTGAAAAGATGGCTGTGGGCGCCGCGCGAGATGTAGTCACGGAGAATTTGCTTTTCAAGGGGAGAGTCCGCACGAAATGAAATCCGTATGCCGGGTGAAAAAAATCACGTGTCGGCCGGGAAATTTCCAAACTCTGAGAATTCGGTGGTGGTTCGGCACCCTGCCGCTTATGAACTTGGCCCGCGAGCTGCTAACTCCCCAACCACGACCCATGGAAATGTTTAAGGGCTACGACCCCGGCAAGTTTTACGATGAGATGTTTTGTGAGGATGGCTCCGTGCGGCCCCACTGCGCGCCGCTCCTTCAAAAATTCGGAAGGATCGACCAGAAGGACTTCCTCACCCGGAAGGCAAATTCCGAGCTCTACTTCCTCCGCCAGGGCATCACTTTCAACGTCTATCACGACGACCGGGGGACCGAGCGGATCTTCCCTTTCGACCCCATTCCTCGCGTCATGCCGGCGAGCGAGTGGGAGCACTTGGAGGCAGGACTCACGCAGCGGATCGTCGCTTTGAATTTGTTTCTGCACGATATCTACCACGACCAGCAGATCCTCAAGGACGAGGTTATCCCGCGGTTTTACATCGAGCAGGCAAAGCACTATCGCCCGGAGTTCCGCGGGGTGGATGTGGCGGCGGATACCTATATCCACATCTGCGGGAGTGATCTGATCCGCGGCGGCGACGGGGTTTATTACGTCCTCGAAGACAACGGGCGCTGTCCTTCCGGTGCTTCTTATCTACTGGAAAACCGCAATGCCCTGAAGCGGGCCTTTCCCGGGATTTTCGAGTCACTCGGCGTCCGTCCGGTGGATTCCTATCCGCGCGACTTGCTGAACATGCTCCATCACATTTCGCCGCGTCAGGACAAGGATCCGGTCTGTGTGCTGCTCACTCCCGGCTGTTATAATAGCGCCTACTTCGAGCATTGTTATCTGGCCCGTGAGATGGGCATCGACATCGTGGAAGGCAAGGACTTGGTCGTCGTGGACAAGTTCGTTTACATGCGCACCACCCGTGGTCTGCTGCGGGTGGATGTGATCTATCGGCGTATCGATGACGACTTCATCGACCCGGTCGTGTTCCGCAAGGACTCGGTGCTCGGCGTGCCCGGGCTGATGAACGCCTACAAGGCGGGAAATGTTTCTCTGGCAAACGCGGTGGGAACCGGCGTGGCTGACGACAAGGTGATCTACTACTTCGTGCCGAAAATGATCGAGTATTACCTCGGTCAGGAGCCAATCCTCCCGAACGTGCCGACCTATCTGGCATCCGAGGAGGCGGACATGAAATACATCATGAAGCATCTGCCGGAACTGGTCGTCAAGGCAGCCAACGAGTCCGGCGGCTATGGCATGCTGATGGGGCCGACCGCCAGCAAGGACGAGATCGAGGCCTTCCGCGAGCGCATCGTCGCGGACCCCCGCAACTACATCGCCCAGCCGGTCATTTCGCTCTCCACCTCGCCGACCTGGTGCGAGGGGGCGATGGAAGGCCGCCATATCGATCTGCGCCCCTACATCATTTACGGCAAGGACGTCAAAATCGTCCCCGGCGGACTCACCCGCGTGGCACTCACGAAAAACTCCCTCATTGTAAACTCTTCACAAGGCGGCGGCAGCAAGGATACTTGGGTCCTCCGTTAATCAAAATTTATGCTCTCCCGTGTTGCCAATACCTTGTACTGGATGGTCCGCTATGTAGAGCGAGCCGACAATCTCGCGCGCTTGATCGACGTGAACCAGCAACTGTTACTCGATTTCGAAAGCCTCGACAGCGAGCGGCTTCGAGGTTTCTGGCAGCCCATCATCCTCAGCACCGGTGACGAGGACGCATTCGCCAAGCTCTACGATGAAGCCGGCAGCGCCGAAGTGATCCGCTTCCTCACCAACGACCCGAAGAATCCTAACAGCATCGTTTCTTGCATCGCCCTCGCGAGGGAAAACGCGCGGACCGTCCGCGACCAGTTGTCCGACGAACTCTGGGAGGAGCTGAACTCGCTCTATCTGTTTTCGCGCTCCGAGGAGGCGCAGCGGCTTTTCGACATCGATCCACCCCGGTATTATGAAAACATCCGCAGGTCCGCGATGACTTTCCTCGGAAGCGCCTCATCCACTACTTCGCGCAATGAGCCGTGGGAATTCATGGACTTGGGCCGCCACTTGGAACGGGCGGACAAGACCACCCGCTTTCTCGATGTTTCAAGTTATCTGCCTGCTGCGGCAGACGGGCTGGAGGCGATCTCCCCTGGGATCCTGCACTGGACCGCCATTCTCCGCTCCTGCGGGGCGATGGGTGCGTTCCGCGCTGCCAGTCGGGAAATCAATGCGGAGAGTGTCGTGGACTTTCTGATTTTTTCGAAGGATTTCCCGCGCTCGGTGCGCTACTGCATCGAGAAAGTGGACATCAACCTGCACCTGATCTCCGGGACGCCGCGTGGCTCATTCTCCAACGAGGCAGAGCGTGAGTCCGGCAGACTGCTCTCCGACCTGAACTACGGCTCGACGAAAGACGTGTTTGAGAGCGGACTCCATGAGTATCTCGACGCCCTTCAAGGCCGCTTCAATCACATCGGTGGGGAAATTTTCGAGACCTACGTGCTGATGCCCGAGCGGGTACAACTCAGTCCCGGCCCCAAACCGCCGACTCTATCCGACGCCGCCTTGTGGCGCATGGAGCAACAGCAAACCTCGTCGTGAACGGTTCGCGCGTGCCGGAATCCACCATCCCGGGCACGCGGCTTTCGGTGTTCCACCGCACCACGTTTCACTACGGATCTCCGGCTTTGAACAGCATCAACACGCTGCATCTCGAGCCGAGAACGTTTCCCTATCAGAAGACTCTGAGTGCGCTCATCCGGGTCATGCCCGCGACCCGGGTGCGGCGCTTTACGGATCTTTTCCAGAACATCACCCATCACTTCGAGTTGCTAGGACCCCATCTGCGGCTTGAAATCGAGAGCCGCATCCGGGTGCATAACCTGCCCCTGAATATTTCTGCGGAAAGTCGCGAGGCCACGGCCGGAACATTCGAAGATCCGTCGCTGCGGGAGCAGATCTGGCCGTTTCTTCAAGAGAGTCGCGCGGTCTCCCGGCATCCGGAAGTCTGGCGGCAGGCACTGGACATCACGAATTCCATCCCTTCGATCTATCACCAGGCGACCGCGCTGATGCAGTGGATCCACCAGGAATTTCGCTACGAGCCGGGCGCGACGAATGTAAACACTCACTTGGAGGAGGCATTCCAGATGCGGCACGGAGTCTGCCAGGACTTCACTCATGTCATGCTCGGCCTGTGCCGGGCCGTGGGGATACCCGCTCGTTACGCCTCGGGCTATCTTTACAACGGACCACGGGATACCCTCGTCGGAGCGCAGGCATCCCACGCGTGGGCGGAAGTCTATCTGCCAGCGGCGGGATGGATCGGATTCGATCCGACGAACAACACACTTGCCGACGAACGCTACGTGAAGGTCTCGGTCGGCCGGGACTACGACGACGTCGCCCCGGTGCGGGGCAACTATCAGGGCACCGGACACTGCCGCATGGAAGTCCAAGTGGAGGTCGAGAAATTCTAAGGGCGGGAGTGATTGATCCGTCCAGAAAACGCTATATTAGCCCGTGGTGCGGAGACCAGAGGCGATGGCGTTGATCGAGAGCAGGAGCTTGGGCAACAGCGCGTCTGCTTCGTTGATGTGGCCGGCGTTGAGGTGGCCGCGCCATTCGCGGAGAAGGGCGATTTGCTGTTGGTGGAGGACGCGCAGCGGGGCTTCGCGGATTTCCAGGGTCTTGGCCATGCGGGGACGGCGGTCTTTCATTTCGCCATCGAAGAGCTCGGCAAGCAGGCTGCGGGTTCTCTCGAACTCGTCGCGGATGAGGGTGCTGAACTTTTTCCGCAGTTCCTCGTGGGTGACGAGTCCGGCGTATTCCTGCATGAGTTCCAGGTTCGCGGAGGCGAGGTTAGTTTCCACGTTGGTGAGGACGTAGCTGAGGAAGGTGGATTTCGGCAGGGCTTGCTTGAATTTCGCGAATCCGGCGGGGTCCTCGGTCTTGAGGGTTTCCAAGGCGGACCCCACGCCGAACCAGCCGGGCAGATAGAAACGCGCTTGGGTCCAGGAGAAGACCCACGGGATCGCCCGGAGATCACTCACGGAAAATCCCTTGGTGCCGGTGCGCCTTGCCGGGCGTGAACCGATGCGCGAGTTTTCCAATGCGTCGATGGGTGTGGCTTGGCGGTAAAACTCGATGAAGCCCTCCGTTTTCAAGAATGCCTGATAGGCGAGCTGGCTGGTATCTCCCAGTTGGGTCATGAAGGCCTCGCAGGGGTCGTCCGCTGGAGGCGAGTGACGGTGATGCGCGGTGGTGACGGCGGCACCTGCGAGAAGGAGTTCGAGGTTGTAGGTGGCGTTCGCCACGTTGGCGTATTTCTGGGCGATCGTCTCGCCCTGCTCGGTCATACGGAAGCCACCACTCATCGCGCCGTGCG
>JBOFET010000268.1:0-6257 GCA_051648225.1 Luteolibacter sp.
CGCCTCATCCCTCGCCATGATCCGTCTCGCCTTCATCTCGCTCCTCCTCAGAAGACTTTAAACAGGTTCTAAGGTCCGCTGCATTGATGTCGCCGCGCTCGTCGCCGCCGCTTTTCTTCGGAAAAACCGCGACGCCCGAGTGCTGCCCTTCGAGGTGAACGTCGTCGATATCAAGCTCAACCCCCGCGACCCCGTCATGACCAACGCCACCGCACTCGCCAAGATCGGTGGCGGCGGAACCAACTGCTCCGCCCCGCTCGCCCGGCTCAATCAGGAAAAATCGACTCCCGACCTGGTGGTCTTCGTTTCCGACAACGAGTCCTGGGCCGATCCCCGAGCCAACTGCGGAACCGCCATGATGGTCGAGTGGGAAAAGCTCAAGACCCGCAACCCGAAGGCCCGCCTCGTCTGCATCGACATCAACCCTAACACCACCACGCAAGCTCCCGACCGCAAGGACATCCTCAACGTCGGCGGCTTCAGCGACACCGTCTTCGACCTCATCGCCAGCTTCGCCGCCGGCGCTGATGGAATCGACCACTGGATCAAACAAATCGAACTCCAACCCCTCGCCAAACACATGAAAACCGCCTGAAAAGTCCGCCAGCACGGCGGATGCCTGTGAAACTACATCGTTACCAACCGAACCAAAAATGTCTCACTCCCACTCGCCGCCGTGCTGGCCTCCCTTCTCTCCGCGAATGCCTGGAAGATTACACATGTCGCCGGTTCAATCCCAGCTCTTGCGAAAGCAAGGTAGCTCAGTGGTAGAGCGGTTATAACGATCTTCCGAATCCTTGTCGCGGTTTTCCTCTTCAACGCCGAATGCATGCGGGACTACATCGGTAACCAGCGGGTTCGAACCCCGCACAGTTCGCAAGAGCTGGAAACGTCTCGCAACCTATTGTCAGCGCCACTCATCCGCGAATGCGGGAAAGACTACATATTGATCCAGAGATCGCCGGTTCGAGTCCGGCCCCGAGTCATCGGGTAGCTCATGTGGGATAGAGCACTGGAAGTTGTCTTTCCGATCCCTTGTCGCGGACTCCCTATCGACTATCATCCAATATAACCAACTGGCCAATGCCGGTGGAACTACATCATTACTACTGACCAGGTCGCGGGTTCGAGTCCCGCCCGGACCACCATCGACGGCCCGGTAGCTCAGCGGTAGAGCAGGAAAACGTTTCACCAACTCCTTGTCGCCAGCCCTTTCAGCAATGAACAATCCAAATGAAAAGCCTTGCCTGGACATCGACCCTGATCGTCAAGCGCTTTCTGGCAATCTATCTGCTTTGAAACAACTGCGTAATGCGATCGATCAGATCCTAGAAAATGGGAAGCAATCTGAGATCATCGGAAATGGCGAAACAGGTATTGAATTGGTTGTGCTCGACGAATCTCTTGAAGATCAGCCATTGGCTCATAGTTGGAAGGATCGCCTCCTCATTTGGCTTTTGGCGGCACTTGTATACTCGATCCCCCTTGCCGCAATTTTCGGCTACTACCAATTCCTCAAACTCTTGAAACACCTCCTATGATCGCCATCCACAAAATCGACGAGGCCTTTGGCTTCATCCCGCTTCCTAACGACGCCGGCAAGCCCATCACCGTAGTCGGTACCGACGCAATCCGCGACAACTTCGACGAGATGTGCCTCCAACAGGCCGTCAACTCCCGCATGGCTCCCGGCGTCACCGATGTGATCCTCAATCCCGATGGACACGCCGGTTACGGCGCGCCGATCGGCTGCGTCATGGTCTCGCCGACCCATATCTATCCGGGCCCCGTCGGTGTTGATATCAAGTGCTCGATGTCGTTGCTCCAGCTCGACATCCCAGAGGACACGATTCTCGACAAGCAGACGCGCCGGGCGCTGATCAACGCCATCGTCGAACGCACCCCGACCGGCGCGGGCCGTGGCCAGCGTTCCGTGAAAAAAGGCCGCAACGTGGACCGCGATCTCGGCATCCTCGCGGTGACAGAGGGCGCGACCGAGCGCGTTTGCGAAGTCCTTGGCATCCCGCCCGAGTGGGCCGAACGTTGCGAGGACTCGACCCACCGCGGCCACGACGGAACCTACGACGCGCTCCGTAGCAGGCTTGATTTCATCCTCGAAAGCGGACGCATCAAAAACTTCAACGACAAGGCCGGACAACTCGGTTCCTACGGTGGCGGCAACCATTTCGGCGAGTGCGAGATCACCCGCGTCATCGACCGCCCATCGGCGCGTGAAACCTCCGACGTCTTCGGACTCAAGGACGGCCACGTCTCCTTCCTCAGCCATTGCGGATCGCGCGGACTCGGCAACCTGTTAGCGCAGGGCCAGTTCAAGGACCTCGAGAAAAAGTTCCGCGACTGGAACACGCCGTTTCCCGCCGGTGACAAACAGCTGGTTTACGCCCCGCTCGGAACTCCCGAGGCGGACGCCTACATCGACGACATGTCGCTCGGCGCGAATTTTGCCACCGTGAACCACCTGCTCATCAACGCGCTTGTGTTGGAAGCGTTCCAGGAAATCCTTCCCGGTGCTAACGGCCAGCTCGTCTATTTCATCTCGCACAACATCGCGCGGGAGGAAATTGTCGGCGGGAGAAAAGCGTGGGTCCACCGCAAGGGCGCGACGCGGGCCATCCCCGGCGGACATTTCGCGCTGGCCGGAACCCGCTTCGCCGATTCCGGCCACCCGATCCTGCTGCCCGGAAACCCGCGCGACGGATCCGTCGTCATGGTCGCGGAAGGCGGAGCCGAGCGCACCGCCTGGTCCGTCAACCACGGCGCGGGCCGCGCCATGGGCCGCAAGCACGCAGCACGCACCCTCGATCAGAAATCCGTGGACGCTGACTTCGACGCCTCCGACATTCTAACCAACTGCCGAAAATACCCCATCGATGAAGCGCCCGACGCCTACAAGAACTTCCCCGAAGTTCTCCGCAGCGTCGAGACCGCAGGCCTTGCCCGCACCGTCGCCAAGCTGCAAGCTCGCTTCGTGATCAAGGACGAAACCGCTGCGGACGATTGAAGCCCTTCGGACTGCTCCGACATGTCGGAGCTTTTCCACGGGTCGACATGTCGGCCCGTGGGAAAGCGGGAACATGTCCCCGCAGTCCGAAATTCACTCCCCTTTGAACTCATGAAACTCCTCCAACTCGACGGCACCACCGGCGGCGGCCAGATGCTGCGCACTGCGCTCTCGCTTGCGATGGTCACCGGCCAGCCGTTCCGAATGACAAACATCCGCAGCAAGCGCCCGAAGCCTGGTCTGATGCGACAACACCTAACATGCGTGAAGGCCGCCTGTGAAATCTCCAACGGCACGGCTGACGGCGCAGAGATCGGTTCCACCGAGCTGGTCTTCCGTGCGAGCAAGCCTTGTTGTGGAAACTATCAGTTCGCGATTGGCACCGCAGGCAGCACCAGCTTGCTTTTCCAAACCCTGCTGCCCGCACTACTTCACGCGGATGGTCCGAGCACGCTCCGGCTCGAAGGCGGCACTCACAACCCAATGGCTCCGCCCTTCGAGTTCCTCGACCGCGTCTTTCTCCCGGCGCTCCGCCGGATGGGAGCGGACGTTACGATTTCCCTCGTCCAGTCTGGTTTCGCTCCCGTCGGCGGCGGTGTCATCGAATGTGAAATCCAACCCTGCGAGAAACTAACGTCCATCGAGCTTCACGAGCGCGGCGATTTAAAGTGCATGAAACTTCGCGTCCCTATCCGCAATCTCCCGATCTCCATCGGCGGTCGGATGCTGGATGCCGCCCTCAAGCAACTTCCCTGCGAGGACGCCACTGTCGAGATCCGCGAGTCCGGTCCAGGGCGGGGCGTGTGCTGCCTCTACGAAGCGGTGTTTGAACACTGCGAGGAACTTTCAAGCAGCTTCGGGGAAACGAACGTCACAGCGGAACGTGTCGGGATTCGTGCCGCGAAGTCTCTCCAAGATTTCATCGGATCGGGCGTGCCGGTCGGCCGTCATCTCGCAGATCAGCTTCTTCTGCCGATGGCACTGGCCGGCAGCGGCAGCTTTACCACCATGATGCCCGACGATCACCTTCCGACCAATATCGCGGTCATCGAAAAATTCCTGCCCGCGAAATTTCAAATTGAGCAGGCGGACCGGGGCAAACGAGTGCTCACACTCGATCCCTCGCCCCAACGCTGACTTCGTAGCGCCCGCCGGGAGGTTGACTTGACCTCAGGGCAATCCGAGTCCAGCTTCCGCGCGACATGACACATTTCAAATCAACCTTTGTGAACTATCTGCCAGTTTCCGTTTTGGCGGCGGTGAGTTTGAGTTCATGTGGTCCATCGGTGCCCGGGCGCTCGGATTATCTCGCCGGCGTCGGCGGCACCGTCCACCAGCAGACCTCCAGCGGAGCCAGCCATCCCGCACCGGCGATTCCGGATGACGTTTCCTACTGGGACGGAAACAGCGCTCAAGGTAGCCCGCTCATCAAGATCAACCGCAGCCAGCAAAAGGCGTTTTTCTACAAGGGCGGCACGTTGGTCGGCATTTCCCGGATTTCCAGCGGGACCGAAGACCACGGAACCCCGGCGGGGAAATACAAAATCACTCAGAAGAGCAAGGATCACAAATCCTCGCTATATGGCGTCTTCAAGGACCGCGCGACCGGGATGACGACCAACGACAACGTGGACATCCGCGTGGACAAGCCGAAGCCGAGCGAGATTTTCTACAATGCGCCGATGCCGAATTTCATGCGTTTCAACGGCGGCATCGGCATGCACACCGGGTTTCTTCCCGGTTACGCGGCCTCCCACGGCTGCATCCGCATGCCGCATCACATGTCCACGCATTTCTTTGAAAACGTGGAGCTCGGCACCCCCGTCATCGTCGAGTGAGCGCGCATCTGCCCGATGCCAAGACGACGATGGAAATCACCCCGCAGGCGGTGGCGGAGTGGATCCACCTGCCCCGCGACCAACGGCCGAAACTCATCGACTGCCGGGAAGAGGACGAGCTGGCGATCTGTCAGATCGCGGGAAACGAGTGGTATCCGCTCGGCTTGTTTTCCGGAGTCCGGGAAAAACTGCTAGCCCGGAACGAGCGCGGCGTCGTGGTCTATTGCCACCATGGCGTGAGGTCGCTGCGGGCGACACATTTCCTGCGGTCCCTCGGCGTGGAGAACGCGTTTTCCATGACAGGCGGGATCGAGGCATGGGCCGAGCGGATCGATCCGGAAATGCCGCAGTATTGAGGGGACATCGGGATCAACCCACAATGGCGCATCTGCTTCCGCTGAAATAATTCCCAAGCCACGCCATTCGTCGCGTGACAGACTTTGAACAGGTGGTGCTTCTGAAGGAGGAATCTCCTGACCGCTAGTTCCGTCGTTTACGTCGCAGACCGTAGCTTGGATGACGACGGTCATGCCTCAAAATTCCAATCCATATCCCTAGAGAGTCCACATCGTAGAGAATATGGTAGGGAAACGAACGCAGCGCCATACGGCGATAACCACCGTCGGAAAAATGCTGACCCGCAGGTCGGGCGCTGATCGCCAGAATACCGCCCTCAACTTCCGCGAAAAAGCGATCCGCTAGCTTGGTTCCTCCTTCCAGCTCGTAATAGTTCAATGCCACCCGAAGGTCCCGGACGACCAGACGGTGATAAATGACCTCCATTTTCACCTTCCAAGCTCGGCTTTCACCTGATCCCATGTTCTCCTCGAACTGGGATTGATCTTCATCTCAGCGATTCGACGACCCGCTTCCTCAGACCCATCATCAAAATCAGAGAGCACCGCCGGGAGCGAGCCGAGCAACTCCGCAGCCAAGGTAGCCCGCTGGTCTTCCGGAAGATTGAGAGCCCCGCTTTGAATCTCAGTCAAATTCATAGCTCACCCTACGCTCAGGAGTCCTCTTCGGCGAGGGAATTATTGGACACACTCTGGGCACGGACGCCGTCGCCTGCGGGTTGATCTTCAATTTCGGGATCCGACCTTCACGAGAACGTGATTAAAGGCATGTCCGTCTAGCGGTTTTTCCTGCGGTCCCTCGGCGTGGAGAACGCGTTTTCCATGAAGGGCGGAATCGAGGCTTGGGCGGAGCGGATTGATCCGGAAATGCCGCGGTATTGATGAGTTCCTCCGGCGGATGAAGCGTAAGCGGTCAACAGAACCCCACTATCCGGCGGCGGCAATTTGGGCGTAGGATGCCCGCCCTATGGAAACCAACATCGATCAAGCCGCCAGCGTCATCGTCAAATCCGATCAAACCGGACGCACCCGTTACACTCC
>JBOFET010000269.1:0-4015 GCA_051648225.1 Luteolibacter sp.
CGTCGCGAGCGCATGGGCCACATCGAACTTGCTGTCCCGGTTTCACACATCTGGTTCTACAAGTGCATGCCATCCCGCATCGGCCTGATGCTTGACATGAGCGCCCGCCAGTTGGAGCGCGTGATTTACTACGAGGACTACGTCGTCACCGAGCAAGGCAACACCGCCCTCGAAGTCGGCCAACTCCTCACGGAAAATGAACTCCGCGAAGCGGAAGACACCTACGGCGACGGCTCCTTCCAAGCCGCCATGGGTGCCACCGCCATCATGGAACTTCTCCGCCAGTGCGATCTTCCTTCGTTGATCGTCGCCCTCGAGGAGGAACTTGGAACCACCCGTTCCAAGCAGAACAAAAAGAAGCTCTCGAAGCGTCTCAAGATCACACAAGGTTTCCTCCAGTCGAAATCCCGCCCTGAGTGGATGATCCAGACCGTGCTCCCCGTGATCCCGCCGGACCTGCGTCCGCTGGTGCCACTCGAAGGCGGCCGTTTCGCCACTTCCGACCTCAACGACCTCTATCGCCGCGTCATCAATCGCAACAACCGCCTCAAGAACCTCCTGCTCCTCAAAACGCCGGAAGTCATCATCCGCAACGAAAAGCGGATGCTTCAAGAAGCGGTCGACGCTTTGTTCGACAACGGCCGCCACGGTCGCGCCGTCACCGGTGCCGGCAACCGCCCGCTCAAATCCCTCAGCGACATGCTCAAGGGCAAAGGCGGTCGTTTCCGTCAGAACCTTCTCGGAAAACGCGTGGATTACTCCGGCCGTTCCGTCATCGTCGTCGGTCCCGATCTCAAGCTCGGTCAGTGCGGTCTTCCGAAGAAGATGGCCCTCACCTTGTTCGAACCCTTCATCATCCGCCGCCTCAAGGAGCTTGGCTACTGCCACACCGTGCGCTCGGCCAAGAAAATGATTGATCGGAAAACCACCGAAGTCTGGGACATCCTCGCGGAAGTCACCAAGGGTCACCCGATCCTTCTCAACCGCGCTCCCACCCTTCACCGCCTTTCGATCCAAGCCTTCGAGCCGAAGCTCATCGAAGGTGAGGCCATCCGCGTCCACCCCCTCGTTTGTACGGCCTACAACGCCGACTTCGACGGTGACCAAATGGCCGTCCACGTTCCGCTTTCGATCGAGGCCCAGATGGAGTGCCGCCAGCTCATGCTCGCGCCGAACAACATCTTCTCGCCCGCATCCGGACGCCCCGTGACGGTGCCCACTCAGGACATCATTCTCGGAACCTACTACCTCACCTGGGCAGGCACCCGCACCGAGAAAGATCGCGAAAAAGAAGAGCACATGCCGCTTTTCGACAACGCTTCCGAAGTCGAGTTCGCCCTCGCCTCCGACAAGATCGAGTATCACCAGTGGATCCGCATTCGTAACCCCGACCACGGCAAAAACACCGTTTTCGGCTACAAAGGTGAAGATCTCACCGCCAAGGATCTCAAGGAACTTACGCCCCTCCAACAAGCACTCCGCCAAGGCAAAATCATCGAGACCACTCCCGGTCGCGTTCGTTTCAATGAAATCTGGCCCTCCGGCGTCGGCTTCATCAACAACAACGTCGGCAAGAAGCAAATCGGTGACATCATCTGGCGCTGCTATCAAGTTTCCGGCAAGCCGAAGACCGTCGAAGTGCTCGACGAACTCAAGAACCTCGGCTTCCGCGAAGCCACCCGCTCGGGAACCTCCATCGGAATCGTGGACATGGTCATCCCCGAGGAAAAACCGGAAGTCATCGCCAAGGCCTACGAAGAAGTCGAAAAAGTCACCAAGCAGTATCGCAATGGCGTCATCACCGACGGCGAGCGCTACCAAAAAGTCGTGGACGTCTGGACCCAGGCCACCGACACCATCGCCAACGCGCTCTATCGCAAGATCGAGTTTAACGAAGGTAAGAAAAAGGCATCGCCCCTCTTCATGATGGTCGATTCCGGTGCCCGGGGTAACAAATCCCAGATCAAACAGCTCGGCGGCATGCGCGGACTGATGGCCAAGCCCTCCGGCGAAATCATCGAACGTCCGATCATCTCGAACTTCCGAGAAGGTCTCTCGGTGTTGGAGTATTTCATCTCCACTCACGGCGCCCGCAAAGGACTCTCCGACACCGCTCTGAAAACCGCTGATTCCGGCTACATGACCCGTAAATTGGTCGATGTCGCCCAGGACGTCATCGTCTTCAAGCAAGACTGCGGAACCGCCAACGGCATCAGCGTAGCCGCCATCATGGATGGTGACGAAGAATCCGCCTCGCTCTCCACCCGCATCTACGGACGCGTCTCGTGCGAGCAGATCAAAGACCCCGTCTCCGGCGGGATCTTGGTTGAGGTTGACGACGTCATCAACGAAGTCCAAGCCCGTTCCATCGAAAATATCGGTGTCCTCAAGCTCAAAATCCGCTCCGTCCTCACCTGCGAAGCCGAGCGCGGCTGCTGCGCGAACTGCTACGGACTCAACCTCGCCACCGGCCTCCCCGTGAAAATCGGAGAAGCTGTCGGCATCATCGCCGCCCAATCCATCGGCGAACCCGGCACCCAGCTCACCATGCGGACGTTCCACGTCGGTGGGGTCGCCGCCGCCACGTTCAAACAGCCGATCATCAAGGCCAAAAACAGCGGTCGCCTCGTTTACAAGGAAATGCGCACCGTTCAGGACGTCGATGGCCACTGGGTCGTCCTCAACAAGAACAGCACCATCTCCATCCGTGACAAGGAAGGCCTCGAGCTCGAAAGCCACCAAATCGTCATCGGCTCCGTCATTTCCGTGAAGGACGGCGAGGACGTCAAAAAGGGCGACACCGTGGTCACCTGGGATCCTTACAACGTGCCAATTCTTACCGAGAAAAACGGTAAAGTTGAGCTCCGCGACATGATCTCTGGCATCACCGTCACCAACGAGACTGACAAGGAAACCGGTAAAAAAGGCATGGTCGTCACCGAGCACAAGGAGGACCTCCACCCACAAGTCGTCATCATCGACGAGAAGACCAAAGAGGTCAAAGCGAGCTACTCCATCCCGGTCGGTGCCCACCTTTCCGTCAAGGAAGGCCAAGTCATCACCGCCGGAACGCAGATCGCCAAGACTCCGCGCAAAGTGGCCCGCACCAAGGACATCACCGGTGGTCTTCCCCGGGTGGCCGAGCTTTTCGAAGCCCGCAAGCCCAAGGATTCCTGCGTCATCGCCAAGATCGAAGGCTCCGTCTCCTTCGGCGGCAACGTCCGCGGCAAGAAAAAGGTCATCGTCACCCACGCCGAGACCGGCGAGCAAGTGGACCACCTTGTCCCGATGGGCAAGCACGTGGTCGTCACCGAGGGCGACATCGTCAAACGCGGCGACCAGATCACCGAAGGCCCCGTGTCGCCGGAAGATTTGCTCGAAGCTTGCGGAGCCCAGGAGCTTCAAGAGCACTTGGTCAACGAGGTTCAGTCCGTCTATCGGGTCCAAGGCGTGGAAATCAACGACAAGCACATCGAGGTCATCGTCCGTCAAATGCTCCGCAAGGTGAAAATCACCGAACCGGGCGACGCCGATCAATTCCTCTGGGGTGACCAAGTCGATCGCTCGAACTTCAAGCGCATCAACGCCGAGATCGTCGCGAATGGCGGTAAGCCTGCCGAGGGCGAGCCAGTCCTGCTAGGAATCACCAAGGCCTCGCTGGAAACCGACTCGTTTATCTCCGCCGCATCGTTCCAAGACACCACCCGTGTCCTCACCGAAGCAGCGACTCTCGGACGCGTCGATTACCTCAGCGGTTTCAAGGAAAACGTCATCATGGGTCACCTCATCCCCGCCGGCACTGGATTCTATCACCACCGCGAGGCGGAGTTCGAATTCACCGTCGAGGAGCCGGAGCCGATCGTCGTGCCGAAGGAAACCTTCGACGACGACGAAGACGCCGCGACCGCATAACGTGACACAGGCATTCCTGCCTGTTCTTCAAATCAAGCCCTGGCCCGCATCAAGCGAGCCGGGGCTTTTTTGAACTACGGATGCGAAGAGGAAAATTTCAATC
>JBOFET010000270.1:0-16619 GCA_051648225.1 Luteolibacter sp.
GGATTCAAGCAGCGGTCGGATGACTTCGAAACGTTCGGCACTCAGATCGCTGGGATAGGTGACATCGGAGCGGGTGGTGGATTGGCTCATGCCGGGGATATTACACCTTTCTTAAATAACTTTAAACAGGTTCTTAGAGCTGGCTCCCTGACGGAAACCGGTGACGGGCGATTGCATGGAGCCGGAGACATCGGGGCAGATGACGACTTTTCCTTGGATCTCGGGGACGTTGCCGATGGCGGTTTCCATCGCGTCTTGGAGGGCGTTTTGGAGTTCCGCAGGCACCTCCTTGCCGGCATTCAGGAACGCGACGAGGAGCTGATAGGGAAACGCCCGGGCGCGGCGGACTTGATCGGGATCGGCGAGACGGGCGGCGAGCTGTTTCACCAGCGCGGCGTCACGGAACACGCCGTGACGGGCGAAGGTGTTGAGGTTCATCCGCGTGGTCTGCCAGGAGGCGTTAGAGGCGATGGCGGACCACTCCTTTTCTCCCAGATCCTGCGCGGTGAGCATCTGGAACGGGACGTCGGGGACCTCTCGCTCGCGGGTGATCTTCCAGGCCTCGAAGGCGCGGAGTGATTCCGGCAGAGCGGCGGCGTCCCACGGTTTTCCGATGAGCCAGGCATAGAATGCCTGGCGGCTGGCATCAGCGGGACGCGGATGGACCATTTTCACGACATCGGCGAGCGATGGATCGTTGCCGATGGTCGCTTGGACGAGCTGGCGTTCGGTGGCGCGTTCGAGCCACTGGCGGACGAGGCGCTTCGGCGCGGAGCCGAGCGACTTGCGACCGGTGACGCCGGAGCGGAGGATCTGGACGAAGTTGCGGAGCATTTTTCCGTTGTCGATGACTTGCGGGAAAACCTCGATGAGCCGGTCGATGTCACGGGTGGCGAGCACGGCGCAAAGCAGGGCAGGCATGTCCTTCATGAAGCCGCGTTGGCGGGCGTAGATCGCGGTTTGGGCGAGGAAATCAGTATCCACCTGCAGGGCAAGTTCGAGCACGCGGTCGAGCTGGGTCTCGGCAGTGGCGTAGTACGTGCGGCTCAGGCAACCGGTGGCGGCGAGCTGGGCCAGCGCGGCTTTCGGGCCGAGGGCGTAGGCGGGTGCGGCGGCGTCGTTGGTCGCGTTGGTTTGAGGGATCAATGCGCCACGAAGGGATTGGAAGAGCGAGCGGTTTGCCATGGTGGAATGTCCGGTTGTTGGTGTGGACGAAATCGGTAATGGCACGGAGCGGGCCAAGAACTTTTCGGACTTGTCGTTCACTCATAACACGCTGCTGTTTAATGTTTAAAATCTCATGAAAATTCTCACGGTGAGTTGATGGAAGTTTCGAATTGTCTCATTACTAGAAACTTCGCTAGCATTATAGCAATGAAGCGAGTGGTGATTGGTCTACTGGGGACGAAACTGGACAGCGGCACGGATGTGGGGCGCTGGGATTTCTGGCGGCCGACGGTTTCGCTTTTCCAGCACGAAGATTTGCTGTGGGACCGGCTGGAATTGCTGGCCGAGCCGAGTTTTTCGAAAATCTCCCAACAGGTCCTCAATGATGTTCGGCAGATTTCGCCGGAGACGGAGGCGAAGTTGCACGAGGTGAGCTACGGGGCGGATCCATGGGATTTAGAGGCGGTTTATGCGGCGCTTCACGACTGGGCGCGGGGATACCCTTTCGATTCCGAGAAGGAGGAGTATTTCATCCACATCACCACCGGGACGCACATCGCGCAGATCTCGTTGTTCCTACTGAACGAAGCGGGGACGCTGCCGGGGAAATTGATCCAGACCAAGCCGCCGTCCACGAAGTCGTCGCGGGATGTGCCGAAGGCAGGTTATTCGGTGATCGACCTGGATTTGTCGAAATACGACCAGCTCAGCACCCGCTTCCAGAAAGAACAGGTAGAGGTGACGGACTTTTTGAAAAGCGGCATCGCCACCCGGAATGCGGGCTTCAACCGCTTGATCGACCGCATCGAGCAGGTGGCGCTGCGCTCGCAGGCACCGATGCTGCTAACAGGCCCGACCGGCGCGGGGAAATCGCATCTCGCGCGACGCATCTTCGAGCTGCGCAAACAGCGCGGCGGGCTGCGCGGGAATTTCGTGGAGGTGAACTGCGCCACTCTATCAGGCGATACTGCGGCGTCGGCGTTGTTCGGGCACACGCGGGGATCGTTCACCGGGGCGCAGAAGGATAGGCCCGGGTTGTTGCGCGAGGCGGATGGCGGGCTGTTGTTTCTCGATGAAATCGGCGAGCTGGGACCGGACGAGCAGGCGATGCTGTTGCGGGCGCTGGAGGACAAGACGTTCCTGCCGGTGGGTTCCGACAAGCCGGTGAAGAGCGATTTTCAACTCATCGCCGGGACGAATCGCGATTTGCGGGAAGCAGTGGTGAATGGACGCTTCCGTGAGGATTTGTTAGCTCGGATTCATTTGTGGACGTTCGCGCTGCCGGCGCTTTGCCAACGGCGGGAGGACATCGCGCCGAATCTGGAATACGAACTTGATCGTCACCGGCAGATGCATGGACGGGAGATCAGTTTCAACAAGGAGGCGAAGCAGGCGTTCTTGAAATTCGCCGAAGCGCCAGACACGCGGTGGAGTGGGAATTTCCGCGATCTGAATGCGGCGGTGGTTCGAATGGCGACGCTTGCTCCACGCGGACGGATCCGGGTGGAGGAGGTGGAGGAGGAAATCCAACGGCTGCGAGAGAACTGGCAGCGTCCGGGTGCTGTGACGCAAGCTGATGGTGCGACTTTGGGGGACATTTTGGATGCTGGTGTGTTAGCCGGGCTGGATCCTTTCGACCGGGTGCAGCTTGCCTACGTTGCGGGGGTTTGCCAGCGTTCTAACACTCTATCGGATGTAGGGCGTGAAATTTTCTCGGTTTCCCGGAGCAAGCGTTCGGTGACGAACGACGCGGACCGACTGAAGAAATACTTGGCGAAGTTTGGATTGAAATTCGAATCGCTGCGCCCAGTCATCACGTCTTGAAATCCCGCGTCTGGAAGGAAAGCCAGCCGAGGGTGAACAGGGTCACATTCAGCCCGAGTAGAAACGCGTAGGCCTCAATGATCTTCGGCCATGAGATCGTCTGCTCCAACAGAAATACCCAGGCGCTCATCCGCCAGGTGACGAAGTAGCTTTCGTAGGGTTTGAAAAACGGAAAGCCTTGCAAAATCATGTCCACGAAGAGGATGGTGAGCGTGATGATGGTGGCGGCGGCCGGTTTGATCTTGAAACAGGAAAACATGAACGCGATGGACGACAGCGTGATCATGCTCAGACCGATGCCAGCAGCAGCCATGGCAAGCCGTCCCGCGCCTTCCCACCACTCGGAGTAGGCGGCGAAGACTTTCATCTTCGGTTCCATGACGAACAGGCCGCCCTCCCAGCCGACGGCGGCGACCGCCATGGCGTAACCGGACGCGCCGACGAAGAAGACGAAGGAAAAGGTGTAGAGCGCGACTGCGGTGTATTTGACTGACAAAAGTCGCAAGCGGCTGATGGGCCGGGCGAAGACCATCCGCAGGTTTCCATCCTCATTTTCCTTGGCGACGATGTCCCCGGCGACCAGCGCGAAGTAAATCGAACCTAGCAGAAACATGCTGAGCAGCATGATGGTGAAGGTGATGGTGAGCGAGCTGTAGTAGGTGCCGAAGTCCAGGCCGTTGCGCTCGAGCACGCCCTTCATGAGCCTCTGGCTGCCAGGCAGTTTATAGACGATGAGAATTACCGCCTCCATGGCGAGGAAGGCTCCGTAGCCCATCCAAGTGCGCGGCCGGGCAAAGAGTTTGCGGAGCTCGCCGCGGAGTTGTTCGAGGAAAAGCATGTCAGTTAGGACTCGGTGCGCCGTTGAGGATTTCCATGTAGAGGTCTTCCAGCGAGCGTTTCACCGGGGAAAAGGCGCGGACGCGGACACCGGCGGCGACGAGGGCGGCGACGAGGGTGGCGGGATCGGAATCGTGTTTCAGGCTGATGCGGGTGTCGGAAAGCACCTCGCCGCCGGTGCTGTGGATGATGCCGCAGGCGAGGCCCCAGGGCGCGAGATCGACTTCGAAGACGGGGGTGTCGTCTTGCAGGCCCTTGACGGTGCCTTCGAAGACGCGCTTGCCCTCGCGGAGGATGGCCACGCGGTCGCAAATGAGCTCGACTTCGGCTAACAAATGGGAGTTGAACAGCACGGTCATGCCGCGCTCGTCGCGGAGGTCGAGGATGAAGTCGCGGAACCACTTGATGCCCTCCGGGTCGAGGCCGTCGGTGGGTTCGTCTAGCAGGAGGACCTCGGGCTCGGGCAGGAGTGCCTGGGCGAGGGCGAGGCGCTGGCGCATGCCGTGGCTGTAGGTGCGGACTTTCGAGTGGACGCGCTTGGTGAGGCCGACGCGCTCGATGACTTTTTGCGCAGCCGCCGCATCGAAGCCGCCGGAGTAGCTCATGAGGATTCGCAGGTTGTCCCAGCCGCTGAGGTAGTCGTAAAAAGCAGGGGCTTCGAAAATGGCGCCGACCTTGCGCAGTGCCTTGGAGCGATGGTGGAGGACGGAGATGCCGTCGATGGTGACGTCTCCCTGATCGGGCATGACCATGCCGAGGATGATGCCGAGGGAGGTGCTTTTTCCCGCGCCGTTGTGGCCTAGCAGGCCGTAGATCTCGCCTCGTTGGACGTGGAAGGAGACGTCATTGAGGGCGGGTTTTCCGCTGAATTTCTTGAAGAGTCCGTGGGCTTCGAGCATGCGGGGCGGGGATGTTAGTTGCTGACGGCGAAGCGCGGTTTGTTCGAGCTGCTGAGATCGGCGAAGAGGAAATTGGTGCCGCCGGGGTGCCAGGATTCCTTGTCGGTGATGAGCGGGATGACGTCTTCGCGGACGCCGAAGAAGTAGAGGTCCGAGACGGGGCGCCTGCTCTGGGTGCTGTTCCAATTGTAGCTGGAGCCGGTTTTTTCGAACGCGGTCTTGTCGGCAGGGCAGCGGAAGGCGTCGGGCGAGTCGAGGTAGGGGAGCAGGACGGTGTCGAGCACGGCGATGTCTTCCGTTTTGGATGAACGGGCGATCGCGAGGTCTGGCATGATTTGATTGTGCTCCTGGAGGTAGCTCTGGAGGGCGACGCCGAGGGAGCGGAGATTTCCCAAGCAGGTGGCTTCGTGGGATTTCGCGATGAAGGAGCGAGTCACCGGGTAGCCGATGCCTGCGAGCACGGCGATGATCGCGATGACGACGAGCAGCTCGACGAGGGTGAATCCACGGGATTTGATCATGGGCGTGGGCCGAATTCGTTGCCGCGGAGGCCTTGCATGGTCTCGTTCATGGCTTCCATGAGTGGGGCGAGATCGAGCTTGGTGTCGGAGCTGGATTTTTCGAAATAGGCCTTCATGCCTTGTTGCGTGATCTGGTCGAGCAGGTCGGAACCGAGTTGGTCGGCGCGTTCCATTTCGGCTTGGGTGCGGCCTTCTTCGAGTTCCTTGAGGCCTTGCTCGACGAATTTTTTGCGTTGCTCGGGTTTCATGGCGTCGAGGGATTCCATGAAGCGGGTCATGGATTCGACGACGGTGAGTTCGATGAAGAGGTTTTTTTCATCGGGTGAGAGCTTGCGGAAGAAGGTCTCGCCGGAGCGGTTTTCGCGGTTTTTTTCGCGTTCCTGAAAGTCGAGGCGGTTCACGAGGGTGGCGATTTTCCGGAGTTCTTCTTGGCGGCGTGAGGCTTCGGCGGGGGAATGAAGGGAAGCGTCGGCAGACCAATCGGCGAAGTTCGCCTCGGCGACGGCGCGATTTACCCGCTCGGCGGTGATTTTCTTGGATCCGGCGTAGGCACGGACGGCCCACACGCAGCCCCAGACGGCGAGGAGGACCAGTGCTGCTTTGATGATGACGTGCCGATGCCGCATTTGTGGCGGAGGCTAGGCGGGGACGATGTTCGCGCAAGCGGACAAAATCGCGCGGTGGCGGTCTGCAATGAATCTTGGCGATTCCGGCTCACCGTGTATGACTGCGGCTGATGAAAATAAGTCCACGTTCATTCCTTCTGCTAGCTTTCCTGGCTCCGTTGATTTCCAGCGCGGATGTGATTTCCGATCTAGCGGCGCGGGCGGAACAAGGTGACACGGCGGCGCAGGTCATGCTCGGTCAGCGCTGCATGAAGGGCGAGGGCATCGCCAAAAATGTGGATGAGGCGTTGAGGTGGTTTTCCAAAGCGGCGGAGCAGGGGAGTCATGAAGCCCAGATGGCGCTCGGCGGAATTTACTTGGCCGGGAAGGGTGTCAAACGAAACAGCATGGAAGCCGCGAAGTGGTTCCTGATGAGCGCAGAGCAGGGGAATCCCGCCGGGCAGAGCCAGATGGCGCGCCTGCACATGACGGGGGCGGGCGTCTCGCTGGACGACGTGGAGGCTTATAAATGGTGCTACCTCGCAGCGGCTCAGGGAGACGCGGCGGCGCGGAAGATCATGGCCGCTTTGACACTGAGAATGACGGCGGAACAGCTCGAGTTCGGCCAGCAGCTTGCGCGTGACCACCAGGATATGAAAAAGGCGGAGAAGGCGGTCGAGTTTCCACCTGATATTCCACAGGTGCTGCCGACGGAATTGCCTTCAGAACCGGAGTGACGGCAGCCCGCCACTCCGACCGCGGTCTGGAATCAGGGACCGACGTATAGGTTGCTGAATGTGGCGACGGTCTGTGAGAAATCACTGCCACTGGAGACTGCAAGACCGACGTGGGAGGTCTTGGGCATCGGCATTTTGGTGACTCCGAGGTAGGTCCAGTTGATACCATCTGCACTCTGATAGGCGAAAACTGATTTTTTCTTCACGTTGCGATCCAAACGCACCCAAGTATCGGGTCCAGAGGGCTTTGCGATGTTTCTCACGACGGCTTTGGCGCCGGCTTTCGTACGTGTCATGAGGCAGTAGGAGCCGTCGCTTCCGAGTCCAAGGAAGACCTGTGGAGATCTGGGTGCCATGGAACTGCGGATCATGATTCCGGCGTGGCCTGCAGGTCCGGTGTTCGAGTCCAAGCGCACTTTGGTAGTGATAGATCCGTTTCCACTGATCGTCTGATAGGTGGAACGAGTTTTGTCGCTTTTCTGGCCGAGCGCGCCGGATCCCGTCTGGGTGAACGAGCCATTGAGATAGGAAACGGAACCGGCGAATTGTCCCCAGCCAAGATCGCTGGATCTCCATGGCAAGGGGAGTCCGACGATAGTGATGCGGAGCTCCGTCTCGACGGTGGCCAGCGAGTTGTCAACGGCGCGGATCACATAGCTGCTAGTGCCAGCACTGCCTGGTGGTGGCGTGCCTGATAGCTGGCCATCCGTAGCGACGCCCAACCACTCCGGACCGGAAATTTTCCAATAGGTGATGGTGTCACCGGCATCGGGGTCCAGAGCTTTGCCAGCCAGGGATTGGCCGGTGTAGGCGGCGTTCTCGCTGGCATCGGGAGCGTAGATGGGATTGCCGGTGAAGACGGGTGCGCGATTGACGGGCGCGGGGGCAAAAACGGTGACGGTGAGGTCGGCCTGATCGATTTCACCGTTGCTGTCGCTTACCTCGACGATGAAGCTGTTGCTTCCGATGTTTGCGTCTTGCGGGGTGCCACCGAGGACTCCGCCGCGAGACACTGTGAGCCAGCCGGGTCCTGAAAATTTACGGAAGGTCAGGACTTCTCCGGGAACGGGGTGTGAGGCTGTTAGCTGACCACTGATAGGCGAGCCAACCGTCCCGGCCATGGAGATCAAACTTGAGGCGAAGACCGGGGAGAAATCCGGCACTTCATTGATCACTGGCGTGATGTTGATGGAAACCGTGGCGACCGCCGAATTCAAGCTGCCGTCATTGGCCAGATAGGTGAACTGGTCGCTACCGGTGGCGTCAGGCTTCGGCTGATAGGTCAACGTCGGGGGCGTGCCGCTGAGGCTTCCTTTCGCCGGGGCGGTGACGATGATGAAACTAGGGATGCTTCCGTCTGGATCGCTGCCGGTCAGGACAATCGCTTTTGGCGAACCTGCGGGTGTTTGCACCGTGAAGGAATTTGCCACCGGGGCGTCGTTGACGGGCGTGACGGTGATGGAGATCGTCGCCAGCGCAGAGATCAGGCTGCCGTCGCTAACGGTGAAGGTGAAACTGTCCGGTCCGTGGTAATTGGCTGACGGCGAGTAGGTCAGATTCGGGGCCGTGCCGCTGAGGGTGCCTTTGGTCGGGTTTGAAACGACGGTGTAAGTGAGAGCACTTTTTTCCGGATCGCTTCCGGCAAGCACGATGGCGACGGCCCTGTCTTCTGTGGTGGTCGCGGAATTTGCCACGGCGACTGGGGCGTCGTTGGTGGGCGTGACGGTGATGGAGATCGTCGCCAGCGCGGAGGTCAAACTGCCGTCGCTGACGGTGAAGGTGAAACTGTCCGGTCCTTGGTAATCAGCTGATGGCGAGTAGGTCAGATTCGGGGCCGTGCCACTCAGGGTGCCTTTGGTCGGGTTTGAAACAACGGCGTAGGTGAGCGCACTTTTTTCCGGATCGTTGCCGGCCAGCACGATGGCGACAGCCTTGTCTTCTGTGGTGGTCGCGGAATTTTCTACGGCGACTGGGGCGTCGTTGGTGGGCGTGACGGTGATGGAAATCGTCGCCAGCGCGGAGGTCAGACTGCCGTCACTCACGGTGAAGGTGAAACTGTCCGGTCCGTGGTAATCGGCTGATGGCGAGTAGGTCAGATTCGGAGCGATGCCGCTGAGGATTCCCTTAGTCGGGTTCGAAACGACGGTGTAGGTGAGAGCACTTTTTTCCGGATCGTTGCCGGCCAGCACGATGACGACAGCCTTGTCTTCTGTGGTGGTCGCGGAATTTGCCACGGCGACTGGGGCGTCGTTGGTGGGCGTGACGGTGATGGAGATCGTCGCCAGCGCGGAGACCAGGCTGCCGTCACTCACGGTGAAGGTGAAACTGTCCGGTCCGTGGTAATCAGCTGACGGTGAGTAGGTCAGATTCGGAGCGATGCCGCTGAGGGTGCCTTTGGTCGGATTCGAAACAACAGTGTAAGTGAGCTGACTTTTTTCCGGATCGTTGCCGGCCAGCACGATGGCGACAGCCTTGTCTTCCGCAGTCGTCGCGGAATTTGCCACAGCCACTGGGGCGTCGTTAGTGGGCGTGACGGTGATGGAAATCGTCGCCAACGCAGAGATCAGGCTGCCGTCACTCACAGTGAAGGTGAAACTATCCGGTCCGTGGTAATCGGCTGACGGTGAGTAGGTCAGATTCGGAGCGATGCCGCTGAGGGTGCCTTTGGTCGGGTTCGAAACGACGGTGTAGGTGAGAGCACTTTTTTCTGGATCGCTGCCGGCCAGCACGATGGCGACGGCCCTGTCTTCTGTGGTGGTCGCGGAATTTGCCACAGCCACTGGGGCGTCGTTAGTGGGCGTGACGGTGATGGAAATCGTCGCCAACGCGGAGGTCAGACTGCCGTCACTCACGGTGAAGGTGAAACTGTCCGGTCCGTGGTAATCGGCTGATGGCGAGTAGGTCAGATTCGGAGCGATGCCGCTGAGGGTGCCTTTGGTCGGGTTCGAAACGACGGTGTAGGTGAGAGCACTTTTTTCCGGATCGCTTCCGGCCAGCACGATGGCGACAGCCCTGTCTTCTGTGGTGGTCGCGGAATTTGCTACGGCGACTGGGGCGTCGTTAGTGGGCGTGACGGTGATGGAAATCGTCGCCAGCGCGGAGGTCAGACTACCGTCACTGACGGTGAAGGTGAAACTGTCCGGTCCTTGGTAATCGGCTGACGGTGAGTAGGTCAGATTCGGAGCGATGCCGCTGAGGGTGCCTTTGGTCGGATTCGAAACAACATTGTAAGTGAGCGGACTTTTTTCCAGATCGCTGCCGGCAAGCAGAATGGAGACGGATTTATCCTCGGTGGTGATCACGGATTGTGCGGTCGCAATCGGGACGGTGTTGCCCGGGGTGGTCGCCACTTGATGGGCGATCTCATTGGAAGGAGCACTCGCCAAACCTGAGGTGTTGAATGCGAAGACGGCAAAGTAGTAGGTTTTCCCCTCCACCAGATTGGAAACTAATGCTTCCGTGGTTTTCCCGGCCTGGGTGGTGGAAGTATAGTTTCCAGAGGATTCACCATAACGCAGTTCGTAACCCGTGATATCAGGTTCGGTGTTTGCGTCCCAGCCCAGAGTCACCGAAGAAGCGAGTCCCTGTGCGGCAGGGAAAAGACACGAGGCGATTAAAAGCAAGCTTCGCAGTCGAATCCCCAAGGCTCTGATCGGTGATCGAGACTTGACTCTAAGTGACTTGAGACAAGCGAAGCTCCTGACTGGCAAGGCTCCGCCCGAATTGGCCCGTGGGGCCAAATGGCTGGTGTTCATGGCTGGTTGTAAGGGTGGCGATTTAGAAAAAAGCCTCCCGTCTTTGGCCTCCGGAGTAGGACTCTCTGGAGCGACGGACAACCTGACTTCGGAAATGGGCCTGCCTACTTGGAGAGTTTCTCCATGTAGATCATGCCGTTTGGGACGGATCCGAATTCAGGCCGCCTGAATTGCGAAAGGGACTCGCGCCTCAGGAAGATTTTTAGAGGAAATTCAGGCCGGTTTGTTAGGCCGGCTGGATTTCTTCAGGTGTTCGATAGCATGTGATGTTTCGAAGATCATTGACTGTTTAGATCGTTGATCTGTCGCAAAACATAGAAATTTAATAAAAATTAACAAGAATATTCTTTAGAATTTTTGAACAATTTCGCTCCGCCGCTGTCCGCGCTTCAAATTTTTGCTCTACGGAGCATCGCGGAAAACAGGCTTGGCAGTAATTTTCGGATTTTTTTGAGTGTTCGGTCTCTGAATATGAGTGAGTCGTGCATTCTCGGCCTATTGGCAGCTTGGAGACGTAATCACTTCCGAGCATGGTGAGATATTTTCAAAAATGATCCCGTTTCAGAACAACGAATGGCACCCCCCAGTCAAGATTGGCCTCAAATCACCGCAAAATGGCGGGTCTATCCGTCGTTCATCGCTTGGCTTGCCTGATTTACCTTGGCGAAATCTCCCTCCAGAACTAGAAAACCCGCGCTATGACCCGTTCTTCTATCGAAGCCGCCGCGAAGATTTACATCGTCGCCCTGATCATTGTCTTCATCTGGACCGTGATCAAGGTCATGGAGCAAATCGGCTGGGCTTGATTTCACGCGGCCCGAGAGCGGATCCCGCCTGCTTGCCCGAATACTTTTCAGGTGTTCTCTTGAACAATGAAAATTTTGGGTTTAATTTTCTGCCATGGCCTCACCCACGGTAGAGATTTTACGACAGCAATTGCGCGAAAAGTTCCCGCAGGCGCATTCTCTTCCGGTTGGCAATAAGCCAGTTGTGCTGGATGGAAAACCGTTTCGGGCAGATTCGTTCCCCGTGGGTGCGATCTCCGAAGTGATTCCAGCCGGCCCAGCCGCAGGTCTCACCTTGATGATCGCCGGCCTGCTTGGCGACTCCGAGGAGACCAGCCCCTACCCCGAACTCGTGCTAGTGGATGGCGCGGATTCGTTCGATCCCGGGTCGTTCAGCGGCACGGCGTGTTCGAAGCTCCTCTGGGTCCGCTGCCGCTCAGCGGTGGAAATGATCAAAGCGGCAGATCTGCTCGTGCACGATGGAAATGTCCCCTTTCTCCTGCTCGACGCGACCGGACTCATCCGGCGGGACCTCTCCGCGCTACCCGCCTCTGCCTGGTGGCGGCTGAAACAATGCGTCGAGCGCACCGGTGGACGGCTGGTCGTGATGGCATCATTTCCACTCGTGCCATGCGCTGTGCTGCGCCTGTCGCTCTCCGCCGGACTCTCGCTGCGCGACTTCGACAGCCCGCGCGACGAGCTGCTCGACCGCTTGCAGGCACAGTCGGAGGGGCTGCGCCGCGCTACCTGACCCACCATGTTCGCCGCCTTCCATATCCCGGATTTCCCGGTGGTCGCTGCCTTGCGAAATCATGCGGTGCGCAGCGATTTTCCCAGCGCCATCCTCGCCGTGCGCCCGCCACATGAGCCCCAGGAAAAGCTCCCACTGCTCTCGCTCAACCGCGCCGCCCGCGCTGCTGGCATCCACCCCGGTTGGCCACTCAACCGTGCGCTCGTCCGCTGCCCGGACTTGCGCATCCTCCCCCGTGATCCAGTGGCGGAATCCTCCCTGCGCGAAGACCTCACCGATCTCGCGGAGTCCATCACCCCGGACCTCGAAATCACCGCGACCGACGCGGTGGTGCTGGATCTATCCGGCAGAAAATCCCCCGTCTGCGCGGTGTTCATCCCAGGCATCGAACTCTGGCAGGCCCGCGCCGACACCCCGGACCTCGCCCACCTCGCCGCCCGCCACGGGGCGACGCGGGACCGCTTCATTTCCCCGGCGGATCTCGCGCCGCTGCCGTTAGAAATGCTTGTTTCGGTTTCCCAAGATCCGTCACCACTGAAATTGCTAGAGTTGTGGGGATTGAAAACGCTCGGCGATTTCATGAAGCTGCCACGCCAGGCATTGATCGAGCGGCTAGGGCCGGAGGTCGGGAAATGGCACGATCTGCTTCACGGGAAGACCTGTCGCCTGCTGCGGCTCCACCGGCCGCCGGAGTCGTTCGCGCAGTCGTTCGATTTCGAAGACAGCGTGATCGCGCTCGATCCCTTGGTCTTCGCACTCAAGCGGCTGCTGCACACACTCGCCGGGCGGTTAGGCGCGCGCCATCTGGCAGCCGGTTCCCTGCATTTCCGGCTGATACTGGAATCCGGCGGCGAGCTGGCGCGGCGCGTGCGCCTGCCCGAACCGCAGACGGCGGTGGAGGGGATGTTGTCGCCGTTGCAGACCTTGCTGGAATCGCTCCGCCTCGACGCGGCGGTGGCTACCTTGCAGCTCGACGCGGAAACCACCTTCGCCACGGCGGCGCAGCGCGAGTGGTTCGGCCGCCACTTGCCGCAGCCGGAGCGCTGGGCGGAAACGCTGGCAAAACTGGAGGCGCTGTTAGGACAAGGCCGGGTCGGGATCCCCACCCCTCCGGAGTCGTTCCGTCCAGACGCGTTCACACTTCACCCGACGGCGGTTTCCGTTTCATCCGTCCACCCAGATTGCCCGGTCCCGCTCCAAAGGTTCCGCCCGCCGCGAAACATCGCCGTGGCCTACGAATCGCGCGACCACCAGCCATGGCCGCTCGCCCTGCTCAATGGCCCGCATCCGGGCGAAATCATCGACCGCCGTGGGCCGTTTCCGGCGTCCGGCACCTGGTGGGATCCCGCTGGCACGTGGCAGCGGCTGGAGTGGGACATCCAGCTCGCCAGCCGACATCTGCTGCGGCTCGTTTTCCAAACACCGGACCGCTGGCAGCTTGAGGGGGTCTATGGCGGAAGCGGACAAAATTGAGAATGGAAATTTCGGAACCTAATTCCCGACTTGCATAGCCAAACAAAATGGTGAACATTTGTTCACCTAATGCCTCGTTCCGAATCCAACCCGAAAGAAACACTTCTCGCCTTTCTTGAGAAGCTGGAGGCGGCGGGTTCGCCTCCGCCCTCGATTCGCGAAGTTTGCCAATGCCTCAGCTACCAAAGCACAAACGCCGCTATGAAACTGATCCGCCGGATGCAGGCGGGTGGAGAAGTGATCTATAATACTGGTTGCTCCAGAAGCCTACGTCTTGCGAGGAAAGCAAAGATCGGCGTTCCCCTCCTCGGCTCGATTGTGGCGGGCTTTTCCGACACACAAGACTTGGAACAAGCCGAACAACTCCAGCTCGATCCCGCCACCTTCGGCATCAGAAATCCGACCGATGCCTTCGCCCTCCGGGTCCGAGGCGACTCGATGACCGGCAGACGCTTTTTCCATGGAGACCTGGTTCTTTTGGATCGCTCTGCCAGACCAAAAAACCAAGATGTCGTCGCCGCATTGATCGATCAGGAATGCACTCTGAAAACCCTGATCATCGAAAACGGCAAAACCTGGTTAAAAGCGGAAAATCCCGCCTACCCCAACCTCATTCCCGCCCATGACCTGCAAATCCAAGGAGTCGCCAAAGCCGTGATCCGAATCCTCGCCGCATGAATTCCGCCGTATTCCAGCCCTTGCCAGAGCCCCCAGCCGGTTTTCGTTTCTACCGGTCAGCGAGGGAAATCGTGCAGGCGCAGGAATTGTTGGCCTATCAACACGTCCTGCTCCGCGCATGGGACAAGAACGAAATGGGCCTATCCGCAGTGCTAACACTGAACGGGATCCCCACCGTTTATGTTCACGATTCAAAGCGTCCGCTGAAGGCACCTGAAGTGGCGGACTTGCAATGCAAGTTCTGGAACCAAGGCTTGGCGACCGTTCTTCTCCTCCGCGAACCAGGAAGTTTGAGGGTCTTTTCCTCCATGCAAAAGCCGCTCGAACCGGGCACTGCCACCGACGAGAAAATTGAAGATCTTTTGGTAGAAGCCATCCATCTGGCGACCCAAGCCGAATGGGCGGAGAAATTCTATTTGAAATTCTATCTGGAAATCGGCACAGGCCACTACTACTCAAAACCAGCCCATATCTCCAAATTTGACCCTAGGGAAACGGTCGATTCCTACCTCATCGATAATCTAGAAGCTGTCCGCGATCAGCTCACTTCCGGCCCGGACGCACTGTCTCCCGCGATGGCACATGCTTTTCTCGGACGCATCCTGTTTGCCTGCTATCTCTGCCATCGCGGCATCATCAAGCTCGACAACTATTTGAGCGGTGGACCCTGGCAGGATATCCGGGATCTGCTCACTAGCAGCCCGGCGGAGAAAGTCATTCCGCGCCTCTACGGTAGGCTCTTCCCCAAACTCAAGGAGCGCTTCAACGGCAGCATGTTCGATGAAGACCTGAGCCATGAACAAGACTCTATCAGGCCACGCCATTTGGATGCGATCCGCCATTTCCTCGAAGGCTCCGAAGTGAAAAAAGGCCAGCGGAATCTGGGATTCTGGGCCTATCGCTTCGATTTCATCCCGGTGGAAACGATCAGCTCGATTTACGAGAAGTTTCTCGATCACGAAGATGAAAACGGGAAAAGGAAACTGGGCGCCTACTACACGCCAAGACTTCTGGCGGAGATGACACTCGATCTGGCCCTGCGGAACCGGAAGGACATTCGCAGTCTTCGTTTCATCGATCCATCCTGCGGCTCTGGAATCTTTCTGGTTCTGGCATTCAACCGCCTCGTCGCCCGTTGGAATGCGGATCAGCGGAAAAAACCATCGATTCAGGAAAGGGCGGACGCGCTTCTATCCATTCTCGGCCAGTTGCGGGGAGTGGACATGAATCTCACCGCGTGTCGCATCGCCTGCTTCAGCCTCTACTTGGCATTCCTCGATCAATTCGATCCATCCGACGTGGAGGAATACATCGGAACTACCCGCAACAAGCTGCCAAACCTGCTCGTGGCGGAAAACCGGGGGTTCAAAAAAGCCAGTATTCCGGTCATCTGGGAACGGGACTTCTTCGATGTCGCAGATGACTGGCAAGGGAAGTTCGACATCGTCGTCGGAAATCCGCCATGGAAAGGGCGCGGAAGCGGACAAGTTGCCAACGATTTCATGGAAAGGACTCCGGCCTTGCTTGCCGATGGCGGGCGGGCCGCTCTAGTTCTTCCTTCCAAGATTTTCCTGAACAACAAAACGGATGCCTTCCAGCGCCGCTGGCTCAGCGCGATCACCCTCGAAACGATGGTGCAGCTAGCCGATTACAGCTTCATTCTTTTCAAAGAGGCACAGTGCCCGGCGTGCATCGTCAGCTTCACTCCTCAACCACCTGCTCCGGATCACGAAATCGAATACATCGCGCCGAAGGTCAGCCTGGTTGATCTTCGGGATGGGTTGATTCCGGTTGCCCCGCAGGACCGGAAGTGGATTCCACTCTCGGAGCTGTTGGATAAGGAAAGGGAAGATCCAATTGGGGTCAGTTGGAAGACCCGGCTTTGGGGCACGCCCCGTGACCAGAAATTGTTGAATTACCTGCTCTGTCTTCCGCGGCTTTCCGAGTTGGTTGGAACGCCGAATCAAATGGAGAAAGGAGCCAAACGCTGGGCCAAGGGGCAAGAATTTCAGCCTTTGCCGGCAACAGGTAACGAACTATCAACGGCATTCTGGTCTGACGAAGAACGTTTTATTTCACCTCAAATACTGGGAGATTTATTCTATCTCCCGCAGGCATTCACGAAAAATCTCAATCTTTACCTTAAAGAGCATGGGTATCGTCGAGACCAACTGCACCGAAGCAGGAATGAACGCATCTTTCAGCCTCCCATGGTTCTGCTGAACCAAGGTTTCACCAAAGCCACATTCATCGATTTCCCAGTCCGATTTCAGGATTCGCTCCAGTCATTTGTCGCAACACCCGCAGACACACCCTACCTGAAGGTTCTCGCTCTTTGCCTGAAATCCAAACTGTTTCGTTATTTTGCCTTTCACACGTCGGCGAACCTCGGAGCAGAACGCGACAAAGTTCATTTGGAGGAAGTTCTGCGGTTACCGTTCTTTCTCCCGGATGACGAAACCGTACCTGCAGGTGGAGAGGCTGTCATTCGAGAGATTGTTGGTTTGGCGGATCGCCATCTGAAGAGTTGCAAAACCGCTGCTGAGAAAATTGCAACCTGCTCAGAGAAGCCTGACGCGGGTCTAGG
>JBOFET010000271.1:0-1503 GCA_051648225.1 Luteolibacter sp.
ATCCGGCGAGGATTCGACCCACGTCCCATCGGTTTTCTGGAGGGATAGGCCGGAGATGAGGAAGTCCAACCGCGCAAGAGTAAGATCACCGTTAGACCCGCCGGGAAAGGTGCCACCCTTGGCCAGCGCGGATCCCGAGCGATGGGGACGGAACTCGAGATCGAGCACTCCAGCGGAAGCGATGCAGACCAGCCCAACCGACAAGACGAAGCAGCACAGGGCAGCAAAGACGCTGGAAACGACACTAACCATGCGTTCCGGAAGTCCGGAATGATGGATTCGTAACAGCGGGAAAACACCAGTGTCTCTACAACAAGCAGACGATCTCTGGTGGTCCAGCCGCAGCAGAGGGGGGACTCGCATGAGGTGGGGGAAGCCGAAAAACTAGGCCACCCCTGCCGTCCGAGCAAGGTTTTAGTTCGACCAGACGCCCTACCTGATTGCGTGTGGGTGGAAGAGAAATCCTGCCCGGCTCCGGGAAAAAATTCGGATTCCAAGGCCTGCTGGCTAATGATCCAATATTTACAAAATCATCACTGCCTATCGCCCAAACGCCCCGAATAAGACAGCCAGCTCCTCATCCACCATCGCCGGGTCGGCAAGCGTTTCGGCGACTTCATGGCGCAGCAGTTCCCGATAGCGTTTCCGCAGCCGATGCACCGCCACCCGCACCGCGCCTTCGTCCAGCGCCAGCACGGCGGCAGCGGATGCATAGGGAATCTCGCCCTTTCCCATGGTCAGATAGTATTTCAGTTTTTCGAACCGCTCCCCCTTCCCTTCCGTCACGGACTCCCTGCGGAGCTTGAAAATCACCCGCTCCAGCAACGCCACCGCCCACTCCCGGTCATACGCCGCATCCGGCGGGATTTGTCTGCTGTCCGCAATTTGGAACTGCGTGTCCGCGCTCTGCCAGTCGAGGGAAAGGTGCGTGATGTTTCCCCCGCGTTTCAAGCGCCCGGCCCGGTCGCGCTCGTTGGCTAGAAAATTCTTCAACGCCGCTAACAAGAATGCCCGGAAGCGCCCGTTCCCTTGCTTCAGTCCCGCAAAATCCTGCCGCTCCAGCAGCTTCGCGAAAAATGCCTGAGTCAAATCCTCCGCATCCTGCTTGGAGAGGCCCTGCCGCCGGACATAGGCATACAGCGGAAACCAATACGCCGTGCACAGCGACTCCAGCGCCTCACCCGCCGATGCGCCCGCCGCCCGGACCATCGTCCAGCGCGTCGTTGCGAAGAATCCATCAGGTGAGACAGCCATCAGCGGTTGAGTTCCATGACGAAATCCTCCGGCGCGCCCGGCGAAACCACCACCGTTCCCTTGTCGAACCTCAACACCACCGTCCGGTTCAAGTCCGTCACGAACGCCCTATAGAAACCAAGCGGCTTGCTCCAATACCATCCGGTGAACGAAAACCCGCCGCCGTTACCGCAGGTCCTCAAGCTTTTGCTCATCGCCTTGGGCATCACCTCTGCCGAATTTAAACCCGCGCGCTCCAGCCGCGTCGTC
>JBOFET010000272.1:0-2549 GCA_051648225.1 Luteolibacter sp.
GGATTCAAGCAGCGGTCGGATGACTTCGAAACGTTCGGCACTCAGATCGCTGGGATAGGTGACATCGGAGCGGGTGGTGGATTGGCTCATGCCGGGGATATTACACCTTTCTTAAATAACTTTAAACAGGTTCTTAGAGACCGACTATGAAAATCCTCCTCCTCCTCGTCGCCATCGGCATCTTCGGCACGACTCGTGCGGCCGCTGATCCTACGGCGGTCTATCAGAAGGAAATCGTCCCGCTTTTGGAAATGTATTGTTTCAGCTGCCATGCGGAGGGGGATTCCAAGGGAGATTTCTCGATGGACGAGTTCAAGGATCTGCCCGCCCACCTCAAGGACCGCAAGCACTGGCTGCCGGTCTGGCACAATCTCCGCAGCCAGGTGATGCCGCCGTCCGACGAGGACCAGCCGACACCCGCCGAGGTCTCCAAGCTGCTCGGTTGGATCGAAAAGGAAGTCTTCCAGCTCGACCCCGCAAATCCAGATCCCGGCCGCGTCATCATCCGCCGGCTGAACCGCACGGAATATCAAAACGCCGTCTATGACCTGCTAGGAGTCGAGTTCGACACGCTGGAGGCTTTCCCGCCGGACGACACCGGCTACGGCTTTGACAACATCGGCTCGGTGCTCTCGATGTCGCCGTTGCTGATGGAGAAATACATGGCCGCCGCCGACCAAGTCGTGGCGCTTGCCCTGCCGGACGGAGCGACCGCGCAGGTGCCGAAGACGGAAATCGAGGGGAAGAGCCTGACCAGCACCAGTGACCCGATGATCCATGGTGGCTGGATGCCATTCGCCAAGGCCCAGCACGTCGCGACCGACTCGGAAATCGCGCTGGACGGAGACTATCAGGTCGATGTCGAGTATTCCATCCACGGCGCGACCGAAGCCACCACGGACGAGGCGCATCTACAAGTCACTGCGGGCGGGGAAAAAGTCGGGGAGATCGCTCTCGGCTGGGATCAGCGGCGCGTCATCAAATTGACCGGCAAGGTCGGTTTGAAAAAAGGTAAACAGCATTTCCAAGTCCAGCTCTCGCCAGGACGCCGCCCGCCGCCTGGCGAAGAAGAGCTGTCCTTGAAGGTCCAGCGCATCATCGTGCAAGGCCCACTCGGTGGGGATAAGAAAGATTTCGCCAAGGGCTACCGCATGATCTTCGTGGACGGTCCCGCGCCGGAGACCGAGTCCGGCATGGATCAATACGCCCGGAAAATCATGCGCAGTTTCGTTAGCCGCGCCTTTCGCCGCCCGCTCGACGAGGTGACCATCGACCGCCTCACCGCCATCGTCCGCGAGGTTTCCAAGCAGTCCGGGAAGACCTTCCAGGACGGCATCAAGCAGGCCATCGTCACCTGCCTCGCCTCGCCGCGGTTTCTCTTCCGCGCGGAAATGCAGCCGGAACCTAACAATCCCGCCAGGATCGTACCGCTGGATGAATATTCACTCGCCTCGCGGCTCTCGTTTTTCCTGTGGGGTTCCATCCCGGATGACGAACTGCTCAGTCTGGCCTTCCATAAAAAACTCCGGGAAAACCTCCGTGCCCAAGTGGACCGGATGCTCGGGGATCCGCGCTCGGAGCGCATGGTGAAAAATTTCGTCGGCCAATGGTTGCGGGCCCGCGATGTGGAGACCGTGGCCATCAGCGCGAAGGCGATTCTCGGCAGTGCGAGCAATGGCGATGCCGCCAAGATCTTCAATTCCCGAGTCCGCTCCGACATGCAGCGCGAGACGGAGATGCTCTTCGACTTCATCCTCCGCAAGGACCGCCCGGTGGAAGAACTCATCTCTGCCAGATATGGTTTCCTCAACGAGCGGCTCGCGAAATTCTATGGCATCGACAACATCACCGGCGAGGACTTCCAGCCCGTGGATTTCACCGAGCACCCCGAGCGCGGGGGGCTGCTCACGCAGGGAACTTTCCTGCTCGTCACCTCGAATGCCAGCCGCACCTCCCCGGTGAAGCGCGGCCTCTACGTGCTCGACAATCTGCTAGGCACGCCCGCTCCGCCCGCCCCGCCGAATGTGCCGGAACTCGCAGAGGCCGCCGCCGCGGGAAAGGCGCATCCCACGATGCGCGAGATGATGGAGATCCACCGCAAGAATCCGGACTGCCGCAGCTGCCACGCGCGGATGGATCCCATCGGCCTGGGGTTGGAGAATTTCAACGCGCTCGGCCAGTTCCGCACCGAGGAGCACGGCAAGGCGATCGACACCGCCGGCCAGCTGCTCACCGGCGAGAAGTTTTCCGATGTGGCCACGCTCAAGGACATCCTCGCCACCAGCCGCAAGAAGGATTTCTACCGCTGTCTATCCGAAAAACTGCTCACCTACGCGATCGGCCGCGGCGTGGAGTATTATGATTCCACCACTATCGACCAGCTCACCGGGCGGCTGGAGAAAAACGATGGCAAACTCCGCGAACTCATCCAAGGCATCGTGGAAAGCGCACCGTTTCAAATGCGGCGGGGAGATGATTGAGTTTTCAGAGAAGGGGAATTCAGCCCGTCGAGCATCCTCATTTCTGGGCCATGGAGGAGGGACCTGATT
>JBOFET010000273.1:0-1648 GCA_051648225.1 Luteolibacter sp.
TCCTGCGCGAGGCATTTCGGCGTTTTCCTGAGCTGGTCTTCGTCGGCGTCATCGGCAGCGCTTCAAAGCGGGCGCTGCTCATCCGGGAGCTTCAGGAAGATGGGATTGATCCCGCCGTTTTGGAGAAAATCCATTGCCCGGTCGGCTTGCCCATCGGCGGCAACGACCCGGCGGAGATCGCCATCAGCATCGTGGCTCAACTGCTGGAATACCGCCGCGAGCGCTTGTAAAATCTCGATTTCCCGCCCGCAAAAAATGCCATTTTCCCCTTGCCAAGAAGAGTCTGATCCCTAGTTTTCCCGTCCCATGCCAAGAGTCGGAGGAAAAGCAAAAACACGGAAAGCCGTTGCCAAGCGTTTCAAAGTCACTGGAACTGGGAAAATTCTTCGTCGGAAACAAGGGGCTCGCCACTTGTTGCAAGGCAAGAACAGCAAACGCAAGCGTCGTCTTGGGCAAGCTGCTCTCGTCTCCGATGCTGACCTTCGAAACGTCAGGGAGAATCTTCCTTTTTCCCGTTAAACTGGAAATCGTAACAACGAATAATAGTCCCGTCCGCTTATCGGACGGCCTTCACCCAGCCTGATCCCGAGAGGGAGACACGAACAGTCGAGACTGTGGAAGGAAATGAAAATAACGGTCTGTTCAAACTGAAATAATAAGAAATGCCACGTGCCACCAACTCACCGGCCAGCCGCGCCCGCCGCAAGCGGACGCTGCTCCGTGCCAAGGGTTTCCGCGGTTTCCGCTCGAAACTCTTCCGTTACGCCAAGGACGCTGTCCGGAAAGCGATGACGTATGAATATCGCGACCGGAAAAAACGCAAAGGCCAGTTCCGCCGTTTGTGGACCCAGCGTATCAACGCCGCCGTCCGCAACGAGGATATGACCTACTCGCGTTTCATCGAAGGCTTGAAAGCCGCCGGTATCGAAGCTGACCGCAAGATCCTCTCGGACCTCGCGATCACCGATGCCGCCGCCTTCTCCGCCATCGTTGCCCAAGCAAAGAAGGCCCTCGAAGCGAAACACGCTTCGAAAGCTGCCTGATCCACGGGACCGAAACATCAACACGCCGCCCGGCCTCGTGCCGGGCGGCGTTTTTTATTGGGTGAATACCAACTTTAGACCCGCCACAAGCAGCACCACGGCGAGCAATCGTTTGATCAGCACGTGGTCAAAGCGCCGACTGCCGAAATAAGAACCCGCCGTGCCGCCAAGGATCGCCGCCACTGCCAGCGCAATGGCGAACGCCGGAAATCGCCGCGTGCTGGTTAGGTTTCCCAGCAGTCCGGAAGTCGAGTTCACGAGGATGAACAGCGCCGACACAGCGGCTGCATTTTTCGTTTTCGCCCATCGCATCATCAACAGTAGCGGCGTGAGGAAAATCCCCCCGCCCGTGCCTGTCAGTCCCGACAGCAGACCCAAGCCTGCCCCCAGTGAAATCGCCAACGGGCGAGACGGCTCACGAGCCACCGTGTCGTCCGCAGGATTCCAGAAAAACCGCGCTGCTGAAAATAACACCACCACGCCTACCAGCACTTTGAAAACCTGCGTCGGCAGATTCACATACCCGCCGAGAAATGCCATCGGCACCGCCAGTAACGCGAAGGGCCAGAACAGCGACCAGGAAAAATACCCCGCCCGCCAGAACT
>JBOFET010000274.1:0-7633 GCA_051648225.1 Luteolibacter sp.
GCGGATGACGGCGTCGGCATCGACCCGGAGCGCTTGAAGCGCACGGCCACCCTGCGGGCGCTGCGGCAGCGGTCGCTCGCACTGGATGCGAACCTGCAAGTGGACACCGCGCCGGGCGAGGGGACCCGGCTCACGCTCGGCATCCCGCTGGACCGCAAGCGCCAGCGGAAATCCCGCCGTCCGGAACCTGCGGAGGAAAACGCTTAAACCTTCGCTTTCCGAATGCCCGGCCATCGGTTATGAATCCCGCCTATGGCAGCGCTCGCAGCGACAAGGGAAAATCCGATCCGCCTCGTTTTGATCGAAGACCACGCAGACTTCCGCGAGTCGGTCTCGATGGTGCTGGAGCAGCGTGGCGGCTACCAATGCGTGGGTGGTTTCTCCACCATGGAAGATGCGCTGGAAGCATTCCGCGGCGGACTCACGGCAGATCTGGTTCTATCCGATCTGGGCCTGCCCGGCATGAGCGGCATCGCAGGCATCCGCAAAGTGCGCGAACTTCTACCAGACGCACGGGTGCTGGTGCTTACCGCTTTCACCGATAAGGCGAAGGTATTTGCCGCCCTGGAAGCCGGGGCGCACGGCTATCTGGTGAAAGCAGGCAGCGCGGTGCGGCTGATGGAGACGCTGGAGGAAGTCCTGGCAGGCGGGACTCCGTTAGACCCGAAGATCGCCGGCATGATCCTGCAGACGTTCCGCAAGCTCAGCCCCATCCCCGAAGCGGAATCATTGTCCGGGCGGGAGTGCGAGGTGCTTCAACTCTCCGCCAAAGGCATGAACCGCCAGGAAATTGCCGATGAACTCGGCCTCAGCCAGCACTCGGTGACGGAATACATCAAGCGCAGCTTCGACAAACTCCACGTGCGCAGCCTGCCAGCCGCCGTGAGCGAGGCCATCCGCCGGGGATTTCTCGACTTGTCCTGATTTCGGCACCGCTCCCGCCTGTCCCATCATTTAGTGACATGACAGATTTTAAAAATTCCGGCAGCTTCTAATCCGTCGAGGGGAGAGGTCCCCGGTTTCAGTCTTCAATTCATGACAGATTTGGGGGTCGCGTGAGTGCGCGACCCCTTTCTGTTGCCCGGGTGGTGGCAGGAACCCGAGCTGGCCTCGACCGACGTTTTTCCGACGTTTTCGCCCCGAAGATTGACGCTCGGCTTTTCGCATGCACAATCCCGCCGCCGGGCGGAAAAGCCGCATCGGTGTTTCGAAAATACTGTCATGCCTACCACTATTGCCATCAACGGATTCGGCCGCATCGGTCGTCTCGTCTTCCGTGCCCTCGTCGAACAAGGCCACCTTGGAACCACCTTCAACGTCGTCGCCGTCGGTGATATCGTTCCTGCCGACAACCTCGCCTACCTCCTGAAGTATGACTCCACGCAAGGTCGCTTCTCCGGCACGGTTTCCTCGAAAAAATCCTCACCTGAGCTCGAAGAAGACGACATCATCGTCGTCAACGGCCACGAAATCAAAGTCGTGAGCGCACGCAGCCCGGAAGGTCTGCCATGGAAAGAACTCGGCGTGGAAGTCGTCATCGAGTCCACCGGACTCTTCACCGAAGCGGAAAAAGCCAAGGGCCACATCACCGCCGGTTGTAAGAAAGTCATCATTTCCGCTCCGGCCAAGGGCGAGGACGCTACCTTCGTCGTCGGCGTCAACGACGGACTCTACGATCCCGCGAAGCATCACATTATTTCCAACGCGAGCTGCACCACTAACTGCCTTGCCCCGATCGTCCACGTGCTGCTCAAGGAAGGCTTCGGCATCGCCGAGGGCCTCATGACCACCATCCACTCCTATACCGCGACGCAGAAAACCGTCGATGGTCCTTCCAAGAAGGATTGGAAAGGCGGCCGCTCCGCCGCGATCAACATCATCCCATCCACCACCGGTGCGGCCAAGGCCGTGGCACTCGTCTGCCCGGAAGTGGCTGGCAAGCTCACCGGCATGGCGTTCCGCGTGCCGACCCCAACCGTCTCCGCCGTGGACCTCACCGTGAAGACCACCAAGGAAACCTCGCTCAAGGAAATCAAGGCCGCCCTCAAAAACGCCTCCGAGACCTACCTCAAGGGCATCCTCGAATACACCGACGACGAAGTGGTCTCCACCGACTTCATCCACTCACCCGCTTCCTCGATCTTCGACGCCGGTTCCTCCATCGAACTGAACTCGACCTTCTTCAAGCTCGTCAGCTGGTATGACAACGAGTGGGGCTACTCCAACCGCGTCATCGACCTCCTCACCGACGTCGTGAAAAAGGGAATCTAATCCCTCGCGTTAGAAACGGTTTCAAAAACGGCGGTCCGCAAGGGCCGTCGTTTTTTTGTTCCCCGGATTTTGAGGAGATGCATGCGCTGGAAAGTAAATGGCTGGTCCATCGTCATCAAAAAAGGACCACCAGGGAGACGAGGATCCCGAGTGGTCCGCAAAAAAACAGCCCATCACATTTCTCAAACCGTCATCTCCCCGCGTCAGACTACCGCTGCACTTTCCGGAGCCTCATCCACTCCCACCAGAAGCCCGCTGCCTTCGTAAAAACCTCATCTGCCACTTCCAAAACCCCAGATAAAAACGCCAGAAACCCGCTGCATCTACCAGAACCCCGGCGACATCTCCCAGAAACCCGTCAGCAACTTCCAAAAGCTTGCTCCGGTTTCCCAAACTCCATCTACACGCGCCAAAACTTCAATTACATCTGTCAGAACCACTTAACACCAATGACTTAAAACCACCACACACCATGAACGATCGCCAACGCCTCGATCACGACAGCCACCTCGCCCTCCAATTCACCGGTAATCTCTTCTACCAAGAATACCTCCTCGCCCGCGACCCCTTCGCCGTTGCGAAATCCAAGCCCGCCGTCCCTCGGGCACCCACCGCCTGAGCAAAACTGGAGGACAGCCGTCTCGGCTGTCTCGGCAAACAGGCATCTTGCCTGTTCTGGAAAAAAGCCAAACCCAGAGCTGCGTAGGCCGCCGAGAAGAGCGCGGAGAAATCATAGCGGTGTTGAACGATCCGTGCTGGGTTTGACGCGACAAAAGGGAATCTGCGGACCAGGGTGGATTCTAGAAATTTATGACGGACTCCAAGTCCCCGCCGAGATGTCCCGATCCGACATGAACGGCGCGAATGATGGCGAGAGCGTCTCCAACCACTCAAACAACGCCGCTCCCACCGCCTTGCTGACCGGGCCGGAGAAGCTGAGGAAGATGCGGAGTTTTGGGGTAATTGGCACGAATCCAGAACACAAATGGGATCTATGGTGTCCTCGCTAAATCAAATTTTCCCGATCTTGTGAAAATGCGCGAACGGACGCCTTTCACGACTTTCGAGCCGCTGCGGCGGCGATGTGACCAGCAAAGGTGGAAACGAAGCTGCTCAGACTCGTCATGTCATCATTGTCAGTGAATCGCCCATCTTTGACCGCAGATCGTGGAGTGGTTAGCGAAGTCGCGGCGGTGTAGAGCTGTTCATGCGTCATCTTCCGGCACAGCAGATGATACCGTTCAAGATACGAGGCGTTTTTGAATTCAGGAAAGACGGGGAAATGCGGTGAATTGTCTTTCACTGAACTGCGGGACTGCTCGGCATCTTCCACCAGCACGAGCCATCCAAGAAAAGGGCGAGGAATGTCACCGAAGGCTCGTTCGCGGTAGGCGGTCCAGAAATCATGGGCCGTGCCGATGGCTTCTTCTGCGCGATTGTTGCAGTTGTTGCCAAACGAGGGGCCGACCTGGGATTTGAATTCCAGCGCGGCGACCAGAGTGGTGCCGTCCATCACGATCATATCCCAGAGCTTCGTGGGGCGGAAGAATCCGGGCAAGGTGAGTGTCCTACGTTTCAAATGAATCGTCGCCTCCTTCAGTCCGTTGCCGCGAGTGATGTCCTCCATCAATGCGATGAAGCCGTCCATGTTCCGTCCACCTGTTACCGCTGACCGCTCGCCTTGATCCGCCTTGCCTGCGGCGATCTGCTTCGTTCGGGCTTGGTCACGCCCGCTCCAAAAGCCTTTCACGGCTTGCTTGGTCTTGGATTGGTAGTTGGCGAGGTAGAGTCCCATGATTGGCTTATTCGGTGAGTTGCTTTAGTTCTTGTTCAGTGAGGCCGTAGATCATCATAACAGTTTGTTGGATAGCGGGAGGTGCGAATTCGCTGCTTTGCCGAGCGAGGACTTGTCGAGCATCGAGTGGAACATTTTCCCACTTAGGCAGTCGAATTCGCCGCAAATACTGAGCTTGGAACCGGAGACAGCCCCCGCGCATCTTCGTGGAGTAGGCACGAACAAACAACTTTGCGATGCCTGACATCATCACCCTTTGCAGGGCAAGCAGTGGCCATTCGCGGCTGGTGATATAGTAAAGATTGTGGTGCGGATAGAGACCGCTTTCATCTAGCACAATGTTTGCCTCGCCCTTGATATCTGGAATGAGCAACTTCGGCTTCTGTGCCAGCGAGGGAGTGATACGATCAATGGTTCGATACCATGAGCCGTTCGCTCTCTGAGCACAGTGCCGCTTCAGCAGCGTCTCCCGGTGCTTCTCCATGTAGGCCGCAAAGCGCGGGTAATTGGCAAAGTCGGCCAAGGCTCCATGCTCCTCGAAAGGATTCACCACACCAAGTCCTCGCCACTGGACCGTGCCAGTGAGGATGTCCCGCGTCGTTACCAGCGGCAGCTTGCGCTCATCTTCCACATCGAGTTCATCCAGCGGGCCGATGTAAATTTTATCCGCTCCTGTGGCCACGCCAATGCCCACGCTGCACCCTGCATCTTCCAAAATAGGGAATGCCGCCTCGAGCCGACGCACCAGCTCCAGCGATGGCTGTGCATCAGCCTCCAACAGCCAAGGTTCATCTCCCTTGGGCTTGGTGGCCAGCTCGGTCACAGCCCCATCGAAACCACGCGGCTTGCCGGTCAGCGCTTTGCAAAGGGAGGATAAAGCAGGAGGTGAGATTTCAGGCTGATGCGCGATGCGCACCATGACATCCGAAATGCCCTTCTGAATCACCGTGATCGCTGGATAAGCGACCACCTCCGTCTGAAATGCCGAAGTTCCCACCATATCCACGTAGTAGCGCATGGAGTAGCCGTCAGCGATCATCTGTCGCAGCGGACCGCCATAGCGATTTTTCATCCATCGGTCTGAGCAGATAAAGTTCAGCTGGCCATCAGTCCGAAGCAGTTGCAATGACCTCTCCATGAAGGGCACGTAAAGGTCAGCCCGGTCATAAAGCGTGACATAGCGCTGGCGATATTCTGCTAGCAGCTCCGCCGGGATCAGCTCTTGCCGCACGTAAGGCGGATTGCCGATCACAAAGTCAAACTCAGCGGCTAGCGGTGTCAGGAGGAAATCATCATTGATTAACCAACCGCTCGTTATCGTTACCGCCTTCAATTCTGAAATGCCCGATGCACGCAATAGAGCCTGCACCTTCTCACTCGTGGCTTCAAAGGAGTCCCGATGAAGTTCCACACCACAGATGGCTCCGCCAATCTGCTCTACACCAACATCATCCCGCTCAGCACTAACAATCAGGCGCTCAATCGCCTTCAGGAGAAACTCCCCGCCGCCAAACGAAGGCTCCAACAGCCGATACTTCCACAATGGGCGATCCGCCGTGTAGCCGATCAAGTCCAGCATGAAGTCCACGACCTCAACCTTGGTGAAAATGGCACCACGCTCGGCACCACTGGCTGACTTCAAGAGATCCATCGCCGCACCGACAAACACTTCCGCAGGAAAGAGTTCCTGCGTGGTGTCATGAGTTCGCGACTTGCGGGCTTTAGTGAGCATTGTGTGAGTTGGTGTGATCTAATTGCTTATGACGCGATGAGTTGGTCGATTAGCCATTCCAGTTGTGTTTCGGGTCAGTGTGTTTCGGGTCAGTCCTCGCATCGTAACATCTCTCGTGTCTTGGAGATAAATTTTGATCCACCACGGTGGGTGACGAACGTGAAGCGAGGGCGATGGTGGTCCAGCATCACCAGACCCTCCTGACTAGATAGGAGTCGATGATTTTGTCCACTGAGATGATTCCCAAGCCAAGGCGCTTGGCCTGGCAAACCAGCATGCGATCAAAGGGATCGGTATGATGCTTTGGGAGTTCCTGGAGGAGGCGACAATCGTCGATGGTGGGTGATAGGAGTGGCACGCCGATGCGCTTCAGCTCGTCCGGGTAAAGCTGGTTCCAGTCGTCGGGGACTTCGAAGTCGAATCCCTTGCCGGAGAGCTTGGTGGCGATTTCCCAAAAGCTGGCCGACGAGTGATAGAGCGGAAGTTTCCCGTCGATGGCTTGGGCCGCCGGTTTTGAGAGGCGCTTGTCACCGTGCAGCATCCAGAGCAGCGCGTGGGTGTCCAGCAACCAGCCTGTCACGGTGGTGGCGGTCACGGGGCGTTGAAGGTTTTGGCGATTTCCGCGTTGAGCGCGGGAGCGTCGAAGTTCGCTCCCATTTTAAATTTCCTTTCTTTCAGTCCACCGATCCGGGTTTTTCCGGAGAATTCCTCCACCATGCTCAGCCTCACCACCGGCTTGTCGCGCCGGGCGATGATGACTTCCTCCCCGCGCTCCGCCGCCGCGATCAACCGTGAAAGTTGTGTTTTTGCCTCGTGGATGGTGACTTGCATGACGATTGAAATTTAGCCAAGTTGGTCAGGATGGGCAATGGGATTTTTCGATGAAGAAGTTGGGCAGCGGGATGGGTGGTGGTTTCACTTTCGTGGTGGTAAGAGCCTGTCTGAAAAATGGAGACCAGCCATCTTGGCTGTTTTGGATTTCGGGCTTCCAGCCTGAATCTTTGAGAGAAAGCCATCCAGGCAGGCAAGATGCCCGCCTGCCGAGACAGGCTGGAAGCCCGTCCTCCAATTTTTAGACAGCCTCTAAGGTAGCGTAGGCGAAGGCGTTGCCCAGCTTGCTCCGAGGCGTGATCCTGCGGAAGCGGCCGAGCCGATGGATCAGTTTGCAAAGGCGATCAGTCTCCGGAAGGAGGCTTCCGCAGCGACTTTTTCTGGGAGAGGCTGCGTTTGTCGGCGACGGAACGTTTTTTGGAATTGCGCGACCGGGGGCGGTTGGTGCGGCGCATTTTTTCGATGGCTTGGGTTTTCGCCACCGCAGTGCCCTCGCGGATGGCGTCTAACTGGTCGCACAATTCGCGGCGGGCGAGGAAGCGGTTCATCTCGCGCGACCGGTCCATCTGGCACTTGATGCAGACGCCGGTGGGCAGGTGTTTCAGGAAGACGCAGTTCGAGGTCTTGTTGATTTTCTGGCCACCGGAACCGGAGCCGCGGACGAATTTCTCGAGCAGATCCGCATCGGTGATGCCGAGCGCCGCCATCCGCTGCTCCAGCGCGGCGAGCTTGTCGGAGGTGAGCGGATTTTGCATGCCTGAGAAAACGGGTGGGAGGTCTGGAAGACAAGATCGGATCGGACCGGAAATCGAAAGAACGACCCTCCTGCAAGGGGCTTGCATCAACGCGGATGCTGGCGGACGGTCCGCTATGACGGATTGGGAGAATCGCTATCAGACGGGTGACATGCCATGGGAAAAAGGCGAAGCGTCGCCGCCATTGTTAGAGCTTCTGGGACGGAAGGTCAACTGGGGTGGGGGACCGATCCTGGTCCCGGGCTGTGG
>JBOFET010000275.1:0-4031 GCA_051648225.1 Luteolibacter sp.
CCTCGCGCGGGCTGGCGGCGACGACCGGCGAGAGCGGCTCCGCTGGAATGCAGGTTTTCCGCCCGAACCACACTCCCCACACCGGATCGAGCAACGCGGCAGCGGCGTGTTCCAAGGTGGCGCGATCTCCCTGGAAGAGAGCGATAAAGCGGGCATCGGTGAGGTAGGTGCGGCGGGTGATGACGGTGCCGAACGGGCTGCCGTCGCCTGCTTTGCAGGGGATGTGCAGCTTTTCCGCAGGATTCGTTTTGTCATAACCGCCGCCGATGGTGTGGAAATCGGTGAGCCGGTTGACAGGCGCTGGCTTGGGCCAACGGAACACCGAGAAGCACAAGGCAGCGAGCGGACTCACCCGAGCAGCTTCATCCGGCGCATGCTTGTCGATGCCAAGAGCGGCGGCGAGTACGCCGATCAGCGCGCTCTTGGTAGGCCAGCTTTCGGATTCCCGGCGCTGGAACTTGGACGCCGCGCCCCACGACTGGAGCGGCGCGTCGATAAGGAAGGCTAGGGTATCAGACATCGCCGGAGAGGAGTTGATCGAGGAAAGAATCGAGACCGGTCTCGGTAAGCCAGAGTTTCTCACCGAGCGGACCCCAGGTTTTTTCGAGGGATTCCAGATGCTCTTTCATGGCGGTTAGCGAGGTGGCTTGGAGACCCTTGCCGTTGGCTTTCACCGGGGATTCGAAAGCGTTGGCGAGTTGAAGCGGCTGCCCCTTGTCCTTGCGGATGCCGAGAACTTCGAAGGGCAGCGTGGCGGCGTTCATCGAATTCTGACGGGCGCCGGGAACGGCGATGAGCGTGGCACCGATGAACTCGCGGAGAATGGTGCGGCGCTGATCCGGACTGAGCTTGCCGAGGTTTTTCTCACAGGCGAATTGGGCGAGATTGATGGCGGTGTAGCGGTAGTAAGTGGCGGAGTTGAATTCGAGCGTGCCGATCATGCCGGCACCCGCGTCCTCGGCATCGCCCTTGAGATCATCGACGGAAGAGAAGAAGTCGATTTCATTGGAAGCGGCGTGGGTGGAAAGCGCGTGGGAGAACATCGCGGCACCTTCGACATTGAGCGTGGCGTCATTGGCCACCATGCGACCGAAGAGCGCGATGTCCGCAGCATCGAGGCGGTCCACTTTCTTGATGGCTTTCTTCGGCTCCTCACCTGCGGCGACAGCAGCGGCAATCTGTTGGATTTCACCGGGTGACAGATAGACGGCAGTGGTCACTTGGTCGGGCTTCTTCGCATCGACCTTGCTGAAGGCCTCGCAGATGATTTTGGCCTTCTCGGCGGCGGCAGTCTCATCCAGCCCTGCCGCGAGCAGCGCCTTGGTGAATGGCTCCAACAGGAACCGGCTGCGGATACCCTGGAAATCCGGCGACTCGCTGCGGGCGAGCAGGCGGACGGCACGCTTGAGCGATTGGCTGGATAGACGCGCACGGGAGACACCGCCGAAGACAGCGGATTTCGGTGAGCCGACATCATCGCGGTTGAGGCAGGAGACGGGGAAGGACTGGAGGATGTGAAGTTCGATTAGTTTCATGATTTTAGATTGTGGATCGTAGATAGTGGATGGTGGATGGTGGATTTCAGACGGGTGAGAGGCAGAGCATGCCGAAGCCAAAGGCTTTGGCGGAGCCGATGCCATTTGCGAAGGCTTGGCGGAGGAGTTCGGGGTCGGTGACGGTGAGGACGCCGGTGAACTCGGTGGCGGTGTGGAGGCCGGCTTTTCCTGCTTTGACAAAGGATTGGCGCGGCTGCGGGATGGTGCGGATTTCCTCCGATGTAATGGAGAAGCCGTGTTGGGCAGCTTTGCGCGATAACCAATCAAGAAGTTCCTCGCGCTTGGAAATGGGGATGCGTTTCGCACTGCGGCGCTTGCCCTCGGCATCGCGCGGAGCAGCGAGCTTGCGGGTGGGATTGGCGAGCAGGGAAAAACGATAGCGCGGGCGGGTGAGGAAGTTTTCACCCACGGCTTTGCTTTGCCAGCCGTGGTCCGGGCACCAATCCGGCTTGGCGGGACCAGCGGCGGATAGAATGAGCAGGCGGAAGCCATTTCCCGTGTCGTCGAGGCGGGTGAGGAAATCCCGGGCAGCGTCCGGCTGGCCCGGGAAACAATCCCAGGCCCGCTTGTGCCAGGCGTAGCTGTCCGTAAAACCGCCGTCCTTGCGCCAGCGGGCGGCGATTTCGTAAGGAACGAGCACTTGGGTAAGGTGGAGATTCATGGTGTGGGAAGGTCGGCGGGGGCTTGCCAGAATTCTTTGGCCCAGAAGGTTTTCACGTTCTCGGCGTGGCCGGTGGACCAGAAGCGGAGTTCCTTGAGGAGCTTGGCATAGTCGAGTGGGATACCCTCGCGGCTGAGACGCTTGACGAGGCGGTGAAGCTGCGGCGCGAGATCGTCCAGATCGGTGCAAGCCAGCAAGCGCCGGAAGTGGCGGTCGTAGGGATGATCGCCGTCTTTGCGATCCCCGAGCCATAACGCAGCGCGGCCGATGCCGGAGCCTTCGACATGGTTCGGATGGACGGCATAAAGCGCGGCGATGGTCGAGGTCCTATCGTCGCCGATGGCCCCGAGACGACCGAGAACAGGCAGCGCTTGATGGCGGGTGGTCTCGCTCCAATAGCGGCGGAGCACGGCTGAGTGGCCTCGGTCATCACAGAGCTTCGTGAGCTGGGCGATGAAGCGGGAGTTGGATTCGTCGTAGGGATTCATGGAGTGGCTGGGGTGGTCTTGGGAGTTTTCGGCTTGGTGGATTTCGGGCGGAGGCGGCGTAGACCGAGGGCATAGGCCTCGATCTGGCGGGAAGTGGCGCGCGGGCAGGCGTGATCATAAGCGGCATGCGCGGCCTTGCGGACGGCGAGACTCCACGGGTCGTCGGTCTCGCCGAAGTTTTTGCCACGGATGGCTGAGTCGTCTTTGACGAGGTCGAGCAAAGTCTGACGCTGGAGATCGAGGGAATTCCAGAAATGGCGCTGGGCGATGTCCACAGGAGCGGAGCCATTCATCATCGATTCGGCATAGGCCTTCACTGCCGAGTAAATGCCAGTGGACTGGGTGTCGGCATGTTGCACGCCCTTGGCATAAATCATCTGGCCGATCTCGGAGAACAGGCGGTTTGGAACGGTGAAGAGGTCTTCGATGCCATCAAGAATTTTAGCGTCCTTGGCTTTGATCAACTCTCCGACCCATAGATTCACATCGCCGGCCTCATGCTCGATGATGTGGCTTTGCAATATCTTGGGTGCTGACTGAGCTTGGGAGTCCGAACGACGCAGAACGGCGAGACAGTGAAGATCCCGCCAGATGCCACGGCTGGTGTCCGCTCGTAACAGCCGGAATTCCTCCTTCCACGGAATCACCGTGGCCGAAGGTTCCAATGCCGCGGGATAGGCAGGGTATTCCAACCCTTGATCGATATGAATCGAGTAACCGATCTTTGGATTTCCGGTGACATCCAAGCGGCAGGAAAGCGGCACAAGGCGGCCGAGATAAGATTCGGTGACGAGCTTGGCAGAGACACCTTTGATTTGATCGGGCGAGCCGAATTCCCAGTAGGGCTTGCCGAGATTGGGCGCGAGTTCGGCATCCATGCAGTTCGCAAGGAGCGTCCGCTTGAGGTCCTCTCCGAGAAGATAGGTGTGCAGCATCTTCAGGCTGGGGCCGTTTCCCTTCACCTTCGAAGCCATGCTGCCGCCCACGAAAAAGTTCTGGTAACAGAGTAACAGCCGGGCAAGAAAAGCGGAATCCATGACCCGCAAAGCTTCTCCATAGTGATCAAACAAGGTGGGTGAATTTCCCGCCGCCATGGTGAAACTCACCTGGCAGGCCGGATAGCTTTTGTCACCGGCAGTGGCTTTGCATTGCAGGAATCTTGGGCCATCACCAAAGAGATTGAAGTGAGGGAAAATCTCCGACCGCTCCAGATAGGCGGGCACGGCCCGTTCAAGATCGCCGCCGAATTTATCCCAGCCATAAAGATCGGTAGGTGCGCCGAGTGCGGCCTGCGTGATGCAGACGAGCAAGCGGATGAGCGAAATG
>JBOFET010000276.1:0-6395 GCA_051648225.1 Luteolibacter sp.
CCGATCATGAGGAAGCGCTTGTCGGCAGTGTGGTTGTAGGCCTCGGTGCCGGAGAGACGGAGGGCGTGGGGAATGGTTTTCATTTGGATGAAGCGAAACGCGGAGGACGCGGAGAAAGACGCGGAGGTTCTATTGAGGAAAATTGATGACGTGGCGTTTGATGCCGTCGCGGAGAAGGATGACGTTGAAGTTGATCAAGAGACCGAGCTTTTTCTGCGAGAGGCGCATGTAGGTGTGAAGCTGGGCTTCGTGGATGGGAACAATTGCTGAAACAGTTTTGATCTCAACTACGACACACTCTTCAACCAAGAGATCGATGCGATAAGCATCTTCGTCTAGGGTTTCGCCTTTGTAGAAAACCTCTGTCTGAACCTGTCGGCGCGACGATATACCTCGAAGCAAAAGCTCCCGTTGCAAAGCCGCTTCATAAACGCGTTCCAACAATCCCGGCCCAAACTCGCGATGCACTTCCATCGCCGCATCAATGATGGCTCCAGATAGTTTATTGAGTTCGTCTTTTGTTGTCATGAGCTTCTCCGCGTCTTCCTCAGCGTTCTTTGCGTCCTCCGCGTTTCGCTTCATCGAACCACCGGCACTTCGCGCGGGGCGTATTTCGCCACGGCTTTTGCGATCGCCGCGACGTGGTCTGGAGTGTTGCCACAGCAGCCGCCCGCGAGATTGAGCAAGCCTGCCTCGGCGAACTCGGCCATGTAGTCATGCATGTGGTGCGGCTCGAGATCAAAGCCGGTCGGTGCGAGCGGATTCGGCAGGCCAGCATTCGGATAACAGGAAATGCAGGTGGCGGCACACGCGGAAAGTTCTTCAAGATGCGGCCGCATCAAGTCGGGTCCGAGCGAACAATTCAGCCCGATGGCCAGTGGCTTGGTGTGGGCGAAGGCATTCCACAAGGCCTCCACTTTTTGCGCGGAAATCATCGTTTCCCCGCCGAGGCCGACAGCGGCGGAAATGATCACCGGGAGACGCACTTTGTCTTCATCATAGACCTCCTGGACCGCGACGGCTGCGGCCTTGGCGTTGAGCGAATCGAAGATGGTCTCGATCATCAGAATATCACAACCGCCCTCAATGAGTCCGCGGACTTGGTGTTTGTAGGCGGCGAGCACCTGATCGAAGGTCACCACGCGGAAGCCCGAGTCATTGGCATCCGGTGAGTTCGTGAGCGAAACGGTCAGCGGCCCGATGGCCCCGGCGACGTAACGCTTGCGACCGGTATCAGAGCCGATGTCATCCGCCCACTTGCGGCAGAGGCGCGAGGATTCGACATTCATTTCCCAGGCGAGGTCGTTGAGGAACGAGTCTTCGAGGATTTTTTGGAAAAACTCCGGGTCCTTCCGACCGCCTTTTTCACGCGGGTCTTCGACGAAAAACTCGCTCTGCGCGATGCCTGTCGCGGAAAAGGTGTTGGTTTCGCAAATGTCCGAACCGGCCTCGTAGAACCGCTTGTGGATGTCTCCGATGATCTCCGGGCGGGTGATCGACAGAATGTCCCCGTTGTTCAGGAGGTCTTTTTCGTTTTCCGCGTAGCGCTCGCCACGGGCGGCGGCCTCGTCCAGTCCGTAGGTGCGGATGGTCGTGCCCATGGCTCCGTCGAGAACGAAAATACGTTCCTTCAAAGCACCCTGGATTTCGTTGGTAAAGTCTGGCTGCGGCATGCCAGCAGGGTAGTTACGAACCCAAAGGTTTCAAGCAACAAATCTTCATATCCAGATATGATGATGGGAACCTTAGGCAAAGAGACCTTTGACGACTTTGGCCGGTTCCACGCCGGTGAGGCGCTGATCGAGGCCTTGGAATTTAAAGCTCAACCGCTCGTGTTCGAGTCCCAGGGCATGCAGCATGGTGGCGTGAAGATCGCGAATGTGAACGGGATCCTTGACGATGTTGTAGGACATTTCATCCGTCTCGCCGTAAACCTGCCCGCCCTTGATGCCACCGCCGGCCATCCAGATGGTGAAGCAGCGCGGGTGGTGGTCCCGGCCATAGTCGGTCTCGGTGAGCTTGCCCTGCGAGTAAACGGTGCGGCCGAACTCGCCTCCCCAGACGACGAGCGTGTCTTCCAGCATGCCGCGCCGTTTCAAATCCTGGATCAGGCCGTAGCACCCCTGATCCACGTCCTTGCACTGCGAGGCGAGGTCGCGCGGGAGAGAGCCATGCTGGTCCCAGCCACGGTGGAAGATCTGCACGAAGCGGACGCCACGCTCGGCCAGACGGCGGGCCATGAGCGCGGAGTTCGCGAAGGTGCCGCGCTTTTTGCTGTCCTCGCCATAGAGCTGATAGGTGGACTCGGATTCTCCGGAAAGATCGGTGAGCTCCGGCACGGAGGCCTGCATGCGGAAGGCCATTTCATACTGCTGGATGCGGTTTTCGATTTCCGGATCGCGGACTGCCGAAAACGAGCGGCGATTGAGTTCGTTCAGACCATCGAGCATCGACCGGCGGGTCTCGCGCGAGATTCCCGCAGAATCCTTGAGGAATAGCACCGGGTCGCCCAGCGAGCGAAGCGCGACACCGGAATGCTTGCCTGCCAAATAACCGGAACCCCACAGCCGTGAGGAAATCGCCTGCACGTTTGCGAACGGCGAGGTGTGGGTGGCGTGCAGCACGACGAAGGACGGCAGCTCCTCGTTCATCGAGCCGAGGCCGTAGGAAAGCCACGAACCGAGCGAGGCCTTGCCCGCTTGCATCGAGCCGGTGCAGATCAGCTGGTTGGCGGGTTCGTGGTTGATGGCGTCGGTATGCATCGACTTGATGATGCAGAGGTCATCCACCATTTTTGCGGTCCACGGTAGCAGCTCACTGACCCACGCGCCGGACTGGCCGTGCTGTTGGAAATTGAAAATCGAGGGCGCTAACGGGAAGCCCGCCTGACCGGCAGTCATGCCGGTGAGGCGCTGGCCTTGTTCTTTGAGCCAGGCATTCAGGTCCTCCCTGAAGCGCTTTTTCAATTCCGGCTTGTAGTCGAACAGGTCGATCTGCGACGGCGCACCGATGAGCGAGATGTAGATGACCCGCTTCGCCTTCGGGGCGATTTGCGGCAACATCCCGTTGAGTCCTGCTAGACTTTCCGCAGCGGAGAGACCGCGCTGGCCCAGCAGGGTGGCGAGCGCGGCCATCCCGAGACCGGTCCCGGATTTGCGGAAAAATTGACGGCGGCTGTAGGCGGCGTTGTGAGCTTCCAAGGGTGTCATCGCGGTTTAGCGGGTGATGGTTTCGTCGAGATTGAGGATTTGGCTCGCGACCAAGGTCCATGCGGCCAGCTCCGGCACATCCGCATCCAGACGCGGCGGCTTCTCGCCCAGGGTGACGAGCTTCCGGGCATCATCCGGATGCGTGCGGAACTGGGTCAGCGCGGAAGCAAGCGACTTCAGGGAGATTTTCCGCTCTTCCGCGTCAAGCTTGCGCCCGACGAGCCGCGCGGTGATGAAGTCGAGGCGCGCGTCCGGAGTGGTTTCTGCGAGAAGCGCGTTAGACGCCAGCTCGCGCGATGCTTCGACGAACTGCGGGTCGTTGAGCAGTGCCAGCGCTTGCAGCGGAGTGTTCGTTAGATCGCGCTTGACGCAGAAGGTCTCGCGGGTCGGCGCGTTGAAGATTTCCATCGTCGGCGGTGCGGCGGTGCGTTTCCACATGGTGTAAAGCGAGCGGCGGTAGAGTCCCTCACCTTGGTCCTGGCGGTAGGTGCGGGTGTTCGACTGGGGCATCGCCACGGCCTCCCAGATTCCTTCCGGCTGATAGGGCTTGACCGATGGGCCACCGACTTTGGGCGAGAGCAGGTCTGCGGCGACGAGCGCGAGATCACGAATCTGTTCCGCATCAAGGCGATGGCGGGGGCCACGGGAAAGGAGTTGGTTGGAAGGGTCCCTTTCGAGCATTTCCGGGGTGACCCGGCCGGACTGGCGGTAAGTGGCGGAGGTGACCATGAGCTTGATCATGTGCCGGTAGTCCCACCCCGAGTCCACGAACTCGGCAGCGAGCCAGTCCAACAGCTTCGGGTGGCTTGGCCGTGCGCCCATGATGCCGAAGTCGGAGTTCGTCCCGACGATGCCCGTTCCAAACAGATAGGACCAGGCGCGATTCATAGTGACCCGGGCCGGAAGTGGATTCGCCGGATCATTGATCCACTGCGCGAGGCCAAGGCGGTTCTTCGGCGAGCCTTCCGGCATCGGCGGCAGCACGGCGGGAGTGGCGGGGAATACCTTCTCACCTTTGTCAGAATAGACTCCCCGCGTGAGAACGTGGGCGAAGGCTTCCGATTTTTTCTCCTCCATCACCAGCGTGATCGATCCATGGGACTGCAGGACACGCTGCTCGTCCTTTTTTGCATCGAGCACTTTCAGCAAGTCGCGGGTGGGCTGGTCCAGATTGGCGAGGTAGTAGTCCAGGACGAGTTTGAGTTGTTCCTTGGTCCGCTTATCGTGAGGTAGGGAAACGATGTCCCGCAGCTCGCTGCTTTTTGCCAGTGTGCGGATCTCGGATTCCGAGAGCATGCGCCGGTAGAACCGGAAATCCTGAAGCGCCACTTTACCGTCGAGCCTCGCATCACCTCCGTGACGAGAACCCAGCGTCAGCGGCACGGTGGTTTCGATGTTTCCGCCTACGGAGTTAGGGTTCGCTTCCGACCCGGCCTTTTTTCCATTGATATAAATGGCGCTCGCCTGATGACCGGAAATCGTGCCGTCGAAGGTGACCATCACGTGCTGCCACTTGCCAGATTCCAGAGCCGACTTGGCGATCATCTTGTTAGCGGATTTATCCCAAGAGTCGATGACATGGGAAACCGGCCTGCCATTTTCCAGATAGAGATCCCAACCGCGGAGAGACTCGGCAGGATTCATCCGGGCGATGATGGCACCAGACGGCTTGCCTTCCACACGGATGAAGCCTCCTAAAGTCACGCGATCGCCGCGCGAGAAACTGCCGATGTCTCCGAGATCAACAGGCTCGCCGCTGATGACGGGGGCCTTCCCAAGCGGAGCATCGATCCGCTGCGGCGTGACTGGCCATTCGCGTGGCTTTCCATCGACCAAGCCACGCAACGGGCCGTCCTGCTCGGTGAGTGGCAGGTGGATGGCGAGCGAGGAATCGATCTCGCGGGCCGGCTCGATGGTGGCATTTGCCAGCCAGGCGTCGAACTCAGGACTGGCCGCCGCCGCGCGCTCCGCAAGTTGTTTCTCCACGGCTGAAATTTCGGCAACAAGCGTCTTCCACTGGTCGCGGTCTTTCAGAGCAGGCACAAATACGTTAGGCGGGTGGTCCTGCTTATTGCCATCCAGCGCCGTCATCGGAGTGTTTCGGAAAAAGGCCGTGAGCGAGTAAAATTCCTTGGTTGAGACCGGATCGAACTTGTGATCGTGGCACGCCGCGCAACCAGCAGTTAGACCCAGCCAGATGGCGGAGACCGTATCTACACGATCCGTGGCGTAGATGGAATCATACTCCTCGGCGATGGCACCACCCTCGCCAGTGGTGGCGACGCAGCGGGAGAATCCCGTGGCGACGAGCTGGTCAAGTGTCCTGTCCGGCAGCATGTCACCGGCGATCTGCTCGGTGGTGAACTGGTCCCAAGGCATGTTTGCCTGGAAGGCCCGGATGACCCAGTCGCGGTAAGGCCAGATGGCCCGGTAGTTGTCGATGTGGATGCCGTGGGTGTCGCCATAGCGCGCCGCATCAAGCCACTGCCGGGCAAAATGCTCCGCACTGGCGGTGGTCGCGAGCAGCTGGTCGGCGGCGGCATCGACCGCCTTCTGCGGGTTCGCAGCGAAAGAAGCCTTGAACATTTCGATCGCCTCGGGAGTCGGTGGCAGACCGGTGACGTCGAGATGCAAGCGGCGGTAAAACCGCGCGGCGTCTTCCGGCGGATTCGGTTTGAGGCCGGAATCATCGAGCTTTTCCGCAACGAAGCGGTCGATGGAATTTACCGCCCGGTCTTTCCCCGACTCGGGGAGTGCGGGTCTCTTGACCGCCGCAAACGACCAGTGTGGCTCGTATTCCGCGCCTTGTTCGATCCACCGTTCCAACAGCGCGATCTCCCCAGCCTTCATCGTCTTGTGACTCTTCGGCGGAGGCATGATCGAGTCCGGGTCCTTTTCATGAAGCCGTTTGACGAACAGGGACTCCGCAGGTTTTCCCTTGAGAATGACCGGGTGGCCATCGTCGCGCAGGGCGAATTCGTCTTCCACACGATCCAGCCGCAGCGGTGCACTTTTCGGCTCGCGTGTCCCCGAATCCGGCCCGTGGCAATGGTAACAATACTCGGATAGGATCGGCTGGACGTGCTCGTTAAACGAAATTTTCTCCGGCAGCGGGTTCTTCTTCACAGGAACAACCTGCTCTTCTGTCGGCACCGCCGTCGCCGAAACCTCGGACGAAGACGGCTT
>JBOFET010000277.1:0-6345 GCA_051648225.1 Luteolibacter sp.
CTGGTCTGGTCCTACGGGGGCTTGAGCGCCGCTGAAATGGCGTCGAAAATCACCTCCTTTTCCGAGATCGCCACGCTCAACAACGTGGACGACCTGCAAGAAGTCCGCTCGGAAACTTCTAACGGTATCGCTTTAGTCAAACTGAAATTCCAGCCCTACGTGGACATCAACACCGCGATGTCTCAGGTCACTGGCATTTCCCAAACCATCCTCCGCCGGATGCCCACCGGCACCACGCCGCCGTTGGTCGTGCGCACCAGTCCATCGAGCGTGCCCATCGTCCAGCTCGTGATTTCCTCCGACACGATGACGGGTGGCCAGCTCTACGACTACTCGCGCCTCGCCCTTCGCGCCCAGCTCCAGAGCATTCCCGGCATGAGGATTTCCCTGCCCTACGGCGGCGCGGCGCGGCAAGTGATGGTCGATCTCAACCCGGAAGCGCTTAACGCGTTTTCCATCTCTGCCGCAGAAGTCAACGCAGCGGTGAGTCGGCAAAACCTCACCTTGCCATCCGGTTCCCTGCGCGAGAATTCCCGCGAACTTCCGGTGGAAATCAACGCCAGCCCGGAAACGATCCAAGGCTTTCTCGACATTCCACTGCGCTCCGTCGATGGGAAAATGATCCTCCTGCGCGACGTGGCAAATGTCCGCGATGGCGAGGCCGTTAGCACCAACATCGCTCGCCTCAATGGCCAGAACGCCGTGATGATTTCCATCCTCAAGCTCGGCAGTGCGTCCACCGTGGACATCATCGACGGCATCCGCGCCCGCCTGCCAGAAGTCCGCGCCTCCGCCCCGCCCGGCATGAGCATCGAGCCGATTTTCGATCAATCCGTCTTCGTCCGCGCCGCAGTGACCGGCGTCCAACACGAGATCCTGCTCGTCGGTGGTCTCGTCGCCGCCGTTGTGCTGTTATTCCTCGGCTCGTGGCGATCCACCCTCATCGTCCTCACCTCTATTCCGTTAGCCTTGCTCTGCTCCATTCTCGGACTGAACCTCATGGGCGCGACCTTTAACCTGATGACCCTCGGTGGCCTCGCCCTCGCCATCGGCATCCTCGTGGACAACTCGTTAGTTGAAATCGAAAACATCAAACGTCAGATCGCTCTCGGCAAGGACGTGCAGCAGGCTATCATCGACGGCGCGCGGGAAGTCGCTTTTCCCGAGTTCGTTTCCACCATCTCCATCTGCATCGTTTTCCTGCCGATTTTCCTCCTAAGCGGCACCTCATCCTTCGTCTTCCGGCCACTCGCACTGGCGGTGATTTTCGCGATGATCGCCAGCTACCTGTTAGCCCGCACGCTCGTCCCCACCCTCGCCTCGCTCATTTTACCCAGCGAAATTCGGGCGGAGAAAAAACGTGCCGAGTCGCCACCGCGTGGCCTCATCAGCATCCACCACGCCATCGAGCACGGCGTGGATCGCATCGCCGTCACGCAGGGGAAAATCCTCCGTTTCATCCTCCGCCGCAAGCTGCTCATCCTCACCCCAGTGCTCATTGCCATGGCTCTCGGGGCCTTCGCCGCGGTGAACTCTGGCCGCGAGTTTTTCCCGAAAACCGACGCCGGACTGATCCGCCTGTTTGTGCGAATTCCCAGCGGCATCCGCATCGAAGACACCGCGCAGGAAATGGCCGATATCCAGCGCGAAATCCGCAACATCATCCCGAAAGAAGAACTGCAATTCATCGTCGAAAACATCGGCACGCCCAGCTCCGTCAACCAAGCCTGGGTGGAAACCACCGCCATCACTTCTGCCGACGGTGAAATCCTCGTCCAGCTCGATCCCGACGCAGCCCCCAGCGAGAGCTACATCGAGAAAATCCGCGCCATGCTCGCCGAGAAATTTCCCAAAGTGCAATCGTTCTTCCGCCCAGCGGACGCCACCAGCCAGACGCTCGCATCCGGCGCGCCCACCACCTTCGAGGTCCGCCTGATCGGTCGCGATGTTCCGGGAAATTTGGCTCTCGCCCGTGAGTTGCGTGACCGTTTCGCCAAAGTCCCCGGCGCCGTCGATGTCACGCTCCGCGAGGTGCTCGACCAGCCCGGCTACTCGATCCGCATTGACCGCGTGCGCGCCGCCACCTTCGGAATCAACGCCCAAGACGCGGCCAGTGCTTTGTTAGCCGCGCTCGGCAGCGGTGGCTCCGTCGCGCCGAATCTGTGGTCAGATCCAGCCACCGGCGCATCCTACGACGTGCAAATCATCGCCCCGCCCGCCAGCCTAGATTCCATCGAGCAACTCCTCAATCTCCCGATCCGCCCGTCCGCTGGCGGCGGCTCGCCCGTGCCACTGCGCTCCTTCGCCACCGTCATGGAAAAACGCTCGCCCGCCAGCGTCAGCCGCACCTCGCTGCAACCGACTTTCACCATCGTCGCAAATGCTTCTGGCCGCGACCTCGGCAGCATCACCCGCGATTTAGAAATCATCCTCACCGACTTGCGGAAAAAACTCAAACCCGCGAACAAGATCGAACTCGCTGGCCAAGCCGCCCTGATGGAAACGTCCTACTCCGAACTCATCGGCGGCCTCGGCCTTGCCTCCGTGCTGGTGTTTCTGGTGATGGTCGTGAATTTCCAATCCTGGACACTGCCCTTTGTCGCCATCGCTGGACTCCCCGTTTCCGTCTCCGGCGCACTGTTCGCACTTTGGCTAACAGGCACACCGATGAGCGTGCCCGCACTGATGGGCATCATCATGGTCGTCGGAGTCTCCACGGCGAATAGCGTGCTCGTCAGCAGCTTCGCCCGCGACCGATTCGATCAGGGAGAAACCGCGCACGACGCCGCTGTCGAAGCCGCGACCACCCGGCTTCGCCCCGTCGTGATGACCGCACTGGCCATGATTCTCGGCGTCATCCCGATGGCACTCGGCCACGCGGAAGGCGGCGAACAAAATGCCCCGTTAGGCCGTGCCGTCATCGGCGGATTATTGTTCGGCACACTCGCCTCGCTCTTCCTCGTCCCCGTCGCCTTCGCCGCCGTCCGGGGATTCACCCACCGCAAGCTCATCCCCGTTTCTGCCCCATGAAAGCCATCATTTCCCTGATTCTCCTGCTGACTCTTTTCGTTCGAGCGCAGGAAAAACCCAGCGTCCGCACCACGCTTCCCACCGCCGCCACTATCGCTAACAACTACGAACTACCCGGCCGCACCGAGCCACTGGAGTCCGCGCTCATTTTCACCCGCGCCACCGGCATCGTTCGCGAACGAAAGTTCGACATCGGGGATCAAGTCAAAGCGGGCGATGTACTCGCCATCATAGACGCCCCTGAAATCGACCGCGAAGTCGAAGCCGCCCGCGCCGCCATGGACCAAGCCGCCGCCCGCGCCAAAACCGCCCGCCAAGCCGCCGATCGCTCCGAAACCTTGCGAAACACCCGCGCCCTCTCCCAAGACGAAACCGAACAACGCATCTCCGAAGCCGACGAATCCGAAGCCGCCCTCCGCGCGGCCAAGGCAGAACTGGATCGATTAGAGGAACTACAAAAATTCGCCACCGTGCTCGCGCCCTTCGACGGCGTCATTTCCGCCCGCAACTTCGACCGTGGCGACCGGATGCGCGGCGACTCGTCCACCGCAGAAGGCTGGCTCTATCGGCTCGTCCGCCTCGACACCCTGCGCTTCGTCATCAGCGCGACACCCGATCTCGCCCTGCGGCTTTCGAACGAAACCCAAACCACCGTCCGTTTCACCGAACTACCCGGCAAAACCTTCACCGCCAAGCTATCGCGCACCGCCAAAGTGCTCGACACCACCTCCGGCACCATGCGCGCCGAGTTTCTCCTCGAAAACCCAGACCTCCAGCTCCCCGCCGGACTCACGGGACTGGCCAACTTCAGACTCACACCCACCACCGGAACCTTCACCTTGCCAACGAATACTCTCCTCGTCCGCCAAGGAAAGACGATGGTCGCCATCGCATCGGAAGGAAAAGTCAGCTTTGTCGAAGTCCTACCGGGTAAAAATTTCGGTGCCACCCTTGAAGTCACCTCCGCCGCTCTCTCCGCCGAAACCCCAGTCATCATCAACCCTAACGCCATGCTAAAACCCGGCGATCCGGTCGAAATTGCCAAGTAGGCCGGACCGCGAACCTCCAGGCTCGCTGAGAAAGAGATGCCAAAGCAAACGAGGCTTGGCGCTTTTCTTTGGCGCTCTTTTCTCTCAGCGAGCCTGGAGACTCGCAGTCCCAGCCACTTCTTGACCCATTCTCCCCGCCAAGCAACGCTCAGCCATGACCCGCGAGAAGCTTGCTGAAATCCTCGAAGAAATCGCCTTGTTGCTCGAACTCAAGGCCGAAAATCCCTTCAAAATTCGCGCCTACCGCCAAGGTGCCGAGACCGTCCGCAACTTCGACGGCGACATCGTCGAACTCGCCGAGAAAAACCAACTCACCGGCATCAAAGGCATCGGCGACGCCCTGCGTGACAAACTCCACGAACTCGCCAGCACGGGGAAGCTCGAGTTCCACGAAAAACTCCGGGCCGAGTTTCCTGCCGGGCTTTTTGACCTCTTCGACCTCCAAGGCCTCGGCCCGAAGAAAGTCAAAGCCCTCTACGACACCCTCGCCATCGCATCCGTTAGTGATTTGAAAATCGCTTGCGACGAGGGAAAAGTCGCCACATTGCCCGGCTTCGGAGCGAAAACCCAAACCAAAATCCTCGAAGCCATCGCCCTGCGCGAAACTTTCGCCGATACCTTTCTGCTAGGCGGTATCACGCCACTCGTCGAGGAAATCGCCAGTCTCCTGCGCCTCCATCCTGAGGTTTCCCGCGTCGCCACCGCAGGTTCCTACCGCCGCGCGAAGGAAACCGTGCACGACCTCGATTTCCTCGTCGCCACCAAGGAACCCGCGCTCGTCTGCGAGGATTTCACCACCCTCCCCCAAGTCGCCTCCATCATCGTCTGCGGCGATACGAAAGCCTCCGTGCATTTGAAAAACGGTCTCCAATGCGACCTCCGCGCCGTTTCTAACGCCCAGTTTCCCTTCGCCCTCCAATACTTCACCGGCTCCAAGGAACACAACGTCGCCCTCCGTTCGCTCGCCCTCAAACAAGGACTTTCCCTCAACGAATACGGCTTCACCCCCGTGGCGGCGGTTTCCAACCGCCAGCCCGATATTCCGGAAATCCACGAAGAACCCGACATCTACCGCACCCTCGGCCTGGATTTCATCCCACCCGAGCTGCGCGAAAACCGTGGCGAAATCGAAGCCGCCGCCGATCACACTCTCCCTCGTCTCGTCGAACTCGCCCACCTCCGCGGCACTTTCCACAACCACACCACCGCCTCCGACGGCCACGACACGCTCGAAGCCATGGCCGACGAAGCGATGGAACTCGGCCTCCAATACCTCGGCATCGCCGATCACTCAAAGTCATCTTTCCAAGCAAACGGCCTCGATGAAACGCGACTGTTAGCCCAGATCGAGGCCATCGCCAAACTCAACGCCAGTTACGAAAACTTCCGCCTCTTTGCTGGCTCCGAAGTCGATATTCTCAAAGACGGTTCGCTCGATTTCGACAATGCTCTCCTCGCCCAGCTCGACTACTGCGTCGCCTCCGTCCACGCGTCATTCACGCTACCCGAAGAAGAAATGACCCGCCGCATTTGCCGCGCGATGGAGAACGAACACGTCACCATGTTAGGCCACCTCACCGGTCGCCTTTTACTCAAACGCGAACCCTACGCCGTCAACCACGCGATGGTCATCGACTGCGCCGCCGAGACGCGCACCATCATCGAGCTGAATTGCAGCCCCATGCGCCTCGACATGGATTGGCGCTGGTGGAAACGCGCCCGCGACAAAGGCGTGCTCTGCTCCATCAATCCCGACGCCCACTCCACTGCCCAGCTTCACCACCTCGGCCTCGGCATCCGCGTTGCTAGAAAAGGCTGGTTGCGGAAGCAAGATGTCGTCAACACCCGGCCGGTCGGGGAAGTTGAGGCTCTTTTAAAGATGCCCAAGGTGAAGCGGTGAATCGCACCAGCACGTGTCAGTGCGGGAGATGGTCGCTGTAGTGGACGTTCATCCGAGGTGTTGCTTGAGGGTTTCGAAAAGCACTTGAAAACTGCGTGAAACATTTCGTGCCGGATCCAAGTGTGCCGCGATCAAAGAAGCCCGCCCCACTTTTGAGAACGCTCCTGTAAGCTCCGCCAATTCTTGCGAGGCGTTTGTCATTTTATCGGGATCGCGGTACTTCGCCGTCCCGTTGGAAAACCTGCAACCCGGAAAAGCTATATTCACGGCTTGGCAGTCTCCCAGAAACCAACTTTCCAACTCCTGACATACCACCCGGACTTTGAACGGTTTGGCCATCGGAATTGCCAGATCATGCAACCGTTT
>JBOFET010000278.1:0-1265 GCA_051648225.1 Luteolibacter sp.
ATGTCAAACGCGCCGCACTCCCCGTCTTGCGCCACCGCATCCAGCTCACCCCGGAAATCGCCATCAGTGGCCAGGATGCGGATGAGGTCCTTCGCGCCATCGTCGAAAGCGTGCCTGCGCCAAGGAGATAAGCCGCCTACCGCTGCGGGAAAATACTGACTCGGACCATCTCAGACCGGACTAAGATTACCCCGATCCGATTCCAGATCTCCACCAGCGCAGACCGTTTGAAGAGAAAATGGGGCTTGGAAGTTGGCACCGTGCTAAGAACGATGGAGGACATGATCCTGCGAGTTTCGGCGGCTTTTTCCAAACAGTTCAAGTATGTGCTCAGCCATCCGGGGGAGAGCGTGCCGCAGGAACGGCGGCTGGACGCATGGAGTTGCCACTTCATCCGGGTGCGGCGAAAACCGCTGGTGGTGGTGATGAACGATGCCACGCTTTACACACTGATTCTGCCGGTCACCGGGGTGAAGGGTTTCTCGGAGTTGTGGCTGAAATTGCTCGGTCGGATCGGCGAGGTCTGGACGCAGCATGGGGTGGATTTCGATCCGAACAATCAGGCGGTGGTCTTGCTTTCCCGGACGAACCGCTCGCTGATCGGCTCGATGAATGACGCAATCATGTTGATTCGAATTTACGACGGAGACGCGCGGACAGAACAAGTGGATTTGGACTTGGCTGCCATGGAAGTGCGATCGAACCAGACGCCTTACAAGGCGCTCAACTACGAGCGACCCGAGCGGCTGATGACCTCTGCCCTCCGAGGAATGCCTTTGTAAGGCGATGGGCGTCTTGCCAAGTGCGAGGAAGGTGAATTACTCGCGCCGCTACAAGGTGGGATGATTCTTCTGGGTGCGGGCGTAGGTGGCGAGTGTCTCCAGCCCGGATGTCTCCAGCTTGCTCCAAGGGATGAGGGAGTTGGAATCGATTTCCAACTGGCCCAGCGCACGTCGGGATACGTGGGTTCCGAGAATTTTTCTAAGGAGTTTAATTTCCTTGAGAATCGCGCGGTCACTGAGATTTTCCGAGTCCATGCGGTCCACGAGGAGGGAGATGTATTCGGGGAGGATCAGGGCTAACATCCGGACGTGACGCCCGTCTTGGCGGTTGATTTGGTCCAGACCGAGAAGGCAATGGCATTTGGAGCGAAAGAGGTGGATGGGGTCGATGACCTTGATGCCATTGAAGACAGGTGCCCGCTCACACACACGGGCAAGTTCCTCGTGTCGGATTCCATAAACACCCGACATCAAATCGACCAT
>JBOFET010000279.1:0-1794 GCA_051648225.1 Luteolibacter sp.
CGCCCACCCGTTGTTCGAGGTGACACGATTCCGGGAAAAACCCAGTGCCGAGCTTGCCGAGGAATTTCTCGCCCAAGGCACTTTTTCCTGGAATGCGGGAATGTTCGTCTGGTCGCTGCCCACCGTGATCCAACAGCTCACCACCCATGCGCCGGAACTCGCGGGCTTCATTTCTGAGCTCCGTGATTCGAGCGACATCCCCGCCACTGTAGATGCGAAATTTCCCCAACTCACGCCGATCTCTATCGACTACGCGCTCATGGAAAGCGCCGACCGAGTCTTCAACATCGAGGCCACCTTCGACTGGGACGATGTGGGATCGTGGATTTCCATCGCCAAGTATCTCGAAAAGTATGGCCGGGAAAACCGCGCTAACGAGCCGGTCAGCGAGCTTGATTCACACGATAACATCATCTTCAACGCGCGCCCCGGCTCCCGCATCGCTCTGCTCGGTGTGGAGAATCTGATCATCGTCCAGACCCCTGATGCTCTGCTCGTCGCGAACCGCCACCAAGCGGACTCCATCAAAAAACTCAGCGACATTCTGCCCGTCGAGTTACTCTAGCAATTGGAGCGCGGGATTCATCCCGCCCGAATCCACCGGGACCGCAGGATTCATCCTGGCTTTCATTCATTCATCCCCATCCATCCATCCACTCCCGCCTCCCCAACTCTCCGCACCCTGCGCTCGGCATCGACTACGGTGACGCCCGGGTCGGCATCGCTGCTACTGATGAATTCGGCATCCTCGCCCACCCGGTCGAGACCATCGACCAAAGCAAGGGAAATGCCATCGAGCGCATTGCTCGCCTCGCGGAAGTCCGGCAGGCGCACACCCTCGTCGTCGGCCTGCCCATCCGCATGGACGGCACAGAAGGAGCCAGTGCCGCCAAGGTCCGCGCCTTCGCGAGTCTGCTCCACGAGCGCATCCCGGCATTGCCACTCGTCTTCGTGGATGAAACTCTAACGACCTCCACGGCTGCCTCAAAACTCCGCGAAGCAGGCCGTAACGCCCGCCAGCAGAAATCCATCATCGACCAAGCCGCCGCCGTGGAGATCCTCAACCTGTGGATGGGCGGCGAAATTCCTAACCACGAATCCCTCGAGCCATGAAAACCAAATTCACCCTGTTCTTCCTTCTCTCCACCGCGATTGCCGTGCTTTCTAGCAGCTGCGTCACCCACCGCACCGTTACCAAAGACGGCAAGAAAGTCAGATCCGGCTACGTCATGAAGAAGCCGTTCGAAAAGACCGGGGACTGACCGCTGCTCATCGATTTCCGCGCCAGCCTATGCGTCTGAAACTCACCATCGCCTACGACGGGCGGCCTTACAACGGCTGGCAGTCACAGTCCTGCGGAAACACCGTGCAGGACATCATCCAGACCGCCATGGCAGAGGTCGCCAAGCAACCCGTCCGCCTCCACGGCTCCGGCCGCACGGACACCGGCGTGCATGCGCTTGGACAAATCGCCCACTTCGACGCGCCGCCGGAAATTTCGATGAACCCCTTCAACTGGGTTCCCGCACTCAACTGCAAGCTGCCAGCCACTATCCGGATCATGGCCTGCGAGGAAGTCGCTCCGGATTTCCACAGCCGCTTCTCCGCTGTTGGGAAAATCTATCATTTCGATCTCTGCACCGATCCCGTCCTGCCGCCGCTCAAGGCCGGGCTAGCATGGCATCTCCCGCGCCAGCTCGACATGGACGTGCTGTGGGACGCCCTCGCGCTCTTCATCGGCCGTCATGACTTCCACGCCTTCGCCGCCTACCGAGGGAACGAGACGCCGGACAT
>JBOFET010000280.1:0-16333 GCA_051648225.1 Luteolibacter sp.
CGGACTATTTCTTCGGCCAGCAGAGCGGCGCGGACAAGGACCGGTCCGGAGCGGGCTACCTCGGCCAGGCTCAGGAGCAATTCAACGTCAGCCGCGGCTTCAGTGACTGGAACAACCACCGCGACTCCGTCTTCGATACCGAGCAGGGCCGCGACGACGCGATGATGTTCGGCGAGCACCTCGGCCAGCCCCCCGGCTACGGCGGCTACTGGGACTCCGGCATGCGGCTGGTGGACAATGACCTCCGAAACGAACTTAACAACAAGCTTGGAAACCCATCGAACGGCCTGGCCGGCTTTGACGCGCCTGGTGCCGGCGGCTTTGCTCCCGGCCTCGGTGTCACTCACGCGCAGAGCCACGACAACGACTACGCGGCCCGCCGCGAACTCCAGCACGCCTACTACCTGACCCGCGCGGGCATGCCGCTCATTTATACGGATGGGAACAATCACGCCGGCATTCTCGGGGCGAGCGGTGGCGCATTTCCCCGGCTCGCCAATACGAATTTCCTCGGGCAATACGATGACGGACGGATTCCTAACATGGTTTACGTCCACAATCATTTCGCCCGTGGCGATCAGGTCGGGCGCTGGAGTGATGCGGACTTCCTTGCCTACGAGCGCATCGACAAGCGGGAGAACCCCGGCATGAGCGACGCGGACGGCGCGACGCTGCTCTTCATGATGAACGACAACTTCGCAAACGGACAATACCGGAGTTTTGCGAAGAGCTTCACCAACGGCGCCTACCTCTACAATTATTCGACCTACCGCCCCGGGGTCTATCAGTATGCCGACCAGCTCCACACCGAGGAGGTTCCGCCGGGTGGCTATCTTGCTTTCTCATGGCGCTCGCCAGAGGAGTCTGAAGTGGCTCCCGCCCCGCCCGTCACGATCCTTCAAAACGGCGGCCCGACTTCCACTCTCACTTACGAGCGCCAGGATGGGCGCGATGGAGATCCCGGTTTCAATCCCTACGGCCTGCCCGATGCGGACGAGTCCGATTATAAATATAGCATCACGGTCCCGAGGATCACCAGTGGTGCTGATCTCGACTTCACCGTCCGAGCCGACGGCTCGGCGGAAAACATCCTGCTGGCTCTGGACGGCGGCGTGGACATCAATTCCCACGTCCCGCTCGGGCCGACGACTGGCGAAAAACGCGATCACCCGCCCGCGCTTTCGACGGATACGTTTCTCGGCTTCGAGCAAATGCAGTTCGTCCGCCGCACCGCCGAGAAGTTCGCGGCGGTGGTCGAGGAGAGAAACTGCATCGGCTCGACGGATGCGGAAACCTACCACTGCACCATTGGAACGATCGGATTTACTAACAGTAACGGCGGTGGGCTGGATAGCGATGCCGGGACGGCGGACTTCGTCCTGCACGATCCCACTGCCGCCCGCGACATCGGCGGCGCACAGTTTTCGCCTGCTCCGCAATCCGCAGGTGGCACACCGATCACCATCCAGGTGAAGACCGGCTATCAGTTTCAAATCAATCAGGTCTGGCTCTACTACACCACCGATGGGACCGAACCCGATGGGTCCGGCGGAGTGGCGCAGGGCACGACCCAAGCACTCGCCATGGCCTACATCACCCACGGGCTTCCAGACGGGGCGAACATCACCGACTGGTGGAGTGCCACTCTTCCCACGCTGTCCACCGGGACCGTGCTGCGCTACAAGATCGGTGGTCTCAACACCGTCGCCGGAAGCGTTTTCCCAAGTGGTCCCACCGCCGTGGCTTTGAAAAAGCGGATGGAGACGGTGTTTCAAATCAATGATTTCAATGCCACGGATGCGAAGGTGCGTCCGCATAACGACTACAGCGAGGAACGCACCGGCCTGGCGGAAGGGTTCCACGTTCTGAAAGCCCGTGCGTTCCTCAATCGCGCGGGACGGGCATCGATCTATCACACCTGGACCCAGACTTTCTACTACGACACTGAGACGCCCGGTGGCGAAATTAAATTTCCCTCCAGCAATGGCGAAACCGTCGGCGGCCAGCAATACGGCGTGGTCGTGCGTGCCGACCCAAGCGTGACGGAAGTCTGGTATCATATCGACGATGGCGATCCCTCCAACAACGACTCCTCCACCGGCTTGCGAACCGGCAATGGCGGCGGCTCCGAGCCGTTCACTGATGCGAACAACAACGGCGTGCGCGACAGCACCGAGACCTTTACCGACATCAATGGCAATGGAACCTATGACCCAAACCTCCCCGAAGCTTGGGCGAAGGTCGATGAAGTGAGCGCCGCCGCCGGTATCACCAGCCAGTACGGCCGCGAGTGGCGATTCAACTACCGCAACATTCCCTCCTCCGGCACTGCCACGATCAAGGTGCGGCTGTTGGAAGTTTCCTCCACCCGGGATCTAACTCGATCCGCCTCCTCCGCGCACGTCACGGAACTCGTCCGCACCGTCGATACCACCGGACCGGACCTCCGCCTGTTCGTCGCCTTTCCGCAGCAGGACGGGCAGACGGTCGGCGCGGGCTATGTGATGAAGGTCCGCTTCAGCGCGGATCTCGCGGGCGGCACCACGGAGCAGGAACTCCGCGACCGCTTCATCGTGAAAATCGCCAGCAGTGACTCCGGCTCGCTCTCTGGAGCGTTCCTCCAGACACCGCAGGATCTACCCATTCTGTATGATGCCGCGCCCGGCTTTCACGACTTCCAGTTCTCGATTCCGAATCTCTATAACAGCATTCCCGACTTCCTCCATACCGTCGAGGTGACCATGAACCGGCCCAGTCCGGACCCCGATCTGGTGACGAACCGGCAGGTCCGCGCGCAGGTGACGCAGCCCGCAGTTTTTGTAAGCATCAACCATCCGCCGGAAGTGGATTCAGACGGGAAAAAGCATGAAATCGTGCTGCCCGCCGTGCCGTCACCGACCACCGCGCAACGCAGCTCGGTCATCGAGGTGGAGACTGGCCTTGAGGCGACCGGCGTCTCTATCGCCTTCGCGAACAATGCCGCCAGCGCCACCTTGATCAGTGACGACGTCCCAAATCCCCGCATTGAAGGCAACCACCGGTTCTGGCGGTTTCTGTGGTCAAACATGACTGCGGGAAGCTTCACCTTCACCGCGAACATCCAGACCGATGCCGATCCGGAAATCGAAGCTACGGCCATTCGCAACGCGACAGTCATCATCCGGCAGATGGTTGATCGCGACGATCTGGACAACGACGATGATGATGACGGCCTGAGCGACTTCGCCGAATCCACCGTGACCAACCTGCCGACGACGAGTTCTGATGGCTGGACCAACGGTCAGGTGCATGTCGCCCGCGCCTACGGCCAGACGAATCCGCTCCGGCCCGATACCGATGGCGACGGCCTAACGGACGGTCTCGAAGTCGGATGGCGCTCCGCTCCGAATCCGCCGACAGATCCCGTGGCGGACACGGATGGTGATGGATTTCCCAACTTCATCGGCGACCTCGATCCGCCGTTCTATAACACGATCGGAAATGACTATGGCCTAGCGCCGTTTTCCAATCTCGGCCGCGTGCCTGGCGTGAATACCGCTTCCGAGGGCGGCGACCGCGCCGTGCAAAAGGCTGGATCCGTCACCCATCCTAACAATCCGGACACCGATGGCGACGGAATCAAGGACGGCGTCGAGGACGCCAACCGCAATGGTTGGGTCGATGGTGACGGACAGTCGCTGCCGACGAATTTCCTGCCCTTCCTCGCCCGCTCCTGGCCGAATGACCACAGGGATGCCGGTGAAAATTGGATCGAAACGAGTCCGACTCAAAGCGACAGCGACGAGGACGGGCTGAACGATGGCTATGGCGAGGACAAGAATTTCAACGGCGTGATCGACGGCGATGGGAACAATAACCGAATCTACGATGCGGGTGAGGCATGGCTTGAAACGAATCCTCTCAACGGTGATTCCGATGGTGATGGCCTCCCAGATGGATGGGAAACAAGCCATGGCCTGGACCCGCTGGACAATGGTGCTGACAAACGATCCAGCATCATCCCGGCTGACGGACTCGCCGACAACGGCGCTGCGGGGAATCCAGACGCCGATACGATCATCGTCGAGGGCATGACCGTGCCTTATACGAACGCACTCGAATTCGCGAACAGCACCGATCCGCGGTCGCCAGATACCGACGCCTTGCCTGCCGTCGGATCCATCGTCATCGGGCCACAGGCCCCGGAACTCGTCGGTGCCGTGAGCAACGCCCGGGAATTCACCGACTGGACGATCCATGATCTCATCGCGCTCGATGAATACGACGGCGACGGACCTAACAGTCAGGGAGGTGACGTCTATCATAGCGGCGACGGCTTCGATTCCTCCCGCGACATCGTGGCTTTCTATGTCCGCGATGGTGGTGACTCATCCCTCGGCGGAGATGGACAGTTCTACTTCCGGGTGGATCTGCGTGACCTCGCGCCCTTCGCGGAAGATGGAAAACTCGATCTGTATGTGGTCGTGGACACCGGCAGCCCGACTGCGGGCGAATACGCGCTGCCCGACGAGGTGGACGTGGCCACCGACATGAAATGGGAGGCGGTGGTCGCCTGTTACAGCGGGAACAACGGCACCGTGTTCGTGGATACTCAAAACGGGAACAACTCGATCTCCATCGGTCAGGGATTGGCTCCGTTCGGCGTGGTTTCTCGCAATCAGAATGCTGCGGATGGCTTCAAAAAGGCCTATTTCGACAGCGAACTGGACTCGGTGGAATTTTCGATCAGCCGCCGAGCTCTGAGCGACGCGGGTTGGAATGGACTGAACGCGGCACAGCTTCACTACCAGGTTTTCACCACCAGGGACGGCACCGGGAACAATCCTGTCGGCCCCGGTGATATCGGCGGTCGGAACGACATTCGGGACACGATCAAGGACGATTTCCTGGCTAGCGACCACTACGCGGACCAAAGTTATATTTCCCAGCCACAGAACGCGGTGCTCCGTGGCTACTTCGGGAAAGATACCGATAATGACTGTGGCAAGCGTGCCAAAGTCATCAGTCTGATTCACGGCAATCAAGCGCTGCAACCCGGCAGCTCGACCCAGACGTTGATCAACAACGCGGCGGGTGCCGGATATTACCGCCCGCTGGACGTCCATCAGGCTTTCAGTGCGCCCCTGGCGATGCATGTCACGCCCACGCTCGCGTCATCGATCCAGTGGGCGAAGGTCGATCCCCTTTCGCCCCGCCAATATCGGGACGGCCCGGCGCTCAACGCGCGGCTGAGGCAGCTTGCCCAAGGAGGGGTCATCAACCTGCTAGGCAGCACCTTCGCGGATCACATCACTGGATATTTCCCGCAGGATTTCAACTCGGCCAATGTTGCTCTCGCGGATGATTTTCTAACGCACTTCTACGCCGCCACCCATTCATCCTCGGTCTTCTGGAACCCGGAAAGAGTCACTGATGCTAACACCCTGAGCCAGATCCAAGCACTTGGATTCGGCTACACCTTCATCGACCAGATGCGTCACGTGCAGAAATGGTTCGGCAGGAACAGCTCGCTGGGTGATGACGGCTACCGCATCAATCAGGTGAACGGTGTGAAGTGCTTCGTCATCAATGATCAGGCCAGCACCTACCGCTTCCAGAACACGGACAAGGGTGTGGCACTCTCCCTCCGTGATCTGCTCCATCGCAAGGCGCGTAGTGGCACGCAGGACCAGGTGATCGTGCTCTTCAGCCAGTGGGAGGATTTCTCCAATAAAAACAACGCCGATGCCTACGACAGGAACATCCGCTGGATCGCCAGCCGTCCGTGGTTGCAACTTGTGACACCGGATCAAATCGCCAGCGGTGCCGTGGATTTGTCACTCCCTCCCGACGACGTCGGCGACGCCTGGGGAAGTGTGAGCCGGGGCACCAGTGGTGGTCTCTTGAAAGTCGCCCACGACTACGTGGACCACGCGACCGAGGAAAACTATGATCATTGGTATAACGGTCTTGGCGGTCGGGAAGAGGGCCTGCGGGACAAGCGTTTCAACATCCGCCCCGGCGTCCAGCTTGCGGTGGGCAAGGAGTTCGGAACGCTGGGGTTTGGCACCGGCGTCGTCGGCGAGGCTTGGGCGCAGGTCTCCGCACTGCCTGTTGGAAATCTGGGGGCGCTCGCGCGGGGTGCCGCAGGTGCGGCGGTTTTCCAGACCGCTTTCCACAACCAGACGGGCAGTAATCTGAGCAAATACAGCACCGGTGCCTATATCTATCCAGATACGACCAGCCAGACTCTTGCCGGTTTTGCGAAGGTCAGTCAGGCGCAGTTCCGCCACGTCGCAGTCTTTAACCGGGTGCAGCTCTGGTCGGCGGCTGCGATTGCTGGAACTTACAACGGAGCTTCGCTGACAGAAACTGCCGACGTGGATCTCGACGGGGAAGGGGAGTATCTGCTTTTCAACGACCGGATCTTTGCCGTGTTCGAGCGGATCGGCGGGAGGATGACCGGCGCATGGGTGCGTGATCCGGCGACGAATGAAATTCACCAGGCCATCGGAAACCCACTCGGCTACGCGGGTTCCGAAGACGAAACCGAGGGCGGCACCAACATCACTGGCGGCATGGTCGGAGCCTACCGGACCAGTGGATTCAAGGACTGGTTCGCAAGCGGAGCACCGGACGCGCTGGCCTACGTGAACGACCTCTACACCGTCACGGCCTCCGGCAGCGGTTTGACGTTTACCAGCAGCGATGGAATGATCGCGAAGTCGATTTCTCTAGCAGCGGGTGCCTCTTCGCTTTCGGCAGCTTACACGCTCGGGGCCGGTGTGGGTCCGCTCTATGTGCGCTTCGGGCTGTCACCGAATTTGAACGACCTGTTATTGAACGGGCAGTCGAATCTCACCCCGCTCGTGAACAACCAGGCGACTGGCGAGGCGGGGGTCACGAATTACAAAACCAGCGGTATGGTCCGGACATTCATCCGCTACGGCGGCGGCAATAGCGCGAACTTCAATTCCACGGCAGTGGACCGCGACAACGGTGCTGTGTTCGACACCTTGAACCTGCGCAACCAGGCGCAGACCCAGCAGATCGAAATTTTCGGAAACAATGGAATGACCTTCGAACTCGGTCTCGCCGCCGGCCCGCAGGACACCGACCGGGACGGGTTACCCACGGATTGGGAGTCGCTGAACCGTCTCGACGACAATGATCTCACGGGAGACAACGGTGCCGAGGGTGATCCGGACCGCGATGGGATTTCCAACGTCGTCGAGTGGTTGTTTGGATTGAATCCGCAGATGATCGACAATTCCGCCTATCCGAAGTTGGCGATGACGAAGATACCCGGTGGCTTCCGCTTCACTTTCCCTACGCTGCCGGGCCGCCACTATCAGGTCCAGGCCTCGACTGGCCTCACCGGCTGGGGTGCGTTCGGTGCCCCCCTGATCACGCCGGCCACCGATGCGCCTGGTAGTTTCCAGATCGATGACACTGCTGGTCTGCCAGGGCGTTTCTATCGGATGGTGGTGACTCCTGCTCCATGAAAATCATGAAACCCTTCGTCTTTCTGTTATGTGCCACCGGTTTCGCCGGGGCGGTTGGAAGCTTGAGCGTCAACACGCCCGGCTATGCGGCGAACCGCAGTGCGGAATACACCATCAGCCATGTCTATATCGACGAGGTCGCAGGGACCACCGCGCCTGTTACTTTCCGTTTCACGCCGGGGGTGGCAGACGTGATCGACGTGGAGCTGTGGACGAACATCAATCGGCGCGACCTGGCGAACCGTGACAAGAACGCGGATGGCTATCCAGACGGTGTGGTGCCCATCAATGGCAATACGGTTTCGGATTCCAGCACTGACACGGATGCGGTGACTGGACATTATTTCGCACCCTTGAACATGGCGGACGCTGGCGGCGGGACCTGGGAACTCGTAGTTCCGGTGGCGAAGACCGGATCCTATCGGGTCTCCGTGCGGTTCCGGACTGCGGGCAGTCCGGGAACCTGGCAGTGGTATGGCTTGCGCGATCATTGCGTGGTCGCCGCTCCGGTGGTGGCCCGCGATGTGAGGCTTTATGAAATCAATGTGTTCAACATCGAGGCGGATGGGGACACGTTTTTCAACCGCTCGACCTTGGAGGATCTGCACAACGGCGCGGGCGCACCGCATGCGACTAACAACCGGTGGGATTTGGACTATCTGAAAGGTCTCGGCTGCAACTGGCTTTGGTTCCAGCCGATTCACCCGAACGGGATCGATGGCCGCGAGAATGTGCCGGGTAGCGGCACGCCTTACGACCCGGGCAGTCCGTATGCGGTGAAAAATTTCTTCGAGGTGAATCCGCTGATGACCTCGCAGTATAACGGAAGCTCGTCAGAGACGACCAACCGCGAGGCGGCGATGACGGCTTGGCAGGATTTCGTAACTGCGGCGGACACCAAGGGCGTGGGTATCATGCTAGACTCACCGTTCAACCACACGGCGTTCGACGTGGAGTTGGCGGAGAAAGGCGTAAATCTTTTCCAGCGGGATGGCGAGTCCGCGTGGTCTCCGGCGGATCAAATCCGCAATCGTGACGCACGGTTTTTCTCCCGCAGTGGAAACTACGGTCAGCGGGCCTTCGATAACGGTTCCATCGCGGCAGGTCCGGACCGCTTCGACTTCGGCAAGTGGAACGATGTGAAGGATGTGTTCTTCGGCCGCTACGACGCGCTGGTGGAATTCGATAGCGAACCCGAGCGGTCGAGTTACACGGCGGAAGGGGATTGGTTCGACAGTTCGCAGTTCGAGTGGACAAATCCTGACTTCACCCAAGGCGGCCAGCAGTGGAATGTCACCCGCCGCGTGTGGGAGTATTTCGCCCACTACGCGGTGCATTGGCTGGAGAAGACCCGGCCTGTCGGACAGAATCGGAACTCACTTCCATCGGATGGGAATGCCGCCACACGTTATGCTTGGGATGCGCGAGGCATCGACGGCCTGCGTTGTGATTTCGGTCAGGGACTGCCGCCACAGTGCTGGGAATACATCATCAATGTGGCACGGTCGAAAAAGTGGAGCTTCGTCATGATGACTGAGTCGCTGGACGGAGGAGCCGTCACCTACCGCAGTGCGCGGCAGTTCGACGTGCTCAATGAAAACATCGTCTTCCCGCTGAAATCGGCGGTGAACAAACAAAGTTACCGGGACATCTATGAAAGCCGCCGTGTCGCGTACGGGCAGGCATTGGTTTTGGCGAATACGACCTCGCACGACGAAGAAGTGATGGCGGACCCGTGGCAGTCGGTGGTGCGCTATCTCGCCTGCAATACACTCGAGGGGGTGCCGCTCGTTTTCCCCGGCCAGGAACTCGGGATTTCCACCACCTTCGGTTACAGCCACTATGAGATGAATTTCGGCAAACAGATTCCCCACTTCAAGCGTTGGAATTCCATGCAGCCGGTCTGGAGCGACACCAACTTCGGCAACGATCAACTCTATCAGGTCTTCTCCGCGGCGAACCGCGCACGGGCTGGCAGTGCCGCCCTGCGTTCCTCCAACCGTTGGTTTCTCGACGGAGATGGCAACAACCCGCAGATCCATGCGGTGGCGAAATATGAGACGGAAAATGCTTCGCCCGCGTTTTCGGATGTGGTGCTCGCGTTTTCCAACCTCGACCGGAACACAACCCGGAGCGATAACTTCAAGATTCCCGGGGGGCTCGCACCGTTGCTGGGCATCAAGGATGAGCGAATTTACAACACCCGGAATCCGGCGGCTTACACCGCGCAGGTCTCGGGACGTGATGACGTTTGGCTATGGGGCGGCGGCATCACCGGCGCAAATCTGAAGTCTGCGGGATTTTTCGTTTCTCTCAATCCGGTCCCAGAGTCAGCGGCCGCTTGGGCCACGGCACCGTTCGAAGGGCAATATCTGAAACTCTACGATGTGACTCCGCCGGCTGTTCCAAGCACGCCTGAGCCGGAATCCGCCATCTTTGGCACCGTGATCGGGAATCAAGTCACGTTCACTTGGGCAGCGGTCGGTGATCCTGAGGGCGGCGTTTCCGGATTCCATTTGCAAATCGGCACTTCGGTCGGTGGCTCGGAGGTGTTCGATTCACAAGTCACCAGCACCAGCCAATCGGTGACCGTCCCATTCGGAACGACGCTCCACGCACGTGTCCGACAAATCAACAACGCCGGAATCACCGGGCCCTACAGTGGGTCCTCGATTTCCGTCCAGGCGCTTGATCCCGCCGCCGACACGGATGGCGACGGCCAATCGAATGACTCCGAGCAGAGCGCCGGCACCGACCCCCGCTCTCCGTCATCCGTTTTCAAGACCACTGCCGCCGTTCTATCCGGGGCCAGCGTAAACCTCACGGTAAACACTGTCGCCGGAAAGAAGTATCAGCTGGAAACCAGCACCTCACTGACCTCCGTTTCCTGGACTAACATCGGCTCGGAAGTCACTGCCATCGGCCCAAGCACCGTATTTACTGCTGCCGGTGGGCTGGGGGATCCAAAGCGTTTCTATCGAGTCCGGGTCGTCCCTTAAGGAGGCGTGTATTGATAGATCCAGGTCTCGGTGAGAGCACCGTTGGCGTCTTTCAGATAGAGTCTCAAATCGACCGGCCCTTTGTCTTCCACGCTGAGATCGAAGTTGCAGCGCCAGGTATCACCATCGACCACCGGGCGGGCGGCTGCGTGGGAGATGGTGCCACGGGAGGTGCTGATGACGGGTTCGACCTTGGTTTCCCATGGGAGTTGCTCAAAGCGACCCCCTTTGAAATCGAGAACAAATTTCCGGGAGGAGGTCTTTTCCTTCGCGCCGGGAACACCACCCACGCCGATGCGAGTCGCCACGACTCGCGCGAAATCCGGCTGCACGGGTGGTTTGGACCCCCAGTGCAAGCGGTAGCGAAAACGTCGTTCTTGCCCTGCTTCGAAAGGCTCGGCGGGGTTCCAGAAGGCGACAATGTTGTCGAAGGTCTCGTCTGGACTTGGGATTTCGGCGAGTTGGATCTGGCCTTTTCCCCATGGGCTGAGCGGCTCCACCCATAGCGACGGACGCTTGTGATACATCGCGCCGTCGTCGAGATAATGATCGAAGTCCACATCGCGCTGCATCAGACCGAAGCCTTTCGGGTTCTCATCGAGGAAAGAATTGAAATGCAGGACGGGAGAGTTGACGAGCGGCCGCCAGATCCATTCTCCAGAGCCGTTCCACATCGAGAGACCATCGGAATCATGGATTTCCGGCCGCCAGTCATCCGCCACGCGGCGGTCGTTCTCGCCGGACTGGAACATCGAAGTTAGAGGGGCGATGCCGACCCGCTCAATCTTCTTGCGAGGGTAAAGCGTGGCATCCACTTCCATGACGGTCATCTCGCCGGGCGTGATCACGAAGCTGTAAGCGCCGGCCACCGACGGACTGTCCAAGAGCGCGTGGACCTTCAAGGTGGTCGAATTTGCAGCGGGCTTTTCAAGCCAGAACTGGCGGAAATCCGGGAACTCCTCCGCACGAGGCAGGGCGGTATCGACGGCCAAGCCACGGGCGGAAAGCCCGTACTGCTTGGTGCCGCCGACTGCGCGGAAGTAGCTCGCTCCGAGGAAGGCGAACATGTCGGCATTCAAATCAGGCATGACGCCGACGCGGAAGCCGGCGAAACCGAGTTCACCCGGGTCCGCTGGCACCTTCAAGCGGGGACCGTAGGTGAAAAGATCCTTCGAGTAGTGGATCATCCGGGATTGACCATCGACTACCTCATGCATCGTCACAGGATGTCGGAAAAACAGACCCGGGTGGAAAAAGCGCACTTCCATACTGCGATTGTCGCTGCGCCACAGCGCCTGGTCGGCGCGGAATTTAATCGATTGATAGGCGTCGTAGTCGAGATTGTCGATCCACCCGGGAAGGTTTGCGGGAGGTGCGTCAAAGTCGATTTTGGAGATTCGCTTCGCCTCGCTCCGCAACCAATTTGCATCGAAGGGCTTGGCTCCTTCCGGTGCGGCAGTGAGAAGACCTGCGGTGATGGCACAGAAGCCAATCACTGCGTTAGAAAGTGTCATGAAGCAATTTCGTTCCGTAATCATCTGGGGGAGTTTTTAGGAAATCTCCGGTGAGTGGCAACGGAAAAGCGAAGGGGCTGCGAATCCGGGAGCGGACCCTCAACCCCTTCTCGGGTTCCACCCGTAATGACCGGGGTATGACGCCGTTCTTTAGATTTTCCAAGGACCGCGCATCTTCGGCTGCATCATCGCGCTGGCTTCCGCGTCACCGACGATTTCCTGCTTGGCTGCGTCCCACGTGAGTTTCCGCCCGGTGCGGGCTGCAATCAGGCCGAGATGGCCCGGAGTTTGCGAACGATTGGCAATTTCCACGGGGGTGAGCGTGCGTTTGCGGGACTTCACACTCTCGATAAACTCGCGGAAGTGACCGGGACTCTTGTAAAGCGCGACCTTGAGTTCGCCTGATTTGTCGAGTTTCTGGATGTCTCGGATCCACTGCACGTCGGACGCTTGAAATTTGTCACGGGTGACACTGACCCAGCCGTTAGGTCCGATCCATTTGGCTCCGCCTTGGATGGTGTTGTCGCCTCCTGCGATGACGACTTCGACGTCGTTAGGATACTTGGCCTCGATGCGGAACTTGGTCGCCGTGTTCCAAATCGCGTCCTGCGGCGGAAACTCGGCAGTGGCCGTGAGTTCCATGGGCCCGATGACGTCGTCGGAAACACTGCCGAACTCTGGGTTCGCAAGGCCCCAGTGGGCGATGTCGCAGTGGTGACCGATCCAGTCCATCAGCTGGCCGCCGCCGGTGTTGTAGTTCCAACGCCAGTTTTTGTGGAACCGGGAAATGTTGAAAGGCATCATTTGAGCGGGGCCTGTCCACATCTCGTAGTCCACACCGTCGGGCACGGGGCCGTCCGGATTTTTGTTTCCGGTTTTGGCGAAGTCCGCGTGGCCGTTAGGCAAGCCCACTTCGACGCGGGTGACTTTTCCGATGTAGCCGTTCTGCACCAACTGGACCGCCCAGCGGAATGAAGCGACGCTGCGCTGCCAGGAGCCGGTCTGCCAGATCCGCTGGTTCTTCTGGGTGGCGGCCACCATGGCGATGCCTTCGCCGAGAGTATGTGAAAGCGGCTTCTCACAGAAGATGTCCTTGCCGGCGTTTGCAGCGGCGACGGCTTGGATTCCATGCCAGTGGTCCGGAGTGGAAATAGCGACGGCATCGATGTCCTTGCGGACGAGCATTTCGCGGAAGTCCTTGTAGCCTTTGCAATCGGTATTTCCGTAGTGCTTGTTGACCGTCTCTACCGCTTTTTTGAGGTGGGCTTCATCGACATCGCAGACAGCGACGACCTGGCATTGGCTTTCATTGAGAAATCCTTTCAAATTGATGCCGCCCTGCCAGCCAATGCCAATGCAGCCGACGGTGACTTTGTTGGAAGGTGAGTCCGCCCCGAAAAGTCGGTTGGGTAAAATGAGTGGGGCGGTGGTGGATGCTGCCAATAGTTTAAGAACGTGGCGGCGGTGAGTGAGTGCAGGTTTCATGGTGATGTGTCAGGTTATCGTTTTCTGTGAAAAATCAATCGATTCTTGCTTGGAAGTGCTTGAGTAGATCTCTGTCGTGTTGAGACATCTTCATTCCATCTAACTTGAGTTTAATCGAGCGGGCCTTTTCTCCAAGCAGGAAAACAGCCGCCCAGGCCCGGCCTTTTGCCACTGATTTCCCCGGGGCGGTGATGACCTCGGCAAGCGAGTGAAGCGCCGTGTCGGGCTGGTGTCCGACCTGGCAGAGGTAGAAGGCGGCGGATGCTCGGATGTCGAGCGTGGCCTCGTCATCGAGGTCACTTTTACTAAGATCTTCGATGAGGGCGAGGATCTCTGGAGTCGCCGCGGGTTTTCCCATTTGGATGCAGCCGGTGACTCCCCAGAATCGGTCACCTTCGTCGTCTGATTTCAGGTAATCGACGAGCTTGGGCAGATCTGAGGCCTTGGCAAAGTTGGCGATGTCTGCGGCGATCATGTAAGCCTGCTGGTCGTAGAGCTTCGGATTGCGAATTAACTCATGGATCGTGATCTGATGTTTCTTGGCACGGCTTACCAACGCGCCTTCTGGCAGAAAACCACAATCAACCGTCTTCGTTTGCTGCTTTTTCAGATCATCGCGCATTTTTGTGAGGCGCTCGGCTTGGGCAGGGTCCGTTGCCAGGTTTCTAACGTTGTCTGGATCCATTTGGCAATCGAACAACTCTTCCACTGGCTTGGGCCGGAAGAAGGCTCCGGTGAGAGCATCCGTCTTGCCGGCCCTGTGATATTTTTCCCAAGCTTGCATGGACGGTGCCTTCCAAAGGTATTCCAAAAACTGCCCGTTAGGACGAAAGCACTCGTAGTTGCGGATGTAGAGGTAGCGACCATCCCGCACGGCTCGCTGCATGTCTGGAGCTTCGTCCATGCGTTCCCGGGCCATGAAGATATGCTCGCGTGGGATCTCGCTTTTTTCCCCAAGAAAGATGTTTCCCTGCATTTCCTTTGGAACCGGGGAACCTGTGATCGCGAGCCATGTCTTTGGCATGTCGATAAAGCTGACCATACGGTCAATCCGGACTCCGGGCTTTTCCGCAGGCCAGAGATGTCTATATCTTTCCGGGATGCGAATGATGAGAGCTGCCTGAGTTCCCGAATCGTATAAGAACCGTTTGCTTCGGCCAATGACACCTCCGTGGTCTGACGAGTAGATGACGATCGTCTTGTCTGCGAGACCGTCTTTCCCCAGTCGATCCAGGATACGTCCGAGAGCTTGATCGGCGTCCATCACACCGGCGGTGTAACGGGCATAGTCTATACGCATTTCCGGGATGTCAGGGTGGTAGGCTGCCAACTTCATCGTCGCCGGGTCAACACCCTCGTGGATGTTCTTTTCCTGATGCAAGAAGGACTCGTGGCATCCGGCAGCGTTGATCACTTGGAAGAACGGTTGATCTGGCTTGCGCTTGGAGTTGCTCCACCAGGAGTCCTCGTAAGAATCCCACGTGTTCTCATAGTGCCCGACAGATCCCTGATTCTCGCCACCACCGAAGCCACCCACCTTGCGGTTCGAAGTGTTGTAATCGGTTTTGGTATAGTTTCCCGAAAAATAGCCATTCGCACGAAGGGCGTCGGGATACCAGGTGAGTGAAGAGGGAGTCGCATATAGGCTGCGCATATAGATGCTACCTAACGAAACCGGATGGATGCCCGTGATCCAACCGCTGCGAGCGGGTGCACACACCGGAACAGGTGCGTGGCACTGGGTGTAGAGAAATCCTTCGCTGGCGAGCTTGTCGAAATTGGGTGTCCTGATTTGCTGGTTCCCATAACAACCGAGCCACTTGGCACTCATGTCCTCACCAGTGATCCATAAGATGTTCGGCTTGGCAGATTCCTGTGAAGCAGAACGTGCCACACCTAGAAGGAGGGTGGTCGCGAAGACCGTCCACCCTGTAAGAAGTATGAGTTGGCTGTGCACTAGGATCTTAGGGTTTTACCGTTACTGGCCAGCCAGGGAATTGTTTTGCATCTGGCTTGGTGACATCCGCATGGCGGGGCCAGCACTCGAAGGTAACTTCGGATGACGACTTTTTGAAACGAATCAAGCCGTAGCCGTCAGCCCAACCCTGTTGAACGGCATTGGCGTCTTTTTCGTCGGCTGGTTTGTCGGAAAACTTCGAGTGCTCTGGATCGGGGTTAGCGTAGGCAATCATGGTGATCTTGTTATTGAATCCATCCAAATAATCTCCAGTCCATGGCAGGGGTGATCCGGCGACTGCATGGTTACCCGGTTTTTCATCCTCGGGCCACCACCAGCGGCCATAGTAGTTGTTGACGATGGCTGGGACAACGAAGGCCCACGGGCCGTCGCCATAGTCGTTGATTCCCTGACGAATGAGCGTTGCAATGTGTTGGTCGCCCGCAATGTGAACGGCGTTCGCTTTCTTGATGAGTTCGAGTGCTTTATTGCGTCCGGTCTGGGGCCACCCGTTCGAATCAAGATCCGCGTGCAGGCGATTGGTGAGCTTGCCGTGGAGGTGTGCGCCACCACAGAAACCGGTCGCGGAGAGCACTGCCTTCATGCGAACGCCGTCGCGTTTACCAGCCCAGTCTGCTAGAAATTTTTCCTGCCGCTCACCAAGTAGTTTGAGTCCGGGAGTGTCGATGACCTTCGGGTCGTAGTTCGGATCGAGAATGTGATCGGGACGCGGCCCGGTCATCGGATGGCGGCCAAGGGGACCGGTCTTGAACTTCCGGTCTTCGATGATGGCGAAGTCCACTCCACCCACCAGGAGATTCGTATAATATACGCCGATCCCTTGCTCGACCGGTGTGGGATCGTAAGGATCGGGAAGGTGTGAAGTTTGCTGCC
>JBOFET010000281.1:0-2277 GCA_051648225.1 Luteolibacter sp.
CGTCAAGAAGGGCCAGCATGTGAAGAAAGGCGACGTCATCGCCGACGGTCCGAACACCCAGCAGGGCGAACTCGCCCTCGGCCGCAACGTGCTCGTCGCGTTCATGCCTTGGAACGGCTACAACTTCGAAGATGCCATCGTCATCTCGGAGCGCGTGGTCAAAGACGACGTTTACACCTCGATCCACATCTCGGAGTTCGACGTCGCCGCCCGAGACACCAAGCTCGGCCCGGAAGAAATCACCCGTGACATTCCGAACGTCGGTGAGGACGCGCTCCGCAACCTCGACCACGACGGCATCATCCGCATCGGCGCGGAAGTGAAACCCGGCGACATCCTCGTCGGTAAGATCACTCCGAAGTCCGAGACGGAACTCGCCCCGGAAGAACGTCTCCTCCGCGCCATCTTCGGTGAGAAGGCCGCCGACGTGAAGGACACTTCGCTCCGCGTGCCGTCCGGCTGCGTGGGAATCGTCCAGGACGTCCGCGTTTCGCAAAGCGGCTTCGCCAAGAAGCGCCAGGACAAGGTGGACCCGGTGGAGCTCAAGAAGACGCTCAAGAAGATCAACGACGAGCATAAGAAAAAGGCCGACAAGCTGACAGACGACCTCACCGAGCGTCTTTCCGACATTTTGTTAGGCGAAAAAATTCCTCTCGACGTGGTTAACGCGCAAACCGGCGAGATCATCATCCCGGCCAACCGCAAGATCACCAAGACGCTTCTTCGCAAGCTCGCTTCGGTCCACGACCACATCGAGATCGATCCTTCCCCAATCCGTAACAAGATCTTGGAAATCATCAGTTCCTTCGAGAGCCGCTTCCAAGAACTCGACACCGAGCGTGAGCGCAAACTCGACTCGCTTGAGTCCGGCGATGAAGTTGACCCTGGCGTCATCAAGGAGGTGAAGGTCTTCATTGCCGCTAAACGGAAACTCTCCGTCGGTGACAAAATGGCCGGTCGTCACGGAAACAAGGGTGTGGTCGCGACCATCGTCCGTGAAGAGGACATGCCGTTCCTTCACGACGGAACCCCGGTCGATATCTGCCTCAACCCGCTCGGCGTGCCATCGCGGATGAACGTCGGACAGGTTCTCGAAACCCACCTCGGCGTCGCTGCCAAGGCGCTTGGTTTCAAGGTCGCCACGCCGATTTTCGACGGTATCAAAGAAGACGTGATCTGGGATTTCATGTCCAAGGCCAAGAAAGTGGACGGTGTGAAATTCATCGGCGACAACGGCGAACTCCGCGAGCGCAAACCCGGCGAAAAAGAAGGCCGCGGTTATACCTGGATCGGCGATGGCAAGGATGGCACCACCGGTGGTAAATCGACCCTCTATGACGGTCGCACCGGCGAGGCCTTCCACAATCCCGTCGTCGTTGGCATGATCTACATCTTGAAGCTCGGCCACTTGGTCGCCGATAAGATCCACGCCCGCGCTGTCGGTCCATACTCGCTTGTCACCCAGCAGCCGCTCGGTGGTAAGGCGCAATACGGTGGCCAGCGTTTCGGAGAAATGGAAGTGTGGGCGCTCGAAGCATACGGCGCTGCTTACACGCTCCAGGAACTCCTCACCGTCAAGTCGGACGACGTGCAAGGCCGCACCCGGATTTACGAGGCGATTGTCAAAGGCGACAACAACCTCGAAGCCGGAACGCCCGAGTCGTTCAACGTTCTCATCAAGGAAATGCAATCCCTCGGCCTCGACGTCCGTCCGGGCCGTAAGGGCTCGACCCACGGCTCCGGCATGACCGGTGGCCTGGACGACTACTCCCTCGATGACCTTACCCTGTAATTCAATCCGCGAACCCCTAACCTGACCTAACAACGTTACTAACAACATGAGTGTCGATCACAACCTTCGCGAGCTATTTGGCGTGGACGAACGCCCCGAGCAGTTTGACCAAGTCTCCATCACCGTGGCATCCCCGGAAATCATTCGCTCTTGGTCCAAGGGCGAGGTGAAAAACCCGGAAACCATCAACTACCGGACCTTCAAGCCCGAAAAAGGCGGTCTCTTCTGCGAGCGGATCTTCGGACCCACCCGCGACTGGGAATGCGCCTGCGGCAAATACAAGCGCATCAAACACAAAGGCGTGATCTGCGACCGTTGCGGCGTCGAAGTGACGCTCAGCCGCGTTCGTCGCGAGCGCATGGGCCACATCGAACTTGCTGTCCCGGTTTCACACATCTGGTTCTACAAGTGCATGCCATCCCGCATCGGCCTGATGCTTGACATGAGCGCCCGCCAGTTGGAGCGCGTGATTTACTACGAGGACT
>JBOFET010000282.1:0-4400 GCA_051648225.1 Luteolibacter sp.
AATCAACCGATTCCAGTTTTTTCCATCCCATCGCGACGAAGACCTCACAAGAACCGTTCGCCGGGGTCTGATGAAACCCACCGGAGTCGCAAGACACCCTTTCTCTCGCCGGAATCTCGCTTGATCCTGCCCGAAGTCCTGCCTAGCTTGCCCACCCAATGCCTGACCGGATCGCAAAAACCCTGCGCCTTCCAACCGCACGACTGGCAGCCTCCGTCATGCTGTGGTTCGCGGTGACACCGGCTGGAGCGCAGACTCCAGCTCCAATCTCACCCGCCCAGTTCGACCCTTCCGACGTCTATTTCCAAGGCTACCTTTCCGCCCGCGCCGCCGAGCAACTCGAAGCCAGCGGCGATTTCGTTGCCGCCGCAGAGAAACTGGAAAAGGCCCGCAAATTGTTCGAAGCGGTCCGCCGCTACTACCCGGACTGGAAAACAGAAATGGTCACCGGACGCAGCGCCCAAAACTCTGAGGCGGAAGTCCGCGTCCACCCCAAGGCTGAGGAACAGCGGAAAAAAAACCGCAGCGTCGTCGCCGAACTCGAAGGCGGCGTGAAACAATCCGGCACGCTCATTGACCCCGCGCAGGGAGTGGTTCCGCTCACCCCAGGCATTCTCGAAGTGGATCCGCTCGCCACCCGTCGTCTCGCAGAAGCCGAGGCCGAGGTGAAACGACTGCGGGATCTTACCAACTCCACTGCCCAAAACTCCGCAACCCGCGAGGCAGAGGCATCGCGCGATTCCTCCCGCGTCCGGGACATCGCCCGCCAGCGCGATTTGCTCCAGTCTCAACTGAACGCTGCGGAAGCCCAGGTCCAGTCGCTCCGGGCACGGCTCGCCACCAGTCCGGTAGAAAACGAAATGAAATCACTCAATCAGCGCATCGCCGGGCTGGAACAAGAACGCGAAGCCATGGCCATGGCGCTCACCCAGAGCCGCAGCGCCAACACCGAGGCACTTGCCCGCAATGCCATCCTCGAAGCGGATCTAAAAGTGATGCAGCAAAAACGCGCCGACCTCGACCGAGACCTCAAGGTCGAGCGCAACGTCGCCAGCTCCGTGGTCGCTGGCCAGCGCACCCAGCTCCAGGCCTTGGAAAAGGAACTCGCCAAAAAATCCGACGAACTTGGCAAAGCGAACCTGCGCATCGGCGACCTCGAAAACGAACTCAAGGAAAGCCGCGACGCCTACACCCAGCTACGCTCGGAACATGAATCCCTGCTCCACGAGCGCGAACAAATGAGCGCCCTACTCAAGCTTAACGAAGACGGACGCATCCAGGACCTCGTCCAGCAGAACATCGGACTCGCCAAAAATCTCCGCGAGGCGAACGAAAAGGTCGAGCGCCTCAACATCGACAACAACAGCGCCAAGGACGACATCATCGACGCCCTCCGCGACCTCGCCATCGCCAAGTCTCAAATCAACAAGCTCCATCAGGAACGCCGGGACCAAGACCAGCGCCTCGCCGATTTGGAACAACGCCTGAAGAGCGAGGAATCCGCCCTGACCAAGGGCCAAGTCGCCGCCGATCCGGCGGAGGTCGCCGTGCTCCGGGACATTATCCAGCGCCAACTGCGCGTCCAAGAGCGCCGCCGCCAAGCCCGGGACCTGTTGATAGAAGCAGTCAAGGACATGGGATCCAAGGACGAGCGCATCGCCCAAGCCATCGAGCTGTTTGACGGACAGGAAATCCAACTGTCCCCGGACGAGCAGCGCCTCATCGCCAACAATCAGGTGGACGGAGAATTCATTTCCCCCTTCGCCCAGGATCGTGCCACCGTCGGCCGGAATACCACCGAGCTGCACCGCGACATCGCCGTCTTTGAGCGCACTGCCGAGAAATCCTTTGCCGCCGGACGCTTTCTGCCCACCCGCGAGTTGTTCCAGATGATTGTCGAGCAGCACCCCGGGCATATCCCCGCGCTTTGTAAACTCGGCGTGGTGAACCTCAAACTCCAAGATCCAACCGCCGCCGTGGACACCTTCCAGCGCGCCGTGGAGCTGGATGCGAACAACCCCTACGCCTACCGGATGCTCGGCTACTCCCACATGTCCCTCGGTGACATGGCCGCCGCCGAAATCAATTTCAGACGCGCGGTCGATCTCGCCCCACAAGACGCCAAGAGTCAGTTTCTTATAGGGTCGGTTTGCTACCGCCTCGGACGCCGGGCAGAGGCGGAATCGCATTTCAAGGCATCCATCACTGCCGACCCGATTCCCAGCGAGCCCTACTACAATCTCGCCCTGATCTCCTCGCGCAGTAACCGCCTCGACCGCGCCCGCGAATTCTATCATCAAGCCCTCGAGCGCGGAGCCGTGCCGGACCCAAAGCTCGAACGACTTCTCAACCAGCAGCCGTGAAAATTTCGTGTTTCACCGCCATCTTGTCCGTCCTCCTGCTGGCTTCCTGCGCGTCTAGCAAGAAAGAGACCGCCGCCACCCCGGAGCGCAGAACGCTTTCCGAGCGGATGAACGAGAACAACGGCTACAAACAGGACGCCGAAGGAAACTGGGTGCCCCAGAATGACAAGCGCAGCCCCTACGAAAGCAAGGGCAGCACCTACGACTCCAAGAAAGCCTTCCAGAAGACAGACTACAAAACCGGCGACTTCGCCAAAAAATCCTGGTGGGGAAACAAGGACTACGATCGCAAATCTTACTCGGGGAACACCGACGGCAGCCGCTTCCAGAAATCCTCCGCCCTCCAAGGTGAGACCGCCCCCGAGGCTGGCGATGCCGCGAGAATCCCCGGTGCCTACACGACCGATTCCTACGTCACCAACGCAGCCCGCGAGGCGGGAAACAAGCCCATCGAAAGAACCTCGAATTCCATCGTCGAGAGCCGCGAAAAGTCCTTCCAGCAACCGGAAATCATCGATTGGCGCGAGCAGCGCAACCTCAGCCTGGATCAGTCGAAGGGGATTCTGGGGCGCTGACCACCACCTCCTTCTCCGCCAGCACCAGCGACTCCAACAGGACCTTTTTCACGGTCTCCCAGCGCAAGGGCCGGCCTTCCAAAAAGTAACTCTGGGAAACCGACAGCTTCACCTGCGCATACTTCGTCGCCGGAAAATCCGCCGAAAGTGCGGCCCCCAAGTCGTGGATTGGCACCGCCTTCACCTGCCGGACATCCACCTCCGCCGCCACCAGCCGAGCCCGCCAGAAGTTGGAAAATTTTTCCGCCAAGTCCGCTCCCACCGGCGTCTCCAGCAACACCAGCCCATCCGTCTTCGGATCCGTGTGAATCATCACGTGCAAAAGCGCATCGTGCCGCCGCAGATCTTCGGCGATGCGCTGCCTCAGTGCGATCCGGTAGGGCCGCTCGTGCCGGTCCACCAGCTTCACCCGCGTCGTTTCCGGCAGCTTCAGGGAAAATCGACTCCAACGCGCGTCCCCATCCTTTTCGAAATCAATCAACAACCGCGTCACATCCCCGTGCACCAGCGGCGTCCGAAACCGCATCGCGAATCCCTGCGCCAGATTCAGCGCACCCGGCTCCCAGCCCTCCGGCGATCCTACCAACTCCTCGGAACCACGGAAAATCTCACGGTAGGCCTCCGGCACCGCGCAAGTGGCATTGTTACAACTGAAGAGAAAGGCTGTCATTCACCGGCACGCTCGCAAGCGCCGGAGTGTCTGCCGATTTCCAAAACTGTGCAATGCTTCATCTTTTAGCCTGGTTGAATTTCCACCCGCTTCCAGCTCCACCTCCGAAAAAATTTCAGCCGTAAAGGATACACGATGAGGCACATCGGAGTGTCCTTCAAAATAGAATTTGCAAAACGAAAGATTCCACCCGTTCTTCGCGGGGTCCACTTACGGACACTCACTAGTTCCTCCCCACCATGAACTACCGAATCTACCACTCTCTTGAAAAAACCCATTTTTCTGCACGGAACCATGCCGTTCGGCTCCGCTCTGGAGTCAAGCCGCCTGATGTTGCCAAACCCACCCGCAGTCTGCCCGACTGAGACGACTCCCGATTCCTCGCGCTGGATTCCATCCACGGCGAGACGATTGCAGCAAGCTTCCGCCCTTCTCTCGATTTTCATCCTTTTCGCGTGGTCGGGCATCTGCCAGGCGCAGAGTTCCATTCAAATCGCCTGGGATCCGAATCCTGAGCCGGACATCGCCGGCTACTACGTTTACCTCGGGAAGAAAGCCACCGACCTGGCCGTTCACAAAATCATCCGGGGCAGCACGACCGGCACACTCACCGGGCTTCTGCCGTCCACGACCTACTACGTCGCCGTCCAAGCCTTCAATTCCGCAGGGCTGGAAAGCGGTTTTTCGGCCGTCGTCTCGTTCACGACCCGCTCTCCCGGGGCCATCATCAGCGTCGAGGACGCTTTGGGATTCGAGCTGTTCGAGGGCGACGAGACATCAGCCGGAAATGTT
>JBOFET010000283.1:0-9126 GCA_051648225.1 Luteolibacter sp.
ATCGTGCAGAGCGAGGGCGAAGGGTCTCCATGCTCCGAAGACGGACCCAAAGAAGACCTCACTTTGAAACCGATGGAAAATCGCTACGAAGCCGAGAAATCCGCGAAGCCCGAGCTGGCCCAGGAGGCGAACGAGGCGATGGAAATTCTCAAGCGACTCGATGATCTCGCCAAGCGCCAGCGCGATCTCAACGAGGAAATGAAAGCCCTGCAAATGGCGGCGAACGCGGCGGACACCGCCGAGAAAAAGGCAGAGATCGAGCGCAGGCTCAAGCAGCTTCGTGAGCAACAGCGCGAGCTGCTCGCAGACGTGGACAAGCTCCAGCAAAAATCCGCTGATGCCGCGCCAGCCGAGCAAAAGCAGGCGATGGACGAGGCTCGCGAGAAAGCCCAACAAGCAAACGAACAGCTCGATGACTCGAAACTCGGCGACGCCCTTGCATCCGGTCGCCGCGCCCAAGAAGCCTTGGAAGAACTCCACGACGATTTCCGTGAAACCAGCGCTGCCAAGCTCGCCGAGCAGCTCCGCGACCTGCGCCAAGACGCCCGCGAGCTGGAACAACGTCAGCGCGAACTCGCCGAAAATAAATCCCCGTCCGAATCACCCAGACCTAACCGACTTAGCGAAAAGAACGAATCTAACACCGCAGCCGAGCGCCAGCGCCAGGACTACCAACAGCTTGTCGATGCCCTGCAAAAAACCGCCGAGACGGCCGAGCGTGCGGAGCCACTCGTCGCCAAGGATCTCGGTGAAGCACTTCGACAAGCGGACCAAAGCGGCATCGCCAAGGCATTGGAAAAAGCCGGTCAGCGCGGTGACGCACAAGCATCCAAGCAAGCCACCGAAGGCATCGCCAAGCTCACCCGCGAGATTGAAACCGCCGCAGAACGCATCCTCGGTAACGAAGCGCAAGCCCTGCGCTACGCCCGCGATGAACTCGCTCGCCTCGCCGAACAAGCGGGTGCAAAACCCGGCGAGGGCGAGGGTGAGGGGAAGGCGCCCGGCGAAGGCAAAGGTCCGGGCCAAGGTGGCGGCCGCACCGCCGTGACCCAAAGCGGTTATGAAACATGGCGCGACCGACTGGCGGATTTGGAAGCCATCGTGACGGACCCTAACGCCCAGTCCGCCCTTGCCCGCGCCCGCCAGGCCGGCATCGAAATGCGGAAAGACTTCAAACGTCATGCCAAAGAGCCCGACTCCGAACGCATCCAGATTGAAATCCTCAATCCGCTCGCTGAAGCGGCTACACAGTTAGACGCCCGGCTCCGCGACCTCGACCGCGAGAACCCGCTCGCACCCGTCGGGCGGGACCCCGTGCCGGATCGTTACACCGAGGTGGTTCGCCGCTATTTCGAGGAGCTTGGAAAATGAGTCCGCCCGCACTCATGACACTCGTCTGGACGGAAGGGCAGTGGCTCGTTCCCGGGCTGATCGTGCTCGTTTTGGCGGCGATCGGCTTGTTTTTCAGCTATCGGCGAAAGTCGTCGATGCCGCCCGCCTTGCGCTGGCTTGCTGCGGGATTGAAACTCAGCGGACTCGCGCTGCTGCTCGTTTTCATCCTCCAGCCAAAGGTGGTGAAGTCGTTCAACCGCCCAGGCAGCAATCACTGGGCCATCCTGCTAGACCGCAGTGCGAGCATGACGCTCAAGGATCAAAACGGTGACCTCTCCCGGGCGGATCGACTGAAACAACTGGTCACCCCGGAGCCATCTGCCTGGCAGAAAAAACTCACGCAGGACTTCATGGTGGAGACCTTCAGCTTTGACACCCGCCTGCGCCAGCCGAAGCCCGGCGCAGCGCTCGCTTTCGATGGCCCCGGCTCCGCGCTGGGCCGCGCTCTCGGGGATCTGCGTGATCGCTATCAAGGCCGGCCCTTGGCGGGGATCTTGGTCATCACCGACGGCAGCCCCACTGACAAAATCACCGGTCTCGCAGGGCTGCCACCGACGTTTCCGCTGGTGATCGTGCCGGAGAAACCGCTGCTGGATTTATCGATTCCCACCGCCACCGCGCAGGCGACTTTGTTTGAAGACGCACCGCTCATCGTGGATGTCACCGTGTCGGCGCGTGGCATGGCGGGCAGGTCATTCGTCGTTTCCATCCGCGAGCACGGCGGGAAGAAACTCGATGAAAAACGCCAGCTCGTCACCGGTGATGACATGTCAGCGGTCGTTCGTTTCCAAGTCCGCCCGGAGGCGAATGGCACTGCATTTCTCGATGCCGAGGTGGGGTTGGAAAATTCCGGTGAATCGATGGAAGCGACGTTAGAGAACAATCACCGCAGTGTCGCCGCCAACCGCGAGACCGGTCCCTACCGGGTGTTCTATCTGGGAGGTCGGCCGAATTATGAGCACAAGTTTCTCCAACGCGCTTTGGAAGGAGATCCATCAGTCCGCCTAACCAGCTTGATTCGCATCGCACGCCGCGAGCCGAAGTTCGACTACCGCAGCCGCAAGGGCGAGCGCAGCAACCCGCTCTACCGTGGCTTCGAGGCGCAGGAAGAGACGGAGCGCTTTGATGAGCCGGTCTTCATTCGCTTGAAAACCAAGGACGAGAACGAGCTATCCGCCGGATTTCCGAAAACGCCTGCCGAGCTTTTTCCCTTCGATACCGTGATCCTCGACGACGTGGAAGCCGCGTTCTTTGATCGTGAGCAGCAGCGGCTGCTTCAGCGTTTTGTCTCCGAGCGCGGTGGCAGCGTCATTATGTTAGGCGGGATGGAGTCGCTGGATGCCGGAGAGTTTCATGGCACCCCCATCGGCGAGATGCTGCCGATCTATCTGGAGCCCGGCACACCGCCCGGTCAGCCAGTCGCAGGGCGTTACGACCTCACCCGCGAAGGTCGCCTCGAGCCGTGGGCACGCCTGCGCGCGACCGAAGAAGAAGAGGCGCAGCGCATCGATCACATGCCGGAGTTCAAGAACATCCATCGCCTGCCAGCGGTGCGGCCCGGAGCGATGGAGATCGGGAAATTTGAAACTGCGGACGGACCTAGCCCTGCGCTCGCCGTGCGCCGCTACGGTCGCGGGCACACCGCCGTGCTTGCTCTCGGCGATCTGTGGCGCTGGGGGATGAAGAACCCGGCTGCCCGCCGCGACATGGACAAGACCTGGCGGCAATTGACGCGCTGGCTTCTCTCCGACGTGCCGCGCCCGTTGGCGGTGAAAGTGGAGGCAAGCCCTAGCGGCCACTTGATCACCACTGAGCTGCTAGGCGATGATTTCCAGCCCCGCGAATCCGGCGGTGTGAGCCTGCGGGTGCGCCGACCGGATGATAGCTGGAGCCAGCTCACGCCCCGCCCGCATGCGGCCAAAAGCGGGATTCTCGAAGCCACTCACCACGCCACCGCACCCGGCCCCTATCTAGTAGAAGCCACCACCCGCGCCACTGAGAGCCAGCCCATGCTCAAGGCGCAAGCGGGCTGGGTGGTGAATGCGCTGCGCGACGAATACCTCGCGCTTCTCCCCGATATGCCCGCGATGCAACAGCTCGCCTCCGCAACGGGTGGCCGCGTGCTCGCAACGGACGGGCTGGATGAATTCGTGGCCAGTTTGGAAAACCTGCCATTGCCCGTGAAGGAAACCCGCTCCGAACCGCTGTGGCACAGCTCCGCATGGCTCATCGCCGCGCTCGCCTGTTTCCTGGGCGAATGGTCGCTGCGCCGTTGGAAAAAACTCCCATGAAATTTCTCGTCTTACTCGTCCTGTTTGTCGCCGCCGCGCTCCTGCCTGCTCGCGAGATGCTCATCGTCGTCAGCGAGCCGGGAGATGGAAATTACGACACCGAGTTTCGCCGCCAAGCGAAGGCCTGGCAGAATCTAGCAGCGAAGGGTGAGATGAGCGTCCAGACCATCGGCCTGGAGGCGGAGACGCAGGGTGGCGATCATGTGTTGGTGGGAAAGAAACTCACGGCACTTGCCAAAACCGGCGACGATTTGTGGCTCATTTTGATCGGCCACGGGAGCTTCGACGGTCGCACGGCGAACTTCAATCTGCGCGGACCGGACATCGATCCCGTCGCCTTGCAGGGACTTCTCAAGCCCTTCACCCGGCGGCTGGTGATTCTGAATCTTTTTTCCGCCAGCTCGTCCTTCCTCGCGCCGCTGGCTGGTGAAAACCGCGTGGTCGTTAGTGCCGTGCGCGGCCAAGGACAGCGGAACTACTCACGCTTTGGCGCGGAATTCGCCGATGCACTCACCGACCCGGCTGCGGATTTGGATCTCAGCGGATCGCTTTCCCTGCTCGAAGCGACGCTGCACGCCACGGCTGGCACCCGTGCGTTTTATGAAAATGCCCAGCGAGTGCTTCAGGAAAATGCCATCATCGACGACAACGGCGACGGCGAACCCACTCCCACCGATGACTTCCAAGGTCTGCGTGCGGCGACCGGAAATGACGGCCTGCTTGCACGGGAGATTTATTTTTTCGAGGCCGCTGCCGATCCGCTCTCAGCCGGGGCCCAGGAAATGCGGGCCAAGCTCGAGACATCCATCGATGCCCTCCGCAAACGGAAAGCCAAGATGAAAGAGGATGAGTATTACACTCTGCTAGAATCGCTGATGCGGGAGATGGCGAGGCTTTATGAGCAGAAGCCTTGAATCTTTCCATTCCCCCTCCTTTGCCGCCTGACGCAATCGGGATGAAGATCTTCATCGCCTAAAGCTTGGTGAATGAAGATGCTGGTGGCGCTTCAGGAAAACGGCCATTTAGATCCTGTCGCAAAAACCCGTTTCGTTTCATGTTCCCGCACTTTTCATGGTTGTTCGCGGCATTGCTCGCGCTGGGCGGCAGTGGGCTGTGTCTGGCGCAGATCACGTTTTCTTCTGGGAGAGAAGAGGTCCTGGTGTCCTGTGCGGATATTCTTCGACTGAAGCCGGCGGAGGCGGATCGTGGGTTGGTGGCACGGTTGGAGGCGGTCGTCACCCTGTTGCCCGGCTCGCTTCACTCAGGCTTGGTCATCCAGGATGAGACTGCGGGAATCTGGGTGGCTGCCACACTGGCGGAGCGCAAGGGGTTATGGTCGCCGGGGTTTGAAGCTGCGTTCAACCGCTTGGCGGTGGGAGACCGGGTGCGGATCGAGGGCGTGACTGAGCGGGGTGGATTCGCTCCCGTTCTGCTGCCGAGGCGGTTAGAAATCATCGCTTCTGGCTGTGAATTGCCGCCGGCACCGGTGGTGACGATGTCCGCCATGCTCTCGGGTAAACATGATGTGCAGCGAGTCACGATGACAGGAGTGGTGCAAGAGGTGGATGTGCGGGGGCAGAGCACGCGGAAATTTCTGGTGCTCAGATTGGTGGACTCGGGAGGCTCGGTCATCTTGCGGGTGCCGCGCGAGGCGCTTCCTGAGGAGTCCGAATTGCTCGACATGGAGATTTCTGTGAGTGGCACGCTGGTTGCAATTCATAACAGCCGCGCCGAGATGGCAGGTGCGATCCTCATCACGAGCCGTGCGGAAGACGTGAAGGTGCTGCGCCGATGTATCGCACCCGAAAAGGCTCCTCTGCTTTCCCTTGCCTCGCTGCGCCCCTATGAGTTCGACGGAGTATCCTCCCGGCGCCGGCGAATCATCGGCACGGTCACTTGCTGGCATCCGGGTAGGAGCTTGATCTTGCAGGAGGGCAATGCGGCGGTGGAAGTCGTCACACGCAGCACCCAGGCGATCGCGCTCGGCAGTGTGGTGGAGGCATCGGGATTTGTGAGTGGTCCGCATCCCTTGTGTCGGTTAGAAAATGCGGTGCTGCGCGTGCTGCGACAGGGCCAGAGTCCCCCACCAGCTCGAGTGACAGTGCCGGAGCTTCTGGATGCGAGCCACCGCAAGCACATCACGGACTGGCAGCGGAGTGTCTTTGACTATCATTACCGGCTGGTGCGCGTCACGGGCACTTTTGTCGAAGCATTCAGCAGTCCAGACAAGAAGCGCCGCACGTTGGTTCTACTCAGTGATGGCGTGCTGTTACCAGTCCACTGGGAAGCTGCCCCGCAGACTTTTGGCGAGGGTTGGCTGCCGGGTAGCGAGCTGGCGGTGGAGGGAATCGTCCTCATCCAGCCGGTAGGGGGTCAAACCGGACATGATGAGCTGATCGGCAATGGCGATGTTTCTCTCCAGTTGAGAGATGCTGGCGATGTGCAGGTGCTCGCCGCAGCCTCGTGGTGGACACGTGAGCGACTGGTGAAGGTGGCGTGGGCCGGACTTGCACTGATTGCGGTCGTACTGCTGGTCGTCGGTGAGCTTTCGCGGCGCATCCATCGCCAAGCGTCGGAACTCGCCGGCCGCATTGCCCAGCAGAAGGAAACGGAAATCCGCTTTCTTGCCACGCTTGAGGAGCGCAATCGCCTGGGTGCCGACATGCATGATGGTCTTCAGCAGTTTCTCGCGGGGCTTTCGATGCAGCTGGAGGCGGCGCAAGGTTCTTTGGAAATGGGCCGCGATGCCGGCCCCGCCTTGCATACGGCGCGAGGTTTGTTGCTCAAACTGCGCGAAGATTTCCGCCATTGCCTCAATGCCCTGCGCGACACGCAGGCGGAGATGGATATTCCCACGATTCTGGAGCGCACTTCGGCCCTCATCCGCACCTGTCATTCTGTGGATACCCGCGTCGAAGTGGAGGGAGAATCCGTCCGCCTACCCGGAAACGTCGTCGCCAATCTAATGCTTGTCACCCAAGAGGCGGCCACAAATGCGGTCCGTCATGGAAAGGCGAGCCTCATCGTGTTGCGCTGCCATTTCAGGTCAGATTCACTCACCGTCGAGGTGCGGGACAACGGTATCGGCTTCGACCCTGACCGTAGCCCGTCCGTTCACCAATACGGCCTGTCCAGCATGCGCGAACGGATGGAGCGTCTCGGTGGAAGCTTGCAGATCGAGAGCACACCGCAGGAAGGAGCGCGTATCAGAGCAACTTTACCCTTGCCGGTGCCTCGCACCCTTGAGGATTCTCAGGGATAAAGTTGACGAAAATTCATCATGCTTTCGATCATGCCTACTCCCATTCGTCTTATCCTCATCGATGATCATCCGGTAATCCGCGCCGGAGTAGCCTCCCTGCTCTCGCTTTATGCCGAGTTTGAAATCATTTCCCAAGGATCTAACGCCGCCCAGGCAATGAGTCTCTATGGTGAGCATCTACCTGACCTCATGTTGATGGATGTGAGACTTCAGGGCATGGACGGCATCCAAGCGCTCACTGCCATCCGTGCTGTCCATCCTCAGGCGCGTGTCGTCATGCTTAGCTCCGAGGCGCTGCCAGCTGATCTATCCCGTGCCATGGAAGCGGGCGCATGCGGCTACTTGCTCAAGACCTCGTCACACGCATTCCTCGCCCGTGAGCTTCGTCACGCCCACCAGCATGGCTGGTGCCATCCTTTCACGCCGGAGGCCCGCAGCGTTCCAAAAGACACGAACCTTCGGCTCACCGCGCGTGAACTTGAGGTGCTCAACTGTCTGCGTCGTGGCCTGTCAAACACGGACATCGGCATCGCACTCGGCATCAGCCCGGAAACTGCCATCACTCATGTGAAGTCCTTGCTGGTAAAAATGAACGCCGCCAATCGCACGGAAGCAGTCTCTTTGGGCTATGAGATCGGTCTTCTGAGGACGCAGAACGGTAAGGACACACCCGCCTGAGGGCAACAAATCCCCATTTCTGGGGATAGGCAAACCCCAGGAAGCGGGACAACGATGTCCGTATGCATTGCGGATGATCAGATGCATTCACCAAACCCAACGTTCATGCGTGAAGGCGTCCCAACGAAGCACCGCAGGCAAAACCAACCCAAAAACCAACAGCGATGAAACGAATCCTCAAAACCATCAAAAACCAGAGGGCTTTAATAGGGCTTACAACCGTTCCGCTCCTCATCGGAGCGCTCGGCGTGGGTGAATTGCACGCCCAAACATGGTATGAAAGTAACTCCTTCTCATTGTATAACACGCCAGACTCCACCTTGGTATCCAATCAGTTTAAGGTAAACATCAGGAAATCAGGCGCAACGAGTGCGTTTCAGCCCGGAAATGTTCTCATTTCCCAGCTGGCAGGCTCATATGTCGAGAGTCCCCATAGCTCAAATCGACGTTATTACTCGAATCTCTGGGGGTGCTCGCATAGCTATCTCAACTTCGAGATGAGATCTGCGGTTGATATCGAAGTCAAACTTTTTGACAATGCCGATATTGATCTCAATAAAACGACCATTCGACCGGCTTCCAAAGTGAAAAACGTGAAGGTCTCGGCCGATAAGAAGACGCTCACGTTTACCATGCCAAGCCCCTGTAATATCGCAGTAGATATCAATGGCGTCATGGCAGAACGGGCCCCGGACACCAACAGTCTGCCAGCGGTCCACACCCTTTCCATCCATGGCAATCCTGCGCTCTCCGGCAAGCCGACAATCGGTGGCACCGGGGTGACCACGGTAATCGCGGGTACTGCCCCTACACAAGCAACGCTCGACGCTTTCAATATCGGCGCGGGTCCCAAGACCCTGTATTTCGGTCCTGGAGTCCACAACATTGGCGAGGACTTCAAAGTCTATCCAAACCGAACCTATTACATCCCTGGTGACGCCATTGTCTATGGAACCTTCAACAACGTCTCGAACCCAGGTGTCCAGCAGCCCCTCGGCAGACTGCATGACGCCAGTAAAATCACCATCTTTGGGCACGGCACCATCTCGGGCACAAATTTCGACCACTGGGAGATGGCTCCCGTGCAAGTCGATCCAAGCGGCAATGTAGTCGCTGGAGGAGGCACTTATACGGTTGTGGATGATGACAAGAACAACACCACACCTGCATACGTCGAGCAACAGCGCCTCAGTTACAGAAAGTCGGCCATTGAACTTTCCGAGTCCAAAGGGACAAGGATTGAAGGAATCGTTATTGTCAACCCTGCAAACCATTCATTTCGAAATACAACAGCTACTTACAACGGCATCGCTGATCAAAATGAAGTGGCTTGGGTGAAAATCTTCGCCTGGCGTGTGAACTCCGACGGTTCTGGCATCAATGACGGAAGCATCGTGCATGACTGCTTCTACCGGGTTCAAGATGATGGCTTCTACCCAAAGGGTATCGCATTGCGGGACTGTGTTTTATGGTCCGAGTCCAATGGAGTTCCTCTTCGACTTA
>JBOFET010000284.1:0-1805 GCA_051648225.1 Luteolibacter sp.
CATCCGCTCACGGTCATCTTTTCGATGTTGTTCTGGTCGCTGGTGCTCGGTGGCTTCATCGGCGCGCTGCTAGCGGTTCCACTAACGGCAGCGGTGAAAGTATTGTTTCGCCGCTTCATCTGGATCCGCCAGCTAGGAGAAACAGCCGAGCCAGCGGCGGTTTGAAGGGTTCAGGGCGGTCATAATTGATCGGGAGGGCCGCCCATGATAGATCGAAGTGCCCCTCGCCTCGCGCGGCTGGAATTCTCCCCCCGGATTATCCCAGCTTGGCGCGAAACGAGAGGCGCGGGAGTCTTTTTCAAATCACCCTTTACGGCAAGGCGATTTCATTGCCGGAGGGAATAAGTTTTCAGTTTCTCCGGCCTATCAGTCCAATCGGGCGCGGATGGACTTTTCCGCTTGATCCAGAAGCACCCGGAGCTCGGAGTCCGCTCCCTGCACCACCGCCGCCAGAACCGGCAGACTGTCAGGCCCTCCCACTCTTCCGAGAAGCCTTACGGCCGAGTGGCGGATGTTACCCTGGGTCTCAGGCAATCGCCTGATCAGGGATTTCTCGATAGCCTGCCCCATTTCTCCATAGAGCGACTCCCACGCCAGCGGAGTGTCATGCCAAAGCTCATCCAGGACGGGTATCACGGCGGGATTTTTTTCCTTCACGATCAAGGCGACGACTTCCGGCGGCACCGCTTTGCCAGCGGCGACCAGCTGATTCACCACCTTCAGAGCGGCCTCACTGGCAGGACCCGGCTGCTCGGACCAGACTGATAGAGCTTTGCAAATCTGCCCTTTGAAATCCACCGAGTCGTCCGCCAGCATGGAAATGAGCTTCCGGCTGATGTCAGTCCGATAGATCACCGGCTCCACTTCTGCTAGACGTTGGACCGCGCGCTTTGCCCGCTCCAAATCGATGCTTTCGAGTTCCCGTTTGTTCAGTTCGTAGAAGGCAGGGTCGCTTTTTTTGGTGAGCTTCTCCAAGGATCCCTCCACGAAGATGTCGGTTCCCACGCGGACCTCGATGATCGAGAGTTCCCGATAGACATTCTCCACCTGACCGAGAGGAGCCGAGAGTTCGGCGACTTCCTGAAGCGAGCTGGTGATCCCCGTCAACACCAACAGATAGTCCCCACCGCTTCGTGGGTAGGAATGGGAGGAAACGTCCGCCTTGGTGACCCGGAGCAGGTAGTCTCGCACCAGGAATCTGTTACTTTCACTCAGACCCCGCAACCAGACACCGACCGCCTGTTTCATACTGCCCTCATTGGCGAGCTTCGAGATTTCCGCATCGAGCGGTCCGGTGCCGATTCGAGAGCGCAGGGCTTCTTGGGAGTCATCGCCGTCAACGAATTTTTTTTCATTCGAGTTGTCCAGGGGCGCGATAATATCCCGGGGCGTAATGACGGCTTGAACTGGCCTCCTCTCGGATCCCTGTCTGAAAAAGTAGGGAACTGCGAGAAGGCCACCGCCCAAGAGGACCCCTACGGCCAGAGCTTTGAATCGGGCCCTTGGATTCGCATACACGAGCAGGATCACCCCCAAGACACTCACAAAGCCTGCCATGATGAATCGATTTCCCAGCGGCATGCCATCGAGAGCACCGCCATTTCCCGAACCCAGCATCAGGAACAGCGCCATCGACACAATCCCGACCGCAGCGATCACTCCGGTAATAATCCTCAGAGGTGACACCGGCTCTAGCAAACTAGGATTCGGCGGACTGCTGTATTGGACCGATTGCCCACCCATCGCGGGACTTACTGATGCCTTCGGAACACGTTGGAAGCGACTCATCTCGTCCTTTTTTCCCG
>JBOFET010000285.1:0-2211 GCA_051648225.1 Luteolibacter sp.
GATGGGGAATCGGTTTGATTTGGAGACACCTCTGAGAGACTGTCTTAAAAAGGGAAAATTAGGCTTCCAGCCTGTCCCGGAAGGTGGGCATCTTGCCTGCCGTGACGGTTTTTCTCTCAGAATTCAGGCTGGAAGCCCAAACTCCAAAACAGCCAGAATGGCTGTCTTCCATGGTTCAAACGGCGTCTGAAGCAGTGTGCCCGCCGATTGGTGCGAATCGATTGCTATCAGCACCCAATCCAGCCCTCGCTACCGGCAGGCGCTTGATTCGGTGACGCCATCTTTCGAGAACCCACTCCTCCACGTTCACCTCTATTGGAAATGCCTTCGCAGTCCGCGTCATCATCACCGGCCACTAAACCCTCCGGAGCGCGGCGAGACGTAAGCGGTCAACAGAAACCCTCTATCCCGCAGCAGCGGTTTGGGCGTAGGGTGCTCGCCCTATGGAAACCAACATCGACCAGGCCGCCGGCGTCATTGTCAAATCCGATCAAACCGGACGCACCCGCTACACTCCCCAATACAAGCTTCAGGTTCTCGACGCTTTTGAATCCAGCAGCTTGAGCGCCCCGGCCTTCGCTAGGCAGTGCGGCATCAAATATCCCACCTTTGCGGCTTGGATCGGAGCGCGGAAACATAATGATCAAGTCACTCCCCGTGGAAGCACTCCTGCCTTCCTTGTGGCTGAGGTCGCCTCTTCTGCTAACGGACCTGCGCTTGAAGTCCAACTACCCTGCGGGGCCGTCGTCCGCGCCTCGGATGCCGAGCAGATTCGTTTGCTTGCCGCCCTGCTCCGCCATCTCGCCTGATCCCGCCGCCATGCTCACCTTCAACGGCAACCTCAAAGTTTATGTCGCCCTCGAACCCTGCGACATGCGCAAAAGCTTCAACACGCTCGCCGCGCTCGCCCGCAACCACCTCGGCCTCGATCCCCTCAGCGGAGCGGCCTTCCTCTTCACCAACAAATCCCGCCGACTCATCAAAATCCTCTACTTTGACGGCACCGGATACTGGCTTGTCGCAAAACGTCTTGAAAAAGGCACCTTCAGTTGGCCAAAGGACATCGCCGGCGACCGCCGCAAGCTCGTGCTCAAACCCACCGCACTGGCCATGCTCACCGATGGCATCGACCTGCGCGACGGCCTCCAGCGACCCTGGTATGAATTACGATAAATATCATATCTTTGCCCATCCATGGCATGCCACTTGCTTGTTAGTCATCCATCAGAACGCCCGAACAACAGATCGCCGAACTCGCCGCCAAAGTCGCTTCGTTAGAAGCCGAACTTGCCCTCCAGAAAGGCATCGTCGCGGCACTGCTCAAGCGTATCTACGGAGCCAGGAGCGAAAAGATGAGTCACGAACAACTCCTTCTGGAATTCCTCGGAGATGAGGCAAAAAAGCCTGCCGCCGTCGCTCCCGAAGACCAAGGACCGGCGGCTGAATCCCAAGATCAAAAGGAGCCAAAGACCCGTGCCCGCCGCGTGAGCAAGCTCAGCGAGTCGCTCAAAAGCCTGCCCACCGTCGTGCGCGAAATCATCCACCCCGACGTGCTTGCCGCGCCCGACGACTTCCGCCTGCTCGGTGAGGAAACCAGCGAGCGTCTCCACGTAAAACCCGCCGCCTTTACGTTAGAGATCATCAGGCGGCTCACCCATGTGCGCAAAAACGAGGTGGACGCAATCCCGCTAACACCTCCGCTCGCGCCCTGCCTGCTGCCCGGCAGCGTGCTCACCCCTTCGCTCGGAGCTTACCTGCTCACCCAGAAGTTCTGCTACCACAGCACCTTTTACCGCGAGCAATGGAAACTCAAAGCCGCCCACGGCATCGAACTTACCCGCAACCTCATGTGCTCCTGGCACGACCACCTCGCCGACCGATTGCAGCCCCTCTATCGACTCATCGCCACCCGCCTGCGCGAGGCCGACTACCTCAAAGTCGATGAAACCCCGGTGCGATGTTTGGAGCCCGGCGCGGGCAAAACCGCATCGGGATATTTTTGGGTCTATCACCACGCCGAACACGGAGTCCTCTTCGACTGGCACAAAAGCCGCGCCAACACCTGCCTCGACCCCATCCTCATCGGAGGGAATGGAGAACCGTCATTCCACGGCCATCTCCAGAGCGACGGACTGCGTGCTTACCGCACCTTCATCGAGCGTCACCCGAAGTTACAGATCACCCCCGTCTCCTGCCTCACCCACATCACTC
>JBOFET010000286.1:0-14355 GCA_051648225.1 Luteolibacter sp.
CCAAAGCGTCCAGAACGGGGGAAACGCGTGTCTTGTCCTTGAGAGTTCAAACGGCCAGCGTATTGAAGGCACGGGCTACTACGGTTCCGGCGGGAGTTTTCAGGCGACTTGGGATGATGACGTCAATCACGAAGGAGGGATGGTGGTATGAAAAAGTCATTTTGGGTGAAACATCGTGAAGCGAGCTTTGACGGCAAAACGGTCACTCTCCCGACGTACTGGCCAAGCTACGAGGACACGAACGAGCGAAAGTGGCGTGATTTGCAAGACGGCATGGAGACGCTGACCGGCCTGCGAATCGCTGCCATGAGCAAACCGGATGGGCGTGGCAACTGCGACGTGGTTCTGCAGGACAGAAACGGCAGGCAGGTTGTCGGGGATGGTTGTTTTACGTGCACTGGGTTTATCGACATCCACTGGGATGAGCCGAGCCCAAAGGCAGGAGCTGAGCCATGCTGACACCAAAGCAGGCCTCCCAATGCCTTCGGGGTTACGTCTTCGAGCATGTGCTTGGGCGATTCGACCTCGAAGACGAAAAGACCGTCCTGGAACTGCCGTTCACGAGGCCAGGGGATTTCTCCGATGCGGAGTGGACGAGGATTCATCAGGGCGGTTGGTTGATGAAACTCCTGCCGCCCGTGTGACATCAGCGCTTGCGCGTGGTCGTCGTTGTGGTCTTTGCCGCAGGAGCAGGTTGAGCGCCTTGAAGCGTTGCAATCTGAGCGCGAAGGTCTTCGATTTGAGCCTGTTGTTCCTGAATGGCTTTGATAAGAACAGACGACATCCGGCCATAATCGACTGACACGGGAATCATCTCTGTGTCATCCTTCTTTCCTGTGAGAATTTTTTTCTGCCCCATGCTCACCAACTCTGGCAGAATCTCAGCCACTTCATCCGCAATCAGTCCGATTTCAAGAACATTGCCGGAGTCGGTTCGTTCATAAATGCACGGCTTTAGGAGTTTCACCGATTCAATCATAGGATTTAAAGGTGTGATTTTGTCTTTCACCAGACGGCTCGACGCGTCGAACGTAAAATCTCCGTTTCCGTTGTTCCACTTGACCGTGTTGGTGCCTGCACCTGGAGGCAGAATTGTTGAATCCGCGCGCAACCCAGGGCTCAAGCTCGCGTCAATCCAGAAGCGTTCAACCCCACCGGACGCGAACTTGTTCCGTCCGCTGAAGGTGTGCTCTGAGCCCGTTGCTTTGCCGAAGGCCCACGAACCTGTGCCGTCGTAACTTCCGACACTGACGCCAGGAAGGCCGCCGCTGATGCCGTTGTAACCGAATCGAAAGACGTTCCCCGACGTACCCTGAGCTGAAGCCAAGGCAAGAGCACCTGCACCAGACGCGAGATTCTGGCTACCAATTTCGATTCCTACAGCGGCAGCCAGACTGTCTCCGCCAATACGGACAACGGTTTGGTGAGCACCACTGTTCTCACCGACGAAGTGGTGCTTGATCGAAGCCGCGCCGCCGGGTCCGAATCGCATTGAGCCTAGGGCTGAAATATCAAAAACAGAGGATTCATCCCCTTTGGCGAACCGATACAGAGGCCGAGTGGTCGCATTGGACGCTGCGCCCGTAGTGACGTTGTAACGACCTGCGACAAAAAGACAGATCGCTTGATTGCCAGTCTCGAACGCATCATCGACACGCCAGGAAAAAACCCCTGCGGCCGACGCATTACTGGCCGTCGCGCTGTACATTTCAAAAACTGGATAGATAGCGTTAGGTGCAGAGCTTCCGTTAGAAAAGTTGAATCCTGCAAAGGCCGATAGCGGCGTTCCACTGTTGAGCGGAACGATTCTTTGAAAGGAAGGATTGGCATTGCTATTCTTGAAAAGAGGACTCTTGAAAAAACCCTTGTAGGCCATTTGATTCTTCCCTGATTCAATTCGTTTTCAAGAATCCAACCCGCGCAATCCGTGCGCGCAGTCAGATGCGGAATTTCTTCTTCAAGACAGGCTGCTCGGTCGCGTCGATTTTCTCGAGCGTGAAGTAATAATCGTCTTTGGTCACGCGAGACGCGGGGGTCGGCTTGTAGAAACCGTCGCCGAGTTCGAACACGAGACGCTTGTGGTCCGGGACTTTGCCGAAGAAGCCTTCTCCCTCATCAGCAGGAAAGGAAATGTAGACAAATGGCGAGTCTTTCGGGCGTTGAATCCTCGAGCCACGCACATTCAGGTAGTGGTCTTTCGAATGCCAAAGACGCGTGAGGCCGCTGTTCATCACCTTCTGAGCTTGGCCGAATTCCTGAAGGTTCTCTTCCTTGAGTTCGCCTATTTTTGCTTTCAGTTCGTCCAGGCTGGCTTGCGCCCTTGCAAGTCGTTCCTTTGCTCCTACAAGACGAAACTCTTTTTCGTCATTCCAGGATTGATTTTGTGGAATCATCTTCACTGGAATTCCGAGCGCACTAGCAAAGTCTTCGTATGAATTCGAGGACTCCACGTCTTTCAACAGAGCCTCGGCATCCTTGACATGCTTTTGAAGAATTCGCATTGCAATAGCGTCGCGGTTGTCAGCAGTGGAAATGCGCGTTTTTGAAGGAAGAGCAGACTCCTGCACTCTCTCCACTCGACCGGCTGCTGCGTTCGCAGCTTTGATGGCTTTCTTGGAGGCGACCTTTTCTTCGGTGTCGTACACAGAGCCAGAGAGTCCCGCGAACTCCCAGTCTGCCACGTAGAAGCTACCGCGCTTTTCGACGCGGACTTCGATGTCCTTTTTGCCTTCAACCAACGGGGCGTTTACGGGCGAGCAGATGAAGTCCAAGCGCTGCGCGTCACAAAGAGCCAGCACATCACGAAGGCCTTTTCCGCTTACGACGTAGACACCCTTCTGTTCCACCACGGAGGCGTGCATTGAGGCTAGTGCGTGGTGGTGCTCGGAGAGAGCACTTGTCAATTTCACTCGATACTCATTGGTCTTTGTACCGGACGCGTTGCGCTTCGCGTAGTGCTCTTCGAGAAGAGGACGGGCACGCTTCATCAGCGCCACGACCTCCTCTGCCAATTGAGCTTTGATAGCGAACGATCGGTAAACGAAGTGATAGTCGTATGCCTTCTGCACGAAGCTCTCTCGTAGGTCGCTCGGCAGACACGTCCAAGACTTTGCCTCTTCAACCGAAGGAACGCCTTTAGGCAACTGTGCAGGAGCGCCGATGGCGCTGATGTTGAAAATCGGACTGTTGACGTCCGAGAATTTCCCATCGAGCTTGGCGTTCATATCCACGATGATGTCCATGGCCGAACGGTTGTCCTCGGGTGTCTCTTCGTACCACTCGAAGATTCCATCCTTGTTGCCGGAGTAGAATTCCGTGGGCGTAAAGTGACAGAGAATCGACTTGTTCTTACGCGAACGCAGCGTCACTCCGGCCATCACTCGGCCAAAGCCCGCTTGCCATCCATTGCGAGGAGGAGCCGGAGGAATGGGTTCAGCATTTCCAACCGAGCCCATGAATGTCCGATACCAGTCAGGGCTTTTGAAACCCTCTTCGACTTGAGCGACGCAATCGAGCATCGCCTCTTCGTCGATCCCTCTGCGACCGAGCGCGTATCGGCTCTGATGCCACCGGAAACTGTCCTCGGTCGGGAAATTGTAATAGCCGTTGATGCCATCGTCATCGGACACCCAGACGCCAGTGCCCGAGGCCACGAGGGTTCCGCCCAATGGGCTCGCTGCTCCTTGCATCGTCAGTCCTCTTTCTTCATGCGTTCTTTGGCGGAGGGCGACTTGCCTTGTGCGCCAGGCGTGCTTGCCGAGGGTTTCTTCGGAGGAGGTGTTTTCTTTTCCTCGACCGCGCGCCTTAGAGCCGCTCCCCAGATCCGTTCTTGCATGGAATCATAACGCGACTCCTTGAAGCCTGCGTCGACTTCACTTCTGTGTCGCATGTTGTTTCGAAGGCCTTTGGGAGTCAGGCGCATTTCACCGGCTTTCTGGTAGCCGTATTTTTCGAACACGGCTCCGCAGATGTTGAATGCCGAGAGGAATTTGTCTTTCTCTCCACCTTGGACTTTAGGCATCACTTTGATGACGCAGTGCTGCATTGAGGTGTTGATGCGCTTGAGAAGGATGAGGTTGATCATTGCATCTTCGCTGTAGCGGAGCTTCGAACCCGCGCGAGCCTCGATCCTCTGCTGGCGGATCTGCTTTTCGCGTGCAATGAGGTTTTTCTGAGCATCGGAAAGCGCCATGGATCTTCACTCCTCCGTCGGTGCGAGGAACAAAACGGCGCTGCCGTCTACGATCCATGCGAGTGAGTCAATCTCAAAGGCGGATCCTTCGATCTGGACTTCGTCTCCCTCGGCGAAACTCGCCACACCCTGTGGGACGAGCAATCGCCCTTGACCGAGGATCTGCGCTAGCACAGGGGTCTGTCCGTCTCTCGTGAGCATCACGCCTTCGCCCTGGGTCTCTGATGCTCCAGCGTCCGCTTCCGCCATCCCCGATGGACCCATGCCGCTGTTTTGGCCTCCGGCGACTCCCGCAGAGTTAAGACCGCCCTCACCTGGAAAGGCAGGAGAGGAAGCAGGAGCGCCCGAGGATTCCATTCCTCGAGGCAGGAAGGAAAGCGGGTGCGTGCCGTAAAACATGGGGCGAAAGAGAGCCACACCCACCCACGGATCAAACTTCACACGACGGGTCCTGCGGCGCTTTCTGGCCATGGCCTACCTTTTGCGCAAAATGAGGATGGTCTCTCGGAGATCCTGGATCTGCGAGTCGTGCACGGCGACGCGTTCCACGATGACAGCCATCTTGATGTTGAGTTCCTGGATGGATTTGGCGGTGTCCGCTGCGACGACGCGTGTTTCCCTAATTTCGTAAACCGCAAGCGACGCGATTCCGAGCGCCATGGCCCAGAACGCTTTGTCGACGAAATCTTTGAAACTGGGCGAGCGCGCCCCGTCGGTCATGGATTCACCCCACAGTGAAGGGAGTCGCACCTTGAGAGGCGATGATTTCCTCTTCGAGTTTTGCTAACTCCTCATTGGCTTCAGTAATCAGCGTATCAGCGTCCATGCTGATAGGGCCTCCGGCAGCCGGGTAGCTTGGGTACTTGCCACGGATGCGCGCAAGAATCCGTTTGGCGAAAGCGACGACGTAACGGTAGAAAAGATCCTCATCCCGCCCTCGGAGTTCTTCGATCTCCCATGTGAGCTTGCGGAAGAAGACGAGAGCCTGGCCGCCTTCGGAACCACAGCCTGCGCCGTTGGCAATCCACAGACGTCCGTGCTGCTCGAACCATCCCGATTCTTGCGAGAAAACCCGCTTGAACTGCTCCATGGCAGACATGACTTGCGCATACTGACTCGTGTCGAAGGTGTGCGCTCCGGTGCTGTACGGAGACCAGAGCCAGGAGGGCACGAGTTCCGTGACGCCATTGGAAATATCGAGGCCACCCTCCCTGCCGGGAAGAATCACTTCGATGATCCGATCGCAGTTCTCTGGCAGGTCGTACTCCGACTTGCCCGGAGTGAGCGAGATGCGCGTGGCAGCGATGAGGCCTTTGCGCGATCGAAACCAGAGTTTCGCGTGCACGAGGATGGTGTCGAATTGCGTGTCGTCGATCTCGACTTTGACGACGGGCTCTCCGAGCTGCGACCGGGTGAGGAGGATGAGTTCCTGCTTGTTCATGCGGAGCCTTCCGCAGCGCCCAGATTCTGACCAGGGGCTCCTGCGGATTCTGGCCGAGCCGCACTTGCGCCGTCCGTTGGTCGCACTATGTCAGAGGTGTTTGATTGCTCCGTTGATGGACCCGCAGGCTGGTCTTCAGCCGCCGAAGCGCCTCCCACTTCCTCCAAGATGCCCCCCATGGCATCGACCCCTGCCTTCAAGCCTTCGGTCATCTCGGTCAGGGCCTGCACCACACCACTTGGCAGGTCTTTCCCATCCTCAAGTGCGCGTTCGAACAGCCCCTGTGTCATTTTAAGAGCCGCCTCAGCCGCCTGTAGAGACTTCAGGGCGGATTCACTTGGCGCTTTGCTGCCCGCATCTTTGCCGCCGTCTTCGGGGGCGAGATCTCTATCCGCCATCGAAGGGTTCGCAGGGCGTGAGCCATCCGGAAGAGCGTCGGAGTCCGTGTTCTGGGGCTTGGTGTCGTCGATACGCGGAAGGACATCGCTGTCCTCGAGGTCTTCGAGAAGTTTGCTTGGGAAAAAAGGCTTTCTCATGGAGTCCTCGCAAGGTCACGTAGGCACTTCAGGGCAGGATCTTTTCCCACGCGACGAAAGCCTGCCGGACAATTTCACTGGCCTTCTCGAATTTATCGCGGCTTGATTGGATCTGCAGGCGCTTGATGTCGTCGGCGCTCGTAGCCTGGCCGATGTTTCGGATGCGCACGGAGAGCATGCCGATGTTGTAGGAGATGCGTTCCATCTCCTTGAGGATTTTGTCACCCTGGCGCGCGTATGGGGGAGGATTTCGGCGGGGCTTTTTCGGCGAACCGCTGACGAGCAAAAGCTCTTCTTCCGCTTGTTCGACGAGGCCCAGAGCCCGCGTAAGAAGCGATGTCACCCGACCGACAATCTTGCTTGTGGCCATGGCTTCGCCTGGGATGTCGTCACGGATTTCCATGATGCGAAGCGTGAGGGATTGGAAGTCGTCGTAGATCTCTTGAATCTCTCCCAGCTCGGAGCGGATTTTTCCGATTTCCTTGATGAAGGCGTCTTCGGAAAGAATCATTTCATGTCCCTCTCTCTCTGAGCGAATGGAATCATTCTCGCAAAAAAAACAAACCCCGTGGGGTCTCTTTCGAGAGCGCACGGGGTGTCTATTCATTTTCTCACCGCAAAGGAGTGGCCATTGACGCAAGCCTTTACGGCTTGGCTTTATTTCTTCTTTACGGCTTGAAAAATCCCTTAATTACAGGCCTGTTACACGTACTCTGCGGTAGAATTCAGGTCTCATAATTTCAAAAGCGTACCTCGTGTAAGCAAGTCGCTTCATCACGCCGTCATCCGGGTCCATGAACGACTGGCTGATGTAGAGCGGCACGTATGGTGCCCACACCGCGCCCGCATCAAGCCACGACGAGCCCTTGTAGCCCAACAGGATGTCACCCTGACCAGAACCCGTTCCTTCGCCCGGAGCGGGGAAGTAGGTGTCCTTGTACATGACGATTTTGTTCTGGAGCGTGCCCATCTTGTAGAGCTGGAAGCCCTGAGGATTTTCCGCAGGAGCAATGGTCTCTGCGCCAGGAGCGGCGAAGAGCGGGCGGTAGTCGCCATGGGTTCCAAGCTGCTCGATGTAGGCAGAGACCGCAGGAGAGGTCACACCGAAGTTGGCAGGCCCACGCTTGGAGAGCGTGTGGATGCGGTTCGACGCGAGGCTTATTTGCGTGAGGAGTCCACGGATGTGGTCGACCTGCGAGATGCCCGAGGGGACGGTGGAGATGTTGTAACCAAGGGGATTGTGGAGTTCTGCGGCCGAGCGCAGCTTCTCGATGATCTCCTGGTCGATTTCAAGGCTCATCTCGGTGGCCATCGTGGCGACGAGTTCCGAGTCGGCCTCGATGCCATGGAGCGCACGGAGGTCGTCCGCGCCTTCAAGGCACACGTTGGCGCGCAGCTTACGGGTCTTCGCACGCACTTCCTTGAGTTCGATATCAAGGTTGATCGTGGGAAGGTTGGTGTTGCACTCGGAGTTGTACTGGTAGGCAGCCGTGACGTTCACGCCTGCGCCCACGGCCGTTCCGAACGTCACAGAGACTGCGCCGGTTTGGTAGTCGATGGTTCCGGTGACGCCCGTTCCGGTGATTGCACCAGACCCGTTGTCCGTTCCTGAGACCGAACCAGCGCGCACGATGACCGTGCTGGTGCGGACGGGTTGGAAGTCCAGCGTCGAAGCGAAGGTCGTGCCTGCGCCGACTCCTATGATCTCTTCGTCGATCTGCTCAGAGGTGTAGTAGGCGTTGAAGTCTTTTACGAGCTTCTGGCCTGCTGTGACCTTGCCCTTGGTCGTGCCGTACTTCACTTCATAGTAGAAGAGACCGCCGACAGGGCCGGACATGGGCTGAACGGAAACGAGTTCATTCGCGATGAGGTTTGGAAACACACGGCGAATGAGAGGGAAAATGTGCTTGAGGTAGCTAGCGGCGTTCGCCGTGGTGGTGTTGGCTTCGCCAAGCACTTCACGACGGAGATACTCCATCTGGTTTTCCATCAGCACTGCTGTGCAGCGCTTGGTGTACTCGCTCTTGATTCCACCCAGGGCGTCGCCCCATTTCTTGGTCAAAAGCGCCATGGCGCTCTCGTCAAGAACAGTTCCCTTAGTGTTGCCGCCGAAACGCTGCATGATCTGGTCTGTCGCGTTCATCGAAACTCCCTTTGCGTTGAACGTGTCGCAATCGCTTGTCCAGCGTGGCCACCACCATGGCCGCCACGGTTGAACTCATTCTTTGATGCCTGCCATCCTCTTGAATTCTGACACATCCATTTCCAGTCCGGGCACGCCGAGATTTTTGGACTCCTGTCCTTCTGTGAGGCGGCGCGGGTGGGCATGAATTGGTGCGTTGAGGATTTTTTCCACAGTGCCTTCGGGCATGCGGTGCAGGTTTCCTCGCACGTTGTTTGAAGGCTTGTCTTTGACGAGACGGCTTTCAACGATCGTCGCGAGTTTTTCGAGACCTGTTTTGGACTTGTCGGTCCAATTTTCAAGAAGCGTCTTTGCAAGCTGAAGCGCTTCGGTTTTGGAACCGAAACGAGACTCCAGGTAAGACTTCGCATCGGTCTGGACGCTCTCTTCGAGTTGCTTTTTCTCGGTGAGCTTGAGTCTTTCGTTCTCCTCAACCAAAGCCTGCCCTCGCTTTTCGGAGGTCTCGTATTTCTCCATGAAGCGGGTCCTTTGCTTCACGGCATTGGCCAGAGACTCCTCCGCCACGACGATCTGCGCTTTGGATTCCGTGAGCTGCGCCGTGAGTCCCGAGTTCTCGGCTTTGAGTTTTGCGTTCTCTTCGGCGAGGGCTGAGAGCTTGTTCTCAATTGAAGCGACCTGGACCTCGCGGTTGACCTTCTTGCTTTCAACCAACGTGTCACGTTGCTCGACGAAGGGCTTTATCCAAGTTTTCACAGCTTCGAGGTCGGCATGTTCGTTGGCGTTGAAGCCTTCCATGATGCCTGCGACATTCGGGTGACCTTGGATCTGTCGTTCGCAGAAGAGGCGAAAGCCCAGATCCTTGCAAACGAAATTCAATTTTTCGTTGGCTTCCTTCATGGCGTTCATTTCCTCCGCCTTTTTCATGTACTTCTTCATGTTTTGAGATTTCGCGAGAGGGGTTTCTTTTTCAGACCCTGCGGATTGTGCACCGGGTACAGGCGTTTTCTCCGCAGTCATCTTTCCGTCCGACCCGTCCGGCTCTTTGTCTTCCGACTCCGGATCGGATCCCTGCAACCGAGTGGAGTCCTCAGTGACTTTGCCGGCGCGCTTGGGGTCCACGCGTGACTCCGTCACAGCCTCCGGGAACGCTGTGCCGATCGCAGGATCAGCCACGACGTCGAAGGTCTGGAATTCATAGTCGTCCGAAACGACCATGGTGCCGTCTTTGTCCTCCAGAACCGTTCCTAGCCCACGGGAACTCACGCCGACCGTAACACCGCCCTCGATGAGAGCGCGGAGGTCTTTGCCGCGTTGGGTTCCAAGCACTTCCAACTCACCAATCACAACCCCATCCTCGAGCTTGAGGTTGGTGATGAGATGCGAGACGCGCTGGAGCTTCATCTTCCCGTCTTCTGGGTGATCGAGTTCACCAGGCACCTTGCGGTCGGCAATCTTGCGCTCGTTGCGTTGAAGCACGCGCTCCCAAAGCGAGGTCTTGTAAAGACGCCCGTTGGCGGTTTTCGTGTTGCCGTTGGCAAACTCCCCACGGAGTTTCAAACGGCCGCCCTCGCCACCCTCGACCAGAGTGAGACGAATAGGACTCACATCAATGAGGAGTTCCCTCTTGCTCACTCGTCTTCCCCCTGCGCATCTGCGACCGCAAGAAGCGCCTGGCATGCGGACTCACACAGAGCCGCAATCTGACCCAGAACGCTTTTGACCTCGGACTCTTCGACGATAGCACCCTCATCCAGGCGCTTGAGGTCGTTGCAAGAGAGGGCCGCTTCGCGCAGATCAGAAGCAAGGCGCAGGTGATTGCGAGATTCCAGAATTTTGCCTTCATCCATCTCCGAAGACTCTGAATCTTCCGCACCCGCGACCTCGTCGGAGTTGAAATAGACAAGCTCGTTTCCATAGGTGTCATAGACCGCTGTCGCGTCGATCTCCTCGTCACCTTCAAAGGCTTCGTCGGCCGCATCGAACGCGCTGCTGTCATCACCAAAGGGCTTAACGTCCTGAACCAACCCGTCATCGAGCGTGAGCATCAGGTAGAGGTTGGATTTCATCGCTTCGACCGCTTCGGTCGGAAGCTGGAGTTTTCCAGAAGCGATCTGCATATTGAGTTCGTCGAGTTTCTCTTGATACGGCTTCATCGACTCTTCGACGTCGTCCTCTTCGGACTCAACCACGACACGCTCGAGCGCTTCAGCAAGGCTCAGAGCGGCGCGCTGGATGGAGAGCGATTCCGTCCACACCAAACTGAGTCGGGTCTCTTTGGACTCCACTAGAGCCTTGGAAGTGCCCAGCCCTTCAGCGAGAGACGCAATCTGCTCCCGTGAATCCATCACGAAACGACGACGCGCTCCCGCTTTCCGGCCCTTCTTCATCCGCGCAAGTTTGACTTGCTTGCGCTTGAAACCAGGAGTTTTGCGCAGACGCTTGCGCTTTCGGTTGATGGATCCTTTTTTCTTGCGGTAGGCCGAACGGCCCTTGGCGCGCTGCGAGGAGGATTGGCGCTTGAGGCGTTGAGCCTTGAGAGCCTCCTCAATGACACCCTCGGCCAAAACGTCTAAGGCGCTTTGCGTGGACGACATCTGCTGCTCGAGGAGGGAGTCCATGGAAAGAGCGCCCACCGAAACACCCTTGCCGTCCGCCTCTTCCAATAGCCTCGTTTGCAGATGCAGGACCTCTTCCATCTCCTTGAGAAGGAAAAACGGCATGGGCTCGTCACCGGCCAAAGCGGACTCGCAGAGATCCGGGTTGGATTCCATCCGGCGTGCCAAGGAACGACGAGACACGGACTCACAGACTCCGTCGCGACCGAGAAGGAACGCCGGGGCATCTTCAGCTAGAAGGTTGCGTGCCCAGAGGGCGTCAGCGGCCTTCAGGGCCTGCCTTGAGGGAGGGAAGGAGGATTCCATCACCTGCTCTTGCGTGAGAGGCGTGTTTTTCTCAAAACGAATCGTCGGCACAGGAGCGTCTTTGAGTTTCCTCGTGCCTGAAACGAAAAGACCCTCAGAGGGTGTTTGCGACACTGACTCATTGAGGCGATCAAGGATCGTCTGGTGGTCTTTGGCGTGCCTCGCGGCGCTTTCAATCCGGTCTGTTTGTCTCACATCCAAATCCTTTTCTTAGCGCCGCGCCGACTTGCCAATACGCGAACGGATGTCGCTTGCGAGCGATTTGATTTCCGTCAGCGAGGCCCGCTGCGCACGTTGGTTGCGATGCAGGTTTTCCACGATTTGATTGTGCATCGAATAGATGCGCGAAGAGATCTGACTCAGTCCGGCGTCGGTGGCCTGCGTGGCTGCGTCGGTCGCTGCAGCGGCAGCCTCCTCAGGCTCCGGAGGCGTGTCCGGTTCCGCCGCCATGGACGAAGAAGAGCCCGATCCGGCAGAGGCGTCCCCCTCGGGAGGCGTGACACCTTGGGAGGACTCTCTGTCACGCATGGCTCGGATGGTGACGATCTCGTCTTCCGAGAATCCGAGGATGTCTCGCCACACGTACTCCTCGGGGAAGTTCATGGCCGAATACTGCTGCGCGAGTTCCACCTGAATGCGCTTGACCTCGTAGCGGATCATCTCGAGCGTGCCAGAGGGAATGACCATGTTTAGGTCGTATTCGATTTGATCCGGATCGATGTTCCTGGCAGCAAGGTGCGTGTTGCAGATCTGACGAAAGCCGTCCTTAAGCGTGTCTTGAATTCTTAGGACGGTTTTTGCAAGACGGATATCCTGCTGCGAGTTGTGTACAAAGACACCAGCTTCCGTCGCGAAGTTGTGATGTTTTTCAACTTCAATGTCGCAACAGTCTCGTCTTTCTAAGAGGCGCTCTATCCGAACCACCTTGTGATTTTTATAAACGCCGATTTCACGCGCTTCCACTTCTTTACGAGATTGCCCGTAAATGCACGACTTGAAACCACCTGGAACATGCTTGTTAGCAAACTCTTGGTAGGTAAGGCCGCTCTCTCTTAGGACTCGATTGAGAACCCACAGCTTTATACCATGAGAGAAAAAGTCTTCTTTCCTAAGAATGAGCCCTTCCTCACAAAGCGCTATAAGCGCGTCGATGCGAACGTCTTGAAAGTTGTGTGTGGATTCACGAGTGAAAACTTTTTTCGAGATGGAAAACGCAGATCGAAACTCTTCCCAGCTCGCAAATCCATTCTGTTTGAGAACGCGATCAATCAGGCATTGGCTGTAACCGTGTCGGATAAGGTCTTGCTTACCCCATCCATTTTTAAGGCACGCATGAGCAAGCTCTTGAGGCTTGACGTCACGGAAGTTTCCAACTTCCGAACCGCGCCTGATTTTCAGCTCACCATTTGCATATTTCTCTTTGAGCCTTTTGGCATTATCGCGCGCTCTCTCCGAATGACCGTGGGCAAAACAACCGTTTTTCCATTGAGCGCGCATCTGAATGCTTTTCAGAGCTTTGTGTTCTTCTGACTTGAGAAACTGCAAACGCTTGGCGTCGCCCTTATGACGATTGGCCCGGAGACGATCTGCACATTCTTGAGTCGAAGTCCATTTCTTGACAGCTTCCGCTCTTCTCTTTTGAACTTCAGGATTTTCCAAAACGAGTCGCCTGAAGTGCTCTCGGTGGAGCTGCATATGCGCTTCGTTGTTCATCAAAACGAGATTGTCTGGATTGTTGTTGTACCGATTGAAGTCCGCATGATGAAGAACCGTGCGCGGTCCGTATTTTCCGCCGACGCTGCTGAACACAGCCCTATGAACCGTGACGTATCTCTCCATCCCCGGATCATAGATTGAATGATACGTCTTCATTTCTTTTCGAGTGGTTTTTGTAGATTCCTTCCTATACCAAGGCATAAGGCTCTGCCCTTCATTCAGCAGGCCAGCCTCAATGAAGCTCCCATCACGAAGCATGAATTTATGGTCCGGGGTTGCATCAATGAACGCTCCATTGTCGAGGTGCACTCGGACAATCTCCGCGTTTTTTCTCGTCCAGAACGCGGCAGTGATTTTACCTGCAGCCACATTGGAGTTTTTATCAATGGAATAGACCCAGTTCTGATTGCCTTGCTCGTGCTCACCTATAATCTGTTCCATCGAAAGAACCCGGCCATCAAGCAAGGGGATCTTTGTTTCGGGCACCAAGCAAAGATTCGCCCTACCTATCGACTCCTCCTGAGAGAGATAAGCCTTAGGAACAGGCAGAGCACTGAACAGTTTCTGCCGAAAATACTCCGAATCATCCACGCCCTGAGAATCGAGTCCGGAAAGCAATTCGACTTCACTCAGTCGCTCGCCTTTGGACTTCGACATGAAGAAGTCTTCATCGGCGGACATCACGTTGTAGCGGAATTCGACCTGCCCCGTTTTCGGGTTGACGTACTTTCTCTTTTTGTAGTTGTTCTTGATCTTTTCAAGCTCAGCTTGGCGCTGATTGGGATTGATGTCTCCGACGTCGACGTAGAACGCATATCGGGCGGGAGCGCGTGTGAGTTTGAAAAGAACCATAGCGTCTTCCATCAAACGCAAACGCACCCACACCTGACGGGCTGCATCGACAACCGAGACGCCGTAGAGATCGCTTCGCGCCGTGGCTCGATAGCGGAAATGCGCCACTTCCCAAGGCTCAAAAACGACTTGTCCATTTCGAATGCTCGAACCCTGCTGGTTGGCGAGGAGTTCCTTGAATTGCTCCGTCGACACGTTGTCAAAGTTGCCTTCCTGGTCTTGAACGTAACCCCAGAGGTGCCCGTACTGATCTTCAATTCGGCGCACGGTAGCAACCGGAAGATTGAGGAGCTTGACAACTCCGTAGCCCTCTTGAACAAGATTGGCTTCAAACATGTTTCCCGATTGGGACACTTGATACGCCATGTTCCAGAGATCTTTTTCGACGTTGAGCGTCTTGTGCAGCATGTGGTTCAGAGCGTCTTGGATGCCCGCATTGGCTGACGTCGCCCACAACGATTTCTTTTCGACGATGTCCGACTGCGTGGCTTCATCCGCAAGGATACGAAGGCAGTTACCAAGCTCCGGGTAGTCCGCCATGGACTCGTAGTCGG
>JBOFET010000287.1:0-13537 GCA_051648225.1 Luteolibacter sp.
CGCCATCAAGGCGAACGGACTGGAGGAAACCACCATCGTCATCGTCACCTCCGACCATGGCGATGACCACTACGAACCCGGCGTCACCCTCGGCCACGGCCTCACCTTCAACGGCGGCCTCCAGGCCAACCACGTCCCGCTCGTCGTCCATGTCCCCGGCACCCCACCGAAGGCCATCCCGGAGACCGTCCGCATGATCGACATCGTCCCCACCCTCGCCGACCTGCTCGGCGTAGAGAAATCCCGCACCTGGCAGGGCCAGAGCTTTGCCGGGTGGATCGACCAGACCGAGCGTCCGCAGTTCCGCCCGTTTTACGGCGAGACCGGATTTCCCTTCATCCAGTTCAAGGTGCGTGGCGTCGAGCGCCCCCATCTTCCGCCCATGGATGAGGCCACTCGCATCGATCCAGACTTCAACTATCAGTTCGTCCTCAAGCAGGAACTCCTCGCGCCACTCATCTCCGCCAAGCAACGCTGTCTCCGCACCCGCCACTGGAAACTCGTCTGCACCCCCACCGCCCAGGGCAGCCGCCATTTCGGACTCTTTCAAATCACCAACGACCCGCATGGCGAGACCGACCTCGCCCCCACCCGCCCGGAAGTCCTCGCCCCCCTGCAGGCAGCCCTCGAGCGCTGGATGGATCACCACACCGAATCCTCCATCGCCGAAATCTTCCCCCACGGAGAACCCGAGTGAGGCGGTCCTGGCTGAAACGGAACCCCAAGGAGCGGTGGACTCCGATCCGCCGAAGCCCATGAAGCGGCGATGAGACGAGCGGATGCGCATTTCATAGGCGGCTCATGGGCTTCGGCGATTCGGAGATCGCCGCTCCTTGCTTCAGCGTCGCAGTTACGGAAAATCATCGAAATTGAACGGCTGGTAGGGGTGGTCACATCTAATCTTGTTCGGCTTTTTGAATGATTAGATAGAGGTGGAGTTCGGGATATTCGTCATATTCGAGGTGCCGACAAATGCAGCAGCACTCGGAGACGATCTCCAAGATCCGAGGAATCCCCAAGGCAGCATGATACAATGGTTGCTCCATGAAGGGATTGATCACATCCCCTGGCTGATCAACGCCACCGCTAGTAAAAATCAGAATCCCTCCTTGGCTCAGACCTCCGCAAAGCTTCTGAAGGATTGCTTCGTGTTCCCCGAGGGGAGCATGCCAGATGCTGTCCCACGCCGAAATCAAATCATACTTCTTCGGGAGTTCCCAACTACAGATGTCGGCAAGATGAAAAACCACTTCTGGATGTCGTTGCTGCGCCATTCGAATCATCTCAGGGGAAATATCTACACCTTCGGCGTCAAAACCCTCGGAAATCATCAAATCAATCATTCTTCCGCTGCTACCACAACCTATGTCGATGGCATTCCCCTTCCGTGACGCAAATCGAATGGCTCTCTTGTGCTGTGCAATCCCGTTGGCTCGATCAAAATCATCACTGTTCCAGTGCGAGGCAAGATTGTCGTAGCTCTTTGCTGTCTGTTGTGAGGTCATGTCATTTTGCCGAACCGTATTTATCCGCCCATCAGCCTATCGGAAACGCATATTTCGTGGCTTGGAGCGGATGGTGATGATCGAAGCGTAAACCGACTGCAAGTCAATGCTCCACGCGTTTCGGACCGGAGGAAATCAGTCGTTTTACGGACTCTGCGTCTTCCTCTGCGAACTTTGCGTCCCCTGCGTTTCGCTTCATGTTTTCAGAATGAATCAGGCAGGGGGTGGAGTGGTTACGGGTTGTTGGTTTTTTGCTGGGGTTGAAGAGAAGAGGCTACAGTAAGTTCGCCGCTCCTTTCTCAAATTCTGTTTGCTACCTGTGCAGCTGCTACGAATCTCCCCGGGTGAGTCCACTTCCCATCCCGGCATCTTCCGAATCTGCCTCCCGCAGTCCCTTCCACCCCTTTTCAATCCCAGGACCCATGATCGGCCAAGCCCTCGTCTGGCGCTTGTTTCCCGCACTGCTCGCCGCAGGACTGCTCGGCGGCTGCGCCACGAACTTGCTGGATCGCGCGGACTCGTCCAGTGGTCGGTCTTTTATTAGCTATCGGCCAACGCCCAAGGGCGACACCCGGCTCCGCCTCGCGGTGAAGGATCTGATCGACGTGCAAGGCATGGTGACCACCGCAGGCTCCCAAGCCATTGCCACCCAAGCGTCACCCGCCGCTGCGGATGCCGCGTGCCTGCGTCTCGCACGGCAGCGAAATGTCCTGATCGTGGGGAAAACGAATCTTGCCGAACTCGCGATGACCGTCTCCGGCCAGAACAACTACTTCGGCACTCCGGTGAACCGCTTCGATGGCAGGACCCGAGTCATTCCCGGGGGTTCGTCCAGCGGATCTGCGGTGGCCGTCGAGACCGGCCTTGCGGACGTCGCCTTCGGCACGGACTCCGGCGGCTCGATCCGCGTTCCCGCCGCCTGTTGTGGCGTTTATGGATTGAAAACCACCTTCGGCCTCGTCCCGACCGAGGGGGTGTTTCCCGTCGCTCCCCGGCATCTCGATACCGTCGGACCGCTAGCCAAAGACATTCCAAGGTTGGTGGAGGGCATGGATTTGCTCCAGGAAGGATTCGCCTCCCGCTACCAAGCGGCCATCGCCGCCAAACCGTCTGCCAGGACGATCACTATCGGCCGGTTTTATGTGGGCGGCACCAGCCCGGCGATCGACAAGGCGATCGACGAAGCGCTCGCTGCCAAGGGATTCAAAGTCGTCAATCTCGACCCATCCTTCAAACCGAAATGGGAACAAGCCGAGAAGGACGGCAAGACCGTGGTTCTCGCCGAGTCATGGCTTGAAAACGGCAAATATCTGAAAGGACGCGGCGTCAGCCCGATCACCCGACTGGTGATGCTCGACGCCGAGATCGAGCATGAAACGCGCTACAAGGACGCCGTAAAACGCAAAGCCCGCTGGCAGCGGGATCTCAACCGGGTGTTTCAAAACGTCGATTTCATCGCTCTGCCCACGATGCAAAATCTTCCGCCCAGACCGTCCTACTTCCGCACGGATTTGGTCTTCGAGTGGCTGGTGTTCAACATGCAGAACACCCTCGCCGTGAACTTCGCGGGCAATCCGGCCATCGCCATTCCCATCGCAATGCCTTCCGACGGGAAAAAAAGACCGGTCACCAGCCTCCAACTGATCGGCCCGCGCCTGTCGGAAGCCGGTCTCATCAACGCGGCGAGATTGTTGAAGTAACCCCGCCGAGCTCCGCAGGCCGAGGGAATGCGGTCAGTCCGGATAGTTGAATGCCGGGTCGCGGCTCCAGAGCAGTTCCGGGCCGGAGCGAATGAAGAGCCAGGACTGCGCGGCGGGAAACGCGGCACTGCCCGCAGGGGTGGAATCATTCTCGTAGTAGCGCCAACCGGCACCGGTCTTGAGGTAGTGCGGATAGAGTCCACCGCCGGTGCCGATTTCCAGATAGATGTTACTATTCAAGACCGAGGTGGTGCTGGGGGTGAAAAATGAATTCACTCCAAGGGTGTCGATGTTCGCCGTTTCCACCGGGTTCCAAGTGCCGGGCAGGCTGATGCCGGAGCGCACGGGCACGACGCGCTTGCCGAGCACGACCTCACCGAAGAAGTGCACCTCAGACTGCTGGAAGGCGCGGCGGCGCAGGAAGAGGGCGTCCGTGGGCGGCACCATGACAGCAGTGGCATCGGTGGCGGGCGTGGTGACGGATTTCCAGTTTCCATCGAAGTGATAGCCGGTGAAGCTGCTATTCGGATTGACCAGCTCGACGAGGTCGGCACTGGCAGCGGGGCCGGAAACGAGTCCGTCGCGATTGTCGGCACCGAAGAGACTGCCGAGCGTATGGGAGCGGCGGAGCGTGTAAGTGCCGGCAGGACCGGACTCCAGCCGCGCGAGCAGGGCGGCAGATTCACCGTCGAAGGAGAGCGCGCGGGTGGTATTGGAAGAAACGCGGAGCATCGCGCCCTGGGCCGGACCGGAGGTGATGTGGGCGAAGTGGCCCTGCCACTGGTTCACGCTCCAAGAGGCCGCCGCGTCTGTCAGCGAAGGACCGGAGGAGGTGAAGTTCCCACCGAAAAGGGACTCCCGTGCGAAAGGCGGGGCGATGAGATTCTCACCGAAATGCACGTTCCGGTTGAGCCAGCCAAAGGGCGCGGAGCGGACGACGCCGCCGGGCAGATAGACGGCAAGCCGGACGAAGAATTTTGGAATGTAGCGGAAACCGGCGCGGACCTCCTCGGTCCCGTCGCCGAGCGGCTTGACGATGATTTCCAACAGATCCGGAATACCGCTGGCACCCGCGCCGTTGAGATTTGCGGAGATGGCCCAGTTTTCCATGTCTTGGGAGTATTCCATCCAGTAGCCGTAGCCGATGTCCGGCAGTGGCGTGACCGGACGGGTGAAGACGAGGTCAAAGCGGCGCGCGCCGTTCGAAGAGACGGAGCGCTCGAGGCGCACGCCCCGGGAAATGGCCGGATGGCTGCCAGGAAGGGTGCTGCGGAAGGTCGAGCCACTGCCGGGATCAAGGCCGAGCGCGTATTCGAGTCCCTCGGGATACGAGTCCCCGTCGGCATCACTCGCCAGGCTCCCGGTCGCACCGAAGGCGGCCACCCAATCGGCGTAACCCAGCCCCGCAGCCGTCGGGCGGATTACCACCGTGGTGGTTGCGCTGGCGCTGCCCGCGGCGGAGGCCGCGCTAAGGGTGTAGGTGGTGGTTTGCACGGGTGAAACGACGATTTCCTCCGAGCCTAGCAGACTCTGCCCGTTCACGGTGAGGGATGTCAGCGGGGAGGAACCCGGAGCGACGGACCAGCGGAGCGTGGAACTACTCCCGGCGGAAATTTCCTGCGGACTGGCCGTGAACGAGGCGATGGCCGGGGCGACGGGAGGGCGACTGAGCAGCACATAATCGAACCACCCGGTGCCCGGAGCGGACTCTGTCAGGTAGGAACCGCCGGCGAGTTCGATACGCATCGCGCGGATGTCGATGGCGCGTGCGACCGAGCGGGCGGTGATCCACGCGATGCCGTCCGCACTGAGCTGGAACAGGATGCGGTCACTGGCGGCGTCATGCTTGATGCGCCACACGAGGTGGGCGGCGGAGTCGTAGGAGTAGAGCGTGACATCGCGCGCGCCGTTGATGGTCTGCTCGAGCCACAGCACACTGCCCTCGCGACCGACGACGAGGAAATCGCGGGTGCCTGAAACGAGAGCGAGCCACGTATTTGAGGTGCCACCGGAAGGATCGATGCGCGCCTCCACGGCCGAACTGCGGAGGTCGATGAGATCGCGGGAAACCACGCCATTGTAACCTTCGACCGAGGTATTCGCACGCGGAGTGACACCGAGTCTGCCGGATTGCACGGCGACGGTGACGAGTGGATCGGAGGGCGAGAAGAGTTCACCAAAGGGCGTGCCGGTTTCCCAACGGGAGGTGTCCAGCACGGAGCCGTCGAAGGTTTCCACAAACTCGGTGAGAATGGCCGGAGCGGTGCGGATTTCCTCGTCGATGTTCAGCAGATAGGATTGGAGGTCTGCGAGCTGATTGTTGGTTAGAACCACTTCCGAGTGCGCGGAAATGGCAGCGGTGAGGGTGGGTGCGGAGCCGTCGTGAAGGTAGGGTGCGGTGGCCCAGAGACCGCGAAGCGTGGGAACATCGAAGCCGGTGAAGGCGCTACCGAGGCGGGTTCCGGATGAAGGCTTGCGGGTGCCCACGTCCCGGAAAACACCCGGGGCGCTGTTGGTGAACTCGGGGCCGCTGTGGCAGGAGGCACAGTTGGCGGAGAGGAAAACTTCCCGGCCAGCGGCGGCGGAGGGCGGCAAGGTCTGCGCGTCTTGGCGCGCGGGACTGGCTTCCGTTTCCGTGAGCGAATCAAGGTAAGCGGCGAGCGCGTCGAGATCGCCGCTGCGGCCGCCATTGGGCGTGCCGAGCGTCGGGTGGGGATTGCCGCTGGCGATGAGGCCGGTGCCACCGGCGAAGTCACGGATCTGGCCTTCGAAATCCTGAATTTCATCGAAGTTTCCACTCCAGTGATAGGCACCTTGCTCGGCTTGGCCGTGGAGGGTGATGGTGTTGCGCAAGCCTTCGCCGAAACCGGTGAAATCCCAGACGCGGCCGTCCTGACCGGCATCCGCGTGGCAGGAAGCGCACGAGATATACTCCTGGAGCGCGAGGCGATTGTCCCTGGTGTCGTAGAAGTGACGCTTCCCTGTCAGAACCTGCGCGGTCAGCGTTTCACTCGCCACGGTGGAAAGGGTGGCCAGGAGTGGAGGCGAATTCACCCCACCGCTGAGGATGCCGCTCACGTCGTGGACCGTGACGGAGCGATCCATGAAGTTCTGGACGAAGAGCGTTTTTCCATCCGCCGAGAGGATGAGCCCCTGGGGTGCGCGGCCAGCGTCGAACCGGGTGATTTCCACGTGATTCCAAGTGTCCACGACGGCCACGGCCCGGCTGCCTTCGAGGGCGACGAAGGTGTAAATCCCCGCAGGATCATGACAAACGGCGGTGGGTGTGCCGGCGTCGTTGAAGTCGATGCGCGCCGGATAGTCTTCTGCCAGGGTGGAGAGATTGACACGTGAGGCGATGGGGCGCACGGCGCTGTCATGGGTGAGCGGCTGACCATCCCGGAGGATACCGCGCTTGATGTTGTCCTGCTTGGACGGGATCCATGCGGAAAGGCCGTCGGGTGTGATGACGGGTGCGCCGAGGTAGTTCGGGATGCCACGGCTGGAAAGAGAGGTATCCGGTGCTTCGCTGTGGCGGAGCACGATGGTGCGGTCGATCGTGGACGTGATACCGTTGATTACGACAATTTCCCCACCGCGGCCGGTGGTGTCGATGGTGGCGGTCTGCTCACCGGGCATCAGAGGCGTGATGAAACGGCTGACGAAGACGCGGGCTCCATCATGGCTAACCGAGAGGTGGCGTGGATCGGAGCCGACGGGTGTTTCCGCCAGCAGTGCGCCGGTGCCCGGGTGAAGTTTCCGCAGGCGGCCCGTCGCCTCAAGCGTGAGCCAGGCTGCGGTGCCAGCGGGATCGAAGGCGATGCCGAACGGCCGCGAGCCACGCGGCATGGGCAGCGTCTGCACGACTGCTAGAGTGGCGGGATGGATGATCGAGACTGCGGCACCTTTCGCGCCAGCGACCCAAATGCGGCCATCCGGTGCGACAGCCACGGTGCGCGGCGAGGCGGCGACCGGGATCTCTGCGAGTTTTGCACGGGTCACGGCATCGAGCACCGCGACGGTATTGGCGTCTGGATTCACCACCCAGACGCGGTGGTTTCCGGTGCTGCGGCGCTCGACGGTGATCGGCGTGGAGGCAGCAGCCATCCGGCTGGTGGGCGGAGCGGAGATCCCCTGATAGAAACTGGTAGTAAGCGTGCGGCCAGTATCGTCGGTGGCGGTAAGGGTGACGAGGTAGCGGCCCGGACTGGCGAACGAATGGCTGGTGGTCGGCGAGATGCTGAAGGCTGTCTCCGGCGAGCTGTCACCGAAGTTCCACTTGAAGCGCACATTGCTGCCGCCAGTGAAGGAAACGGAGAAACTTCCAGCCGCTCCCGTGCCGACCGCACCGCCGGCGAGGGGGGCGAGTTCGAAGGGGGCATTGACCGTCCACGGGAAAGTGACACTCACCGCAGGGGTTCCACCGTCACTGGTGCTGACCGTCACATTTCGCGATCCAAGGGCGGTGGGGGTGCCGGAAATGAGACCGCCCGGACTGATGGAGAGGCCTGGAGGAAGGTTCGAAGCGGAGAAGGTGAGCGGATCGTTCTCCGGGTCACTGGCAGAAATCTGGCGTGAGACCGGGGTGCCGGTGACCGAGGTGAGCGGACCTGGATTGAGAATGACGGGCGGGGTGGAGAGGCTGGGGAGCTTGTTCGCATCCATGTCCATGTCCCAGGAGAGGATCTCATGGGCATTGACCGTACCGCCAGTGGCAGCGGTGAACCCGAACCAGGCCTGTTGGCCGACGAGGGCTGCTAGATCGACCGAGTTTAAGGAAATGACGGGAGTGCCCGGACGGGTCTGGGTGACCGTCTGCGAGAGGTAAACGCGCAGCGTGTTGGTGGTGCCGTCATATTCGACCCATGCGGTGTGATCGGTGCCGTCTTCGAGATCGAACGAAGGCGTGTGGGTGGCGAGATGGGTCGTAACGGCACCGTTTGTCAGAACGGCGACATGATTGGCGTTCGGATCATTGGTGCCAGTAGAGGCGTCGAACTCAATGGCGAGGCTGAAAGCCATTCCCCCGTAGCCGAGTGATCCGCCGCCGGTGCCGAGCGCGGTGGCCGAGTTTCCCTGAACGACAAAGGTGAAGCCGTCCCCTCCATCCGCCGCGCCGGACTGGCGGAAGACCCAGCGGGAGGAGAACGAAGTGTTTCCGCGGACCGGGAAGGGCTGGGTGAGCCAAGCGCTGCCATTCTGGTTCGCGGTAGCGGGCGTGAGACGCAGGCGGGATGACGCAACTGCGGCGTTACCATTCAGGCTGATGCCCGTGGCAGACGGGAAACTGGCGAACTTGTGGGAACGGCTGGCTGGCGCAAGCGTCCAAGTGAACGACTGACTGGCGGTGGTGATGGTGTCGGTGGCACTGACGGTGATGTTGAAGGTGCCGACGACGGAGGGCGTGCCGGTGATCGCTCCTGTGGACGGGTGGATCGAAAGGCCAGCGGGCAGGCCGGTGGCACTGAAAGCGAGCGAAGCCCCGGCGGGCGCATTTGCTGCGAGAGCGACCGTTGCCGCTTCACCGACGTAGCCAGTTTGGTTACCCGGACTGGCGAGGACGACCGAGAAAACCGGATCCACCTGGAAGATTCTCGAAACCGAGTGGACACCCGAGGAATCCAGGCCGAAGAGCATCCAATAGCCGGGAAGCAGGACGTTTGCATTGCGGCGGGCATTGATTTGATAGATGCCGGGTGACGTTTCGGTGAACGATGCTTCGAGGAAACGCTGGTCGGTATTCATCGAGTGAGTCGCGGCGGAGACGCGGATCATCGTGAAGCGGGAGAGTCCGGAAGTGGCGTTCACGGTGAAATTGGTGCCGACGCCCACCTTGGACGGCATCGAGGAAATGACTGGCCGGGAGGCAAGGGTGCCGGATGCGTTGTAGAGCATGGGCGGAGTGAAAATTTCAGCATCGCGGTGATCGGCCGCATTTCCGCCAAGTCCGCCGCCGCCGGACCAGACGCGGCCATCGGGCAGAAGCAGTGCGACGGAGTGATAGTTCCTCGGCACGGCGTGGTTGGCGGTGGTGCGCCAGGTTTCTGTCTCCGGATTCCAGATTTCCGGGGTGAGCACAGAGGCGGAATCGCTGAATTTTCTGCCGCCGTTTCCACCGATGACCATGACTTCACCGTTAGGAAGGACGACCGGGTTGTGGAATTGACGGGCCAGCGCCATCGGCGAGAGCGATGAAACCACTGGAGTGGATCCGCGCAGGTCCACCTTGTAACTTGCGGTGCTGCTGGTGCCGGTGGTCGAGTCCGAGCCAGAGGTCGTATTCGCACCGCCGCCTGCGACGAGGATGCGGCCCTCGTTATACATCGCCCAAGCGCCCTCCTTCGGGTAGTGGGTGCCGGGCACGTTGTTGCCAGAAGGTGTGAGCGAACCCGTTCCCGAGGTGGTCACCCAGTTCATTTGGTCGGTGGGGCCGAAGTGGAAAAGATTTCCGCCAGGGGCTAACATCAGAAAAGGATGCCAGATGTTGATGTATCCGGGTTGGGAGGTGACTGCGCCCCAGCCGATGCCGGAGAGCCGCCGCCAGCCGGTGGCCTCGTTCCAGAGTTCTGCGGTGTTCGACCCGCCACTCCCGCTGACGGTGAAGACACCGCCGTCCGGCAAGGCGACGCTGGTATTATACCAACGCGGGTCGTTCATATTGGGGAGGGCGTTCCACTGATTGGCCCGCCAGTCGAAGATACTGGAGAGCCGGGTGGTGGCGCGGCCACCGTTGACGACCAGGCGACCGTCTGGCAGCAAGGCAGTGCCGCCGCAGAACATATCGTGACGGGTGTTATTCACCTCGGTAAACTGACCGGTGGCGGGATCCCACACGGCTGCATAGGTGAACTCGGGGCCACTCGGGAAAGTCGTGCGTTGGTTGGAGGCGAAGGTGAGGAGCTTCCCGTTCGGCAACACCGATGCGGTGACTGGGATGTGCGGCGTCCACGCGATGATCGGGCTCCAGGTGCCGCGGGCATCCGGTCCGGTGCCAGTCGCCAGAGGGATCACGGCGTTTTGGGCGAGGGCGGTGGTTTTGGTGGCGGTGGTGGCGTCGGTGGTGGTTTTGCCGGCCTTGGTTTGTGTTGAGCTGGCTTTGGCGGCGGCCTCGCGCTGCGCCACCAACTTCTCGATGGTGATCGCATCGCGCTCAGGATCAAACTTGGGGGCCAAAACTGCGGCGGCGGCGGCAAATTCATCGTCGGCGGCATGATTGACATCGGCAAGCGTCTGCGGTGCGGCGGTCAGCGCGAGAGTGGCAAGGAGCGCGAGGGATCGCTGGAGGGGATAAGCAGTCATGGCGTGGGGGGCGGATTCGAGGGAGTGGAGGGGGAAGAAAAATCTGTATCGGTTAGAGTCCGGAGAAAGGCGGTGAGCTCGCGTTTTTCCAATGCCGAAAGCCCAAGTCCTTCGGCGGGATGCTTGGCAAGATTGGGGTCGAGATTCGAGCGGCGGGTGACTCCGGAATCATAGTGCTCAACGACTTCCTCAAGAGTGGCGAAGCGGCCGTCGTGCATGTAGGGCGCGCGCAGGGCGACATTTCTCAGGCTGGGAGTCTTGAACTTGCCGCGGTCCGCCTCGTTTCCGGTGACTAACAGGCGCCCGATGTCGGAATCCGCCAGATCGAGGCCATTGTCGTGGAAGGAGTTGTCAGTGAAGAGCATGCCGCCGTGGCAGTGAAAACAGTCAGCCCCACGGAGGCCGCGCTCGGGAGCGTGCTCGGTGACGAAGAGTTGCAGTCCGCGTTTCTCTTCCTCCGTGAGATCGCCAGCACGGCGCAGGGCGAGATCAAAGCGGGATTCGTGGGAAAGCATGCCGAGGAGGAATTGCTCCAGCGCGAGGGCGAGACGCTCCACTGTGACTCCGGGCGATCCGAACGCAGAGGCGAACGATTTTTGATAGACGGGGTCCGCAGAAAGTTTTGCGACGACGTTTTCTGGCGTCTCATTCATCTCGTGGGCATCGGCGATGGGCATGAGCACCTGCTCGCGGAGCGAGGGTGCGCGGCCATCCCAGAAGAACTCCTGATGCCAAGCGAGATTAGCGAGAGGCATCGAGCGGCGTTTTCCAGCGTGACCTCCAGCACCGATACTGAAGCGGCGCGTGTCGCTGAAACCGGTGGCCTGCTGGTGGCAGGATGCGCAAGACACCGAGTTGTTCATCGAAAGGCGGTTCTCGTGAAACAGGCGGCCACCGAGAGCGACACCTTCGACGGACAGCGGATTGTCCGCTGGGAGTTCGACTTGCGGGAAGCGGGCCGGGATTTCCAAATGATAGGGAGTGGTTCCGGCAGGCAGTGAAACCGCAGTTGCGGGACGCTGGCCAGCCGGAGTGAGCGACCCGCCGACCGATACGGACTCGACCTTGAGAGCGCCTGCTAGATTGGACTTGATACGGCCGGGAATAGGATCGCCTTCACGCGAGTGGGTGGCATTTCCGTCGCGGGCGAAATCGATGCCTTCAAGCAGCATCGGCACATCCATGCCGATGCGCAGGGTGACCGCGCCACCGCCGCGAAAGCTGACGGGCATTTCGATCATCGACGCGTTACCCTCACGGGCAAGGTGGAACGAGAACCCGTTGGCACCGCTAACAGGCTTCGACGACTGTCCTTCGAGCGCGAGATAGATGTAACCGCCCTGCCAGCTCCAGTGCAATCCACAGACGTCGGGATGCAGCGGATGGGAGGGCGCATAAACAGCGGGATCACTGCGATCCGTAGCCGGATCGACTCCGATGCGGAAGCGGATGCGCTGATAGTCCGCCTCCGCGACGCCGTCACAGCGGACGGTCAGGCGGCCCTTCCCGGTGGAAACGAAGTCCACCCAATCCGGCGAGGATTCGACCCACGTCCCATCGGTTTTCTGGAGGGATAGGCCGGAGATGAGGAAGTCCAACCGCGCAAGAGTAAGATCACCATTAGAACCGCCGGAAAAGGTGCCACCCTTGGCCAGCGCCGATCCCGAGCGGTGGGGACGGAACTCGAGATCGAGCACTCCAGCGGAAGCGATGCAGACCAGCCCAACCGACAGGACGAAGCAACAAAGGGCAGCAAAGACGCTGGAAACGACACCAACCATGCGTTCCGGAAGTCCGGAATGATGGATTCGTAACAGCGGGAAAACACCAGTGTCTCTACAACAAGCAGACGATCTCCGGTGGTCCAGCCGCAGTAGAGGGGGGACTCGCATGAGGTGGGGGAAGCCGGAAAACTAGGCCACCCCTGCCGTCCGAGCAAGGTTTTAGTTCGACCAGACGCCCTACCTGATTGCGTGTGGGTGGGAGAGAAATCCTGCCCGGCTCCGGGAAAAAATTCGGATTCCAAGGCCTGCGGGCTGATGGATCCGATGTTTACAAAATCATCGCTACCTATCACCCAAACGCCCCGAGTAAAACAGCCAGCTCCCGATCCACCATCGCTGGGTCGGCAAGCGTTTCGGCGACTTCATGGCGCAGCAGTTCCCGATAGCGTTTCCGCAGCCGATGCACCGCCACCCGCACCGCGCCTTCGTCCAGCGCCAGCACAGCGGCAGCGGATGCATATGGGATCTCGCCCTTTCCCATGGTCAGATAGCATTTCAATTTTTCGAACCGCTCCCCCTTCCCTTCCGTCACCGACTCCCTGCGGAGCTTGGAAATCACCCGCTCCAGCAACGCCACCGCCCACTCCCGGTCATACGCCGCATCCGGCGGGATTTGTCTGCTGTCCGCAATTTGGAACTGCGTGTCCGCGCTCTGCCAGTCGAGGGAAAAGTGCGTGATGTTTCCCCCGCGTTTCAAGCGCCCGGCCCGGTCGCGCTCGTTGGCTAGAAAATTCTTCAACGCCGCTAACAAGAATGCCCGGAAGCGCCCGTTCTCCTGCTTGAGCGCCGCGAAGTCCCGCCGCACTAGCAGCTTCGCGAAAAACGCCTGCGTCAAATCCTCCGCATCCTGCTTGGAGAACCCCTGCCGCCGGACATAGGCATACAGCGGAAACCAATACGCCGTGCACAGCGATTCCAGCGCCTCACCCGCCGATGCGCCCGCCGCCCGGACCATCGTCCAGCGCGTCGTTGCGAAGAATCCATCAGGTGAGGCGGCCATCAGCGGTTGAGTTCCATGACGAAATCCTCCGGTGCGCCCGGCGAAACCACCACCGCTCACTTGTCGAACCTCAACACCACCGTCCGGTTCAAGTCCGTCACGAACGCCCGATAGAAACCAAGCGGCTTGCTCCAATACCATCCGGTGAACGAAAACCCGCCGCCGTTACCGCAGGTCCTCAAGCTTTTGCTCATCGCCTTGGGCATCACCTCTGCCGAATTTAAACCCGCGCGCTCCAGCCGCGTCGTC